>DATFPH010000291.1:0-3739 GCA_035264905.1 Thermoanaerobaculia bacterium
GAGGTACGTCCTGGCCAACGGCTGCAAGGAGAACCTGGTCGTGAGCCCTCTACCGGCTGATCGCCACAGCGCCGATCCCTTGGGTATGCACATTGCATACGTCTCCTAGCAGAAGGAGCGAATCATGGGAAAGAACGCCGACAAGAATCCGAATGTGCGGAAGCAGCAGAAGGAGAATCCGGCCGTCAATCGGTCCAAGGGGCGCGACTCCAGCGATACCGGCACGCCGAAGCCGGCCGAGAGAGAGAGGAACGTAGGGCACAAGAATGCCGAGGAGCACAACAAGACTCCGAAGGGCAATTGGGGATGACGGTAAGCGGGCGGCCAACCGCTTATAGCCGGCCTCAAGGGGGCCAGGCGGCGCCTCGGCTTAACCCGAACGCCGGTCTTACCGATCATGCCATCCGTCGATCAGTCTCGTTGCAGTTCACGGAACCAGGCGTTGGCCGCCCCAACACCTATGCTCCCGGCAGACACTTCGACCGGAGCTTTGTTTTGTGCTAGGACACCACCCTCCGCGGTCATCCCTACAATGTCCCCAGCACCTGCCGCGCCGCCCGCAGCCCTGCCGTGACGGCGCCTTCCACGGTCCCGTTCGCTTCGGCCGTGGCCTCTCCAGCGAAGAACAGGGTTTTCTTGACCGGCCGGGCGAGGGTGCGCGCGGCGTCGGCGCCTCCGACGCGCGGATAGCTGTAGGCGCCTCGCGACCAGGGGTCGGTCTGCCAGTCGTGGGTCCAGACGTCGACCAGGCGCGATTCGACGCGGCGGCGGGGGAGGCCCAGTTGGGTGGCGAGGGCGCGGAGGGCGCGGCTGGCGATTTCTTCCTTGGGACGGCCGGAGAGCTCGGCGGCCGGCGGGCCGCCGCACCAGGCGACGGCGAGGGGGGCTCGCACCGGGTGGGCCGTCCACCAGACGTGGAAGGTCTCGTCCGCGGTGAACAGGAAGCTCAGGCGGTCGAGGCTGTCGTGGCTCCTCCAGGGGGCCTCGCGAAACCAGAAGACCACGCGGAGGACGCTCCCCATGGCGAGGAGGTCGAGGGTCTCCCGCAGGCGCGGCGGCTCGGGCCGGAAACGGATCGCGCCGGGCGCGTCCGGCGGCGCCTGGAGGACTCCGAGCGGCACGGTCACCACCGCGGCCCGCGCCTGGATGCGATCCCCGTCTCCCGTGGTCAGCTCGACCTGGCCGGGCTCCCAGGCGATCTCGGTCACCGGGCAGCCGAGCCGGAGCGCGCTGTCCAGGTCTCTCGCCAGCCAGGCGGGGACCTGGTCGTAGCCGTCCAGCACGCGGCCGGCATGGCGCGCCGCGCCGCTGTCCGTCCCGGCGAGTGAATGGGCACTGATCTGCCCGACGTCCGCGGCGTGGAATCCTTGAACGAAGAAGCACGCCTCCTCACGGGCCTGGGCGAGGGACTTGCCGCCGGGGCGGCGGGCGAGGAAGTCGGCGAAGGAGAGGTCCGGACCGGACGTGTCGATCTTCTTGAAAAGGCGGTCGATGTGCGCCCACTGGCTCTCGGCGGGCCGGAGACGGCCGTTCTCGGCCTCCCAGGCCTCGCCCTCGACCTCGACGGCGAGGCGTCCGGCCTCGCGGAGGATGCGCCCGGTCTCGGGGGCGTCGCCATGGACGAATTCGGCGCCGAGCTCGATGGGCAGCGGCACCCGGGCGTCCCGGAGCGTCAGGATGCGCCCGCCGATGCGGTCGCGCGCTTCGAAGACCGCCACGGCGAGCCCTTTGCGGCGGAGCGCGTCGGCGGCGGCGAGTCCGGCCACGCCGGCTCCGATCACGGCGACATCGAGCTTTTCCATGCAGCCGGTGCCTGCAAGGCGCGGACCCTCAGCGCGGGCTCTCCTGCGGTTTGCTCCGCAGGCCGTCGATCTCGGCGAGCAGGTCGCCCGTCGCCACGGTGAGCTGGTGGCGTGGACCGTAGACGGCGATGAACGTGGTGCGCGCCTGCCGCAGCAGGGACACCGCCTCGGCCTGGCGGCCCTGCCCGATCAGGCATTTCGCCAGTCCGACCTGTGCCTTGGCGAGATCGGGATGGCGGGCTTCGAGCTTCCTGCTCCGGATGTCCAGGCAGCGGCGGAGGTAAGGCTCGGCTTCCCCGAAGCGCTCCTGCATCAGGTAGTTTCGTCCGATCTCCCGCAGCACGTAGGCCACGTGCGGATGGTCCGGACCCTCGGCTTTTTCGATGATCCCGAGGGCCTGCCGCGCGAGCTCCAACCCTTTGGAGTACTGCCTGTCATTGCGATGGAGCTCGGCGAGAAGCAGGAGGATCTGCGCAACCAGCGGGTCTCCCTCCCCGAGAGTCCGGCGCCGGATCTCCAGCGCCTCCTGGTAGTGGAGGATCGCCTCGGGGCCTTTGCTCTGTGCGTCGAGATCCGCCGCCAGGTTGACCAGGACCTGGGCCACGCGCCAGTGCATGGGCCCGTACTGCGCGCGGACCAGTGCCAGGAGCTCGCGCTCCAGAGCTTCCGCCTCGGGGTACCGGCCTTGGAGGTGGATGGACACGGCAAGGCCGCTCAGCGAGCTCGCCACGTCCGGGTGCTCACGCCCGAGCATCCCTCTCTGCACAGTCAGGCAGCGGCGGAACATGGCCTCCGCCTCCTTGAGCTTGCCCGCGTCGATCAGAGCCTCCCCGAGAAACGACTGGTCGCGCCAGACCCGGGGATCCCGGTCTCCCAGAGCCTCCCGCTCGATCGTCAAGCCCTCGCGGAAGAGCCTCTCGGACTCGGCGTAGCTCCCCTCCACCTTGCGCAGATTGCTCAGCGCGAAGATGGTTTCCGCCACGGTGAGACCACCCGGCCCTTCCACGCGGCGGGCGATGGCCAGCGCCTCCCGGTGGAGCGCTTCGCTCTCCGCGAGGGCTTCGGGGGAAGCGCCTTCGGTGACCAGAACGTCGCCCAGCCGGTTGAGGGTCTTGGCCAGGGCGATCCCGCCGGCGCCCTGCCGCCGCCGGATGGCGAGAGCCTCGCGCAGGCGCGACTCCGCTCCCGTCCGGTCGGAGCGCTCGTTCCGGAGCGCGCCCAGGTGCTCCAAGCTCTCCGCCACTTCCAGGGAGCCAGGTCCGAAGACCTCGCGGCGCAGCGTGAGGGAACGATGCAGGAGCGGCTCCGCCTCGCCGTAGCGCCCCAGGCCGAGGTTGACCTCGCCGATGGCGTCCATCACGGCTGCCTGCACGTCCGGCTGTCCGGAAAGCTCCCGCGAGATGCGGTCGGCTCCCTGGTCGAGGATCTCGCGCGCCGTGAGCTTCTCTCCCTTGGTCTGATACGGATCGGCCTGCTTGAAGGTGTCGACGAGGAAGGTCAGCGCGTAGCGGGCCTTGTCCCGCTCCTGGGCGAGCTGCCGTCCCTGGGCGATCAGGCTCGCCACGAAGCCCGCGACGAGGAGGACCACGGCCGCCGACGCCGCGGCCCCGGCCCGGTGGCGGCGCACGAATTTGCGCGTCCGGTAAGGCAGCGTGTCGGGACGGGCGGTGACGGGGAGGTTCTGGAGGTGCTTCTCCAGATCGCGGGCGAGCTGGGCGGCGGAGCCATACCGCCGGTCGGGCTCCTTGCGCAGCGCCATCAGGACGACGTTGTCGAGGTCGCCGCTCAGCCGGCCGGCGAGAGCGGACGGGCGCGTCCTGCGGACGAGCGCGATCTCTTCCGCGCCCGGCGGACCCGGCCGGAACAGGGCCAGGCTGGGGCGCTCCGGCTCCTGCTCGCAGACCGCCCGCTCGATCTCGTACGGCAGCTCCTCCGGG
>DATFPH010000292.1:0-9756 GCA_035264905.1 Thermoanaerobaculia bacterium
GTTTGCAGGGGGATCTCCAGATCCCGGCGTTCGCCGCCGCCCTGAACGAAGTCGTCCGCCGGCACGAGACGCTGCGGACCAGCTTCCCTGAGGTCGATGGCAGGCCGGTCCAGCGGATCGCGCCCCCGACAGCGGTCCCCCTGCCGCTCTTCGACCTCTCGGCTCTTCCGGAGGCCTTTCGCGAGGGCGCGACGCGACGTGCCCTCGCCCTGCTTGCGGCCCAGCCGTTCGATCTGATCAATGGGCCGCTCCTGCGCGTGGTGGTTCTGCGCCTCGCCCCGGCCGACCACATCCTGCTCGCCACGCCGCACCACGCCGTGAGCGACGGCTGGTCCACGGACGTGTTGATCCGCGAGCTGGCCCTCGGGTACACCGCCTTCCGCAGCGGCTCCCGCCCGCAGCTCCCGCCGCTGCCGGTGCAGTACGCGGACTATGCGGTCTGGCAGCGCCGCTGGCTCCAGGGGGACGTCCTGGACCGGCAGCTCGCCTACTGGAAGGAGAAGCTCGCGGGTGCGCCACCCACCCTGGAGCTGCCGACCGACCGGCCGCGCCCGCCGGTGCAGAGCGCGCGCGGCGCGGTGCGCTGGCGGCGCGTCGGCCCGGAGCTGGCCGCAGCGGTCCGGGCGCTCGGGCGCCGCGAGGGGTGCACGCTGTTCACCACCCTCCTGGCGGCCTTCCAGGTCCTCCTGGCCCGTCACAGCCAGCAGGAGGACTTCTGCGTCGGCACTCCCTTCGCGGGCCGCAGCCGCCTGGAGCTCGAAGGGCTCATCGGATTCTTCATCAACACTCTGGTGCTGCGGGCCGACCTCGCGGGCGAGCCGGCGTTCCGGGAGGTCCTCGCCCGGGCTCGGGAGACGGTGCTCGCGGCGCAGAGCCATGCCGATCTCCCGTTCGAGCGGCTGGTGGAAGAGCTGCAACCCGAGCGGCTCCTCGACCGCTCGCCTCTCTTCCAGGTGATGTTCGGCGCCCAGATCGCGGCCCGCGGCGAGGCGCTCGAGCTGCCGGAGCTGCTGGTCCATGCGGCCCTGCCCGAGGTCGTGGCGGTCAAGCTCGACCTGAACCTGACGCTCCTGGATACGGGCGATGGCCTCAACGCAGGCGTCGAATACTCCGCCGAGCTGTTCGACGCCGCCTCGATCGACCGGATGCTCGACCGCTTCGAGATCCTCCTCGGCGCCGCGGCGGCCGGCTCGACAGCACCGGCCCTCACGCTGCCGCTGCTCTCCGCGGCCGAGCGCCAGGAGATCCTCGGCGAGACGGAGCCGTACCTGCCGCCGGCCGGCCTTCTCCACGAGCGCTTCGCCGCCCAGGCGGAGAGGACTCCCAATGCCGCGGCGCTCGTCGAAGGCGAGGAGAGCCGCTCGTACCGTGAGGTCGCCGAGGCCTCACGGCGACTGGCGCGCCATCTACTTTCCTCGAGGCTGCAACCCGAGGGGCGGGTGGGGATCTGGCTCCCGACCTCGATCGACGCGATCATCTCGCTCCTCGCGATCCTGGAGGCCGGCGGCGCTTACGTGCCGCTCGACCCGATCTATCCCATCGACCGCCTGCGCTTCATGGCCGCGGACGCCGGGCTGACCGCCCTGATCGTCCCGGGTGGAATCGACGATCCGTTCGAGGAACTGGATGTTCCGCGGATCGACCTGACGCGCGACGCCGCTGCCGTCGCCGCTCGCTCCGCGGCCCCTTTGTACCTGCCGATCCTGGACGAGTCGCTCGCCTACGTCCTCTATACCTCCGGCTCCACGGGCCGGCCAAAGGGCGTGGCCTGTCCGCACGCCGGAGCCGTGCGCCTGGTCGACGACCTCCTCCGGCGCGCGCCGCTGCCGCCAAGCGCCGCGTGCAGCGTCTGGACGAGCCTCTGCTTCGACGTGTCGATCTGCGAGGTGTTTGGTGCGCTGGCGGGAGGCGGCCGGTTGGAGATTCCGCCGGTGACGGTCCGCCCGGACGGCCCGGCCTTCGCCGCGTGGCTGGCGGAGCGCGGGATCGAGGGGGCGTACGTGCCGCCCATGCTCGCGGGGGCACTCATCCCTTCCCCACCTCCTCGCCTCCGCCGTCTGATCGTCGGCGCCGAGCCGATCCGCGAGCCGCTCCTCGCCGCCATCGCCCACGCGCTCCCCGAGGTCCGCATCCTCAACGGCTATGGCCCGACCGAGTCGGCCATCTTCTCGACCTTCGCCGAAATCGGACCACACGACAGACGCAACCGCAATGCGCCGATCGGCCGGCCGGTCACGGGGACGCGCGCGGTCCTGCTCGATCCTCGATGGGAGCTGGTGCCCCCTGGCGTGACGGGCGAGCTGTTCCTGTCCGGCGGCGGTCTGGCGCGCGGCTATCTCGGCCGGACGGACCTCACGGCGGAGCGGTTCCTCCCCGATCCCTTCTCCCAAGTTCCCGGGGGACGGATGTACCGCACGGGCGACCTGGCGCGCCGGCTGCCGGACGGCGATCTGGAGTTTCTCGGGCGGACGGACCACCAGGTGAAGCTGCGCGGGTTCCGCATTGAGCTGGGCGAGGTGGAGGCGGCGCTGCGCGCCTGTGCGGAAGTCCAGGACGCCGCGGCCCTGGTCCGCGAGGACCGTCCCGGCGACCGCCGGCTGGTGGCCTACGTCGTGGGCGGCGGCCCGGCGGGCGTCTTGCGCGCGGCCTTGCGCGAGCGCCTCCCCGGCCCCATGGTCCCTTCCTCGTTCGTGTCCTTGGAGGCCTTGCCGCTCACGCCGAGCGGCAAGGTGGACCGCCGTGCCCTCCCGGCGCCGGTCCGGCTCGAAGAGTCCGCGAGGCTCGCGCCGCGGGACCTCCTCGAGCTGGAGCTGGTCCACCTCTGGGAGGAGGTCCTCGACGTCCGGCCGCTCGGCGTACGCGACAGCTTCTTCGATCTGGGAGGCCACTCGCTGCTCGGCGCCGCCCTGATGGCCCGCGTGCGCGAGCGCTTCAGCCGCGACCTGCCGGTCGCCCTCCTCTTCCGCCGCTCGACGGTGGAAGAGCTGGCCGCCGTTCTGCGCGAGGAGGGAGCCGCTCCGACCGCCGGCCCGCTCGTCACCTTCCAGCCGAGCGGCGCGCGCCCACCCCTCGTCCTCATCCACCCGATCGGCGGCCATGCCCTCTGCTATGCCCCGCTCACCGGCCATCTCGGAACAGATCAACCGGTCCTCGCGTTCGAGTCGACGGGCGAGGAGACCACGATCGAGGCCATGGCCGCGCGCTATCTGGCCGAGCTGCGCCGCGCCGTGCCCGCCGGTCCCTATCACCTCGGCGGCTGGTCCATGGGAGGGCTCATCGCCTTCGAGATGGCCCGCCAGCTCACCGCGGCGGGCGAGCCCGTCGAGCGGGTGGTCCTGATCGACACCGTGGCCCCGGGCCACTACGGCGAGCCTCTCTCCGAGCCGGACTTCCTCCTCGCCTTCGCCGCCGATCTGGCGGAGCGGCTCGGATTGCGCCTCTCCACAGATCTGACCGGCGCCGTGCGCGGCCTCGACCCCGAAGCCGGCCTCGATCTCCTCCTGGCCGAAGCCAACCGCCACGGCCTCCCCCTTGCCGCGACCGAAGCGCGCCGTCTCTTCGCGATCTTTCGGACGAACGATGCCGCGATGCGCGCCTACGCCGGCGGCCCCTACGCTGGCAGGGTCCTCCTCCTCCGTCCGGAGGAAGCGGCGCACGACGCGACGTTGGGATGGAAGGATCTGGCACCGGAGCTTGAGGTAGTGCGGGTGCCGGGGGATCACTACTCGGTGGTGCGAATGCCAGAGGTGGCGGAGACCCTCTCCCTCCCCTGATATATTCCGCCCCGCCATGGGAGACCTCGCCCGCGATCTCCGCCTCGCCTGGCGCCAGGCGCTCAAGAACCCCGGGTTCACCCTGGCGGCCGTGCTCACGCTCGGGCTCGGCATCGGTGCGGCCACGGCGATCTTCAGCATGGTCGACGCCATCCTGCTCCGCCCGCTGCCCTTCCAGGATCAGGATCGGCTGATCTCCGTCTGGGGCGAGGTCCAGCCGCGTGGACAGCGCTTCGTCGAGATCTCCATCGAGGACTACACCGGCTGGCGCGATCACAACCAGGTCCTCTCGGACCTGGCCCTCGTCACCACCAACGACTCCGACGTGGCGATGACCGGCCTGGGCGAGCCCCTCCACGTGCGGGCGCGCCTGGCCTCCGACAATTTCTTTCAGCTCCTCGGCGCCAAGGCCCTGCTCGGCCGCACCTTCCTGCCCGGCCAGGAAGACAAGCCCGGCACCAACGTCATCGTCCTGAGCCACGGCTTCTGGCAGCGCCACTTCGGCTCCGATCCGAAGATGGTCGGCGGGCAGGTCCTCCTCGACGGCGATCCCCACACGATCGTGGGTGTCATGCCGCGCGACTTCCACTATCCCGACGACGCCGAGATGTGGTCCACCCTCGCCGGCATCTACGCCTCGCCCGGGCTGCGCGACCTGAGGATCTTTCACGCCGTCGGCCGCCTGAAGCCCGGCGCCAGCCTGGAGCAGGCGCGGCAGGACCTGCTCCGCGTCTCGGCCCGCATGGAGCAGGAGCGCCCGCTGACGAACCAGGACTACACCTCGATGGTCCTGCCGCTCACCCACGAGATCCTCGGGGACACCCGGCCAGCCCTTCTCCTCCTGCTGGGTGCGGTGGCGCTCCTCCTCCTCATCGCCTGCGCCAACGTCGCGGGCCTCCTCCTGGCGCGGGCCGCGAGCCGGCAGAAGGAGACCGCCATCCGCACGGCCCTCGGCGCACCGCGGGCCCGGCTCGTCCGCCAACTCTTGACGGAGAGCCTGCTCCTCGCCCTCCTCGCGGCCGGCGTGGGTCTCCTCCTCGCTTGGGCGGGGTTGCGCGTCCTCGAAGCGATCGGCCCGGCGGACATCCCGCGCCTCGACCAGGTGGGGCTCGACGAGCGGGTGATCGGCTTCTGCCTCCTCGCCGCGCTCGCCACCGCCGGCCTCTTCGGCCTGGCCCCGGCCCTCCAGACGGCGAGCCCGAATCTGACCGCGGCGCTCAAGGAGGGCGGCAAATCCTCGGCGAGCCGCCACACGAGCCGCCTGCGCAGCCTTCTCGTAGCCGGCGAGGTGGCCCTGGCGCTGGTCGTCCTGGTCATGGCCGGCCTGGTCCTCCGCAGCTTCGCCGAGCTCCAGAGCACGGACCTGGGCTTCCGGCCGAAGAACCTCCTCACCTTCCGCCTGACCCTCACCGCCAACAACTACCCCGAGAAGCACGACTGGGCCAGCCTGTTCACTTCCATGCTCGAACGGGTCCAGGCCCTGCCCAACGTGGAGAACGCGAGCCTCGTCCTCCTGCGTCCGCTCTCCGGCCCCATCGGCTGGGACTACGACTTTACGGTCGAAGGACAGACGCCGCACCAGCAGGCGACCAACCCCACCTCGAACCACGAGCGGGTCAGCCCCGGCTACTTCGCGACCCTGGGCATCCCGATCCTTCAGGGGCGGGATTTCACGTGGACCGACACGCCCGAGTCCCAGAAGGTGGTGATCGTCAACAAGTCAACGGCGGAGCGCTTCTGGCCGGGGCAGGACCCGCTCGGAAAGCGCCTGCGCTGGGGGCGCGCCGCGGAGAAGGACTTCCCCTGGCTCACCGTGGTCGGGGTGGTGGGCGACGCCCGCTACCGCGAGATCGAGTCGGTGCGGCCGGACCTCTACGTCCCCTTCCTGCAAGACCCGCACTGGGCCATGGACGTCGTCCTGCGGACCGCGGGTGCTCCCTCTCCCCGTGGGGAGAGGGGCATGGGATCAACCGACCCGCTGCAGCTCGCCCGGCCGGTGGCCGAGGCGGTGCGCTCCGTGGATCCCACTCTGCCCGTCGCGAACCTGACGACCCTGGAGCGGGAGATCGACGAATCGGTGGCCCAGCCGCGCCTGCGCACGCTGATCCTGTCCCTCTTCGCGGGGCTCGCCCTCGCGCTCGCGGCGGTGGGGCTCTACGGCGTCATCGCCTACTCGGTGGCGCAGCGTGGCCAGGAGATCGGCATCCGCATGGCCCTGGGCGCGGACCGGCGGCACGTGCTGCGCCTGGTGCTGCGGCAGGGGCTCGGGCTGACCCTGGCCGGTCTCGCCATGGGGCTCGCGGGCGCGGCGGCCGTCGCCGCCACCGGCTGGCTGGGCGATCTGCTGTATAACGTCGAACCGACAGACGTCCTCACCTTCGCGGTCGTGCCGCTGCTGCTCATCGCCGTGGCTCTGCTGGCGAGCGTGCTTCCCGCCCGCCGGGCCACCCGGGTCGATCCTCTCGTGGTTCTGCGGGCGGAGTGAGCCCCTCTTCCCCGGGAGATGACCGCGGGGTGGGGCAGCCACTGTCCTTTTGCGCTATAAATGCCTAGGCGAGGTCCATGGTGACGCCCGATACCCGAAACCATCCATCCACTGGCAACGTATCTCCCTTACCAGGCGAGCTCGACCTGGTCGCCCTGCGCGACGACTTGAAGCGCGCCGTCGCCCAGACCTGCCCCCGGTGGATGTCGGACCGCTCCGAAGACATCATCCAGGTCGCCCTCATGCGTGTGGTGGAGATCTACCGCAAGCGTGAGGGGAATGCCGAATTCTCCTCGTTCTACCTAAGGAAGGCCGCGTACAGCGCCGTCATTGATGAAATCCGGCGCCTTCGCAGGCGACAGGAGGTTCCCTTGGAGGACGAGAGCTCCGAAACCAGATATGACCCCGTGGCAGAGAGTCCGGATCCGGAACGTGTCACGGTGTCCCGAGAAGTCGGGAGGGCTATCCAGGACTGTCTCGGAAATCTGGTCACGCCGCGCCGCCTCGCCGTGACGCTCAACCTGCAAGGCCATAGCGTCCCGGAAGTCGGCCGGCTGATGTCCTGGAGCACGAAGAAGGCAGAGAACCTCGTCTACCGTGGGATGGCAGACCTGCGCGGGTGCCTTGATGAAAAAGGAGTGGTTCGATGAATCCGATCAAGAGGGAAGAAGGAGAGCTGGCCAAGTTGCGGCGGGCCTTCGCCTCGGTCCCGCAGCCCGCGTCGGCGCCCGCGGCCTGCCCGTCCCCGGAGAAGATCTGGGAAGCCGTCCGCGGCGAGCTGCCGTCCCGGGAGATCCAGGCGATCGTCACGCACATGGCGGGCTGTGCCGCCTGTGCGGAAGACTGGCGCCTGGCCATGGCCCTGCAGCGGCCCGCGGCCGGGGTGTCGAACGTGATCCCGGCGGCGCAGCGCTTCTCCGCCGGCCAGCGCCTGCGCAACTGGGGTCTCGCCGCCGCGGCCGTCCTGGCGCTTGGCGTGTTCGGTGTGCAGTGGGCCCGGCAGGCCAATCAGCAGGACTACACCTATCGCGGCGAGCAGACCGCCATTCACTCGCTCGTCGAGGAAGGGCAAGCCCTGCCGCGCAACCAGTTCCTCCTCCGCTGGTCGGCCCCGGAAACCCCGGGCGCCACCTATGACGTGGAGGTCAGCACCGAGGACCTGCGGGCCATCGCCAGCGGCGACGATCTGCGCGAGCCCCAGCTCCTGGTGCCCGCGTCCGCGCTCGCCGGCCTGCCTCCGGGCACCCGCCTCCTCTGGAAAGTGGACGCCGAGCTCCCCCAGGGCGAGCACGTGAGCTCCACCACCTTCGTCACCACCGTTCAGTAAGACCACTCCCGCCCCTGTCCCGCGGGGACGGGGGCGCCCCTTTTTCCTCTCGATCACGTATCTCCGCGATTCTGAAATTGTGACTTGTCTGCCTGAAATAGCACACCCAGCGACTGAGTTGTACAATTCCGGTGGCGAATCCGAAACAACCGGGGCAAGATGTCGTACAGCGGGGTGAGGGGATCGCCTTTCGAGTTTCGTTTTCAGCCACGAGAAGACGACCGCCGGGCCAGCGCCGGTTCCGGCATTCAGGATGAAGGAGGGCTCTGATGAGCGAGACCGCCACGACCAACGCCGCCGCCACGGATACCGAGATCAAGATGAAGGAAGAGAAGGTCAAGAAGGAGAAGGACAAGACCGATCCCAAGGACCCGGATCCCTTTTGCTGCACGCCTGGCGGCGGCGGCACCGGTCCAGACACCTAGATCTGATCGTTGCCGAGGGACGGGCGGGAAAGGGTCTCGCTCGTCCTTCTCTCCCACTCGTGTGCAGTAGACTCCTTGGGAGAATGTTCCTTCGGAGGCCTGCGCCCTTCCTGCTGATTGTTCTCTCCCTTCTCGTACCTGTTGCTGCGAGGGCCGAGACACTCCCTACCCTCGCCGAGTGCGAGGAGCGTCTCACGATCGCCCCGTATGTCGAAGAATCCGCCAAGTGCTTTTACGGCTACCTGAACACGCCCCTTTCCAACGAGGCCCAGGATCGTCTGCGCCGGAACCTGGCACGGTATCCGGAGAATCCTTGGATCCTGCTTTACTTGGGGCACTTTCTCTACAGCGAGCCGGAGCAGGCCGAGACGATGTATCAACGGGCCATCACCGCCTGCGCCGCCCGCAAGGTCCCGCGCTGTGAAGTGATCGCTCGGATCAATCTTCAGAGGATTCTGGATGACAAGGGGCTGGTCGAAGAGGCAGACCAGCAAACCACGCAGGCCGAGCGGGTTGCCGAGCGGTCTGGGGATGCCGAGCTCATTGCACGCTCCAGGATGGTCCGTGCCCGGCACCTGTACCAGTTAGGCCAGGATCTCGAACGAGCCTATCTGCTCCTCCGTCGAGCTGAGGAGTTCGCATTCCCCAACGGACCCTACCCCTTGCAGCGCGAGACTCTGGTCTGGCTCGGCAATGTCAGCCAGGAGCTCGGCAGGTCCCGCGAGGCCCAGGCCTGTTTTCAGCGGCTCGCCGATCTGACGTCCCAGCAAGGGGATTCTCTCGCCGAGGCGAGCGCCCGTTACAACCTGGCCCGGGCCTACATCGATGGGATCGCCGATGCCCCCCGTCCCGGCTTCAGGGCGGAGGCGATCGCTCTCGCCCAACGGGCTCTGGCCAAGGCCGACGAGGCGCAGAACAGAACCATCCAGGCCAAATCTCACTGGCTCCTGGGTCTCCTCCTCCCCCGCAAAGAGGCCCGCCAACACCTGGACGCCTGCTTCCAGGTCGCCGACACCGTCCGCGACCGGAGCTACTGCCTGAACGCTCTCGCCCGGCACCTGTCGGGTGAAGATCCGCGGCGGGCGCGGGAGGCGACCCAGGAAGCGCTCGCTCTGGCGCATCAAGCCGACGATTCTCTGGGGATGGCGTATGCCTGGCGCGAGCGCATGCGCGCGAGCTGGATCTCCGGATCCCGCAAGCGTGCAGTCGCCGACGCACAGGCGGCTCTCGAAGCGATCGAGACGCTGCGGGACCAGCAAGGAGGAGCCACGAGCCGGGTCGGCCTGTTCTCCTCCTGGTCGGACGACTACTCCTGGTTTGCCGGTCGTCTCCTGGACACCTGGTCGGCCGGCGGGGATGCAGACGATCTCGACGGCGCCTTCGAGGTGACCGAGCGCAAGCGCGCCCGCGCCCTGCTCGATGCGCTGACCGCCGCACAGGCGGCGCCGGTCCAGCCGGCCACCCTCAAACCGCTCCAAGGGCGTCTCTCGCAGGTCCATGAAGAGATCTCGAGGGTGCAGCGCCAGCTCCTCGATCCCTCGGTGCTCGGCCCTCAACGGAGCGCCGCCCAGGCCGACCTGGAGCGCCTGGAGCTCGAAGAAGACGACCTGCGCGACCGCATCGCCGATGCGAGCCCGGCTCTCTCCGCCCTTCGCGCCCCCGCCTTCGCCACCCTCTCGCAAGTGCGCGCGGCTCTCGCGCCGGACGAGGCCCTTCTCTCCTACCAGATCGCGCCCGACCGGGACG
>DATFPH010000293.1:0-3078 GCA_035264905.1 Thermoanaerobaculia bacterium
AACCGGCCGTCACCCAGGAAGACGTCGACTCCGAGACCCTGGAAGCGCTGCGCGCTGTCGTGCACGCTGATGCCGGCGCGGATCCGTCGCATGCGCTCCATGGCGAAGCCGAAGTCGCCGGTGCTCTGAGCATCGACCGCCGGGCCGCCGAAGCGCTCGCGGGCTTCGCGGGCATCCTGCCAGGCGCGGGAGGCCCGGATGATCCCCTTCGAGGGGACGCATCCGACGTTCAGGCAGTCGCCGCCCATGAGATGGCGCTCGATCAGGGCTACCTTCGCGCCGAGCCCGGCCGCCCCGGCCGCCGAGACGAGACCCGCCGTGCCGGCGCCGATTACGACCATGTGATAGCGCGGCGCCGGCTCCGGGTTGTTCCAGGACGGCGGGTGGACGTTCTCGAGGAGCTTCCGGTTGTGCTCGTCGAGCGGCTCCACGGGCGATGGGGCGTGCACCAGCGCGGGCTCAGACATGAGGGTCCTCCTCACCGATCTCCTGGCGGAGCGCCCGGCCGGCGAGCCGGGTGATGACGGTGGTCACCGCGATCGTGGCGACCAGGCCGATGCCGAGCGTCAGCCAGTACTCGGCGCCGCGCTCGGCTTTGACCCCGCCCGCTACCGCGGCGAGACTGCCGGCCGCCTTGCCGTAATAGACATAGAGCAGCGTCCCCGGGAGCATGGCGATCGACGCCAGCAGGTAGTCCAGGAAGCGGACCTTGGTCAGTCCCAGCGAGTAGTTCAGCAGGTTGAACGGGAACACCGGAGAGAGCCGCAGCAGTGCGACGATCTTGAACCCCTCCCGGCCCACTGCCCGGTCGATCGCCGCGAACTTGCGGTTGCCGGCGATCCGCCGCTCGATCGCGCCCCGCGCTCCGTAGCGCGCGATCAGGAACGCGGCCGAGGCGCCGAGGGTGGCCCCCAGGAACGTGTACAGCGTCCCCTGGGCCAAGCCGAAGATCGCACCAGCCGCCAGCGTCAGCAGCGAGCCCGGGACAAAGGCGACCGTGGCGACGGCGTAGCCGAGGACGAAGACAAGGGGACCCCAGAACCCGAGGCTCTCCACCCAGGCGGCGAACTGCGGAAGGTACTGCCCGGCCTGGCGTCCGCCCAGAATCAGGGCGGCCAGGGCTACGGCGATGAGCGCGAGGGTCAGGATCAACCGGCCTCGCGACGCCGGCTTCTTGGTGGACAGGGTGGCGGTGGGCGTCATCGTCCCAGTCTACGTCGGAGCCGGACGTGGTGGATGTGCCCTCACCCCCGGCCCCTCTCCCGCAAGCGAGAGAGGGGAGCAAAGCGAAGACATTCTTTGCTGTTCACCCCTCTCCCGCTTGCGGGAGAGGGGCCGGGGGTGAGGGATCGCGCTGCATCGCGGAATGTGCAGAGTCGGCAAGGTTTGTATGTCACTGCGCACGAAATGGGCTTGCCAACGCCGGGAAGACCCCATAAAATCCGCTCGTCGTCGACCAAGTGCCCACCAAATCAAATCACGTGAGCTCGCATACCAGGGAGACACCATGGATAGAGACGAGATTCTGAAGACGTCTGACAAGCAGGGCGTCCGTTTCATGCGGCTGCAGTTCACGGACATCAATGGGATCATCAAGAACGTCGAGATCCCGCGCAGCCAGTTCGAGAAGGCCCTGGACGGCCAGATCATGTTCGACGGCTCGTCGATCGAGGGGTTCACGCGCATCGAGGAATCGGACATGCTGCTCGTGCCCGACCTCGAAACCTTCCGGGTGAATCCCTGGGCGAACCCGGACGGCTCGAAGGTGGCGCGGATGATCTGCGACGTCTACCTGCCGGATGGATCCCCCTTCTCCGGCTGTCCGCGCATGACCCTGAAGCGGCAGGTGGAGAGGGCCAGCAAGCTGGGCTACACCATGGTGGCCGGCCCGGAGGCCGAGTTCTTCCTGTTCCAGCGGGATGCGAACGGCGCGGTCAAGGTCGAGACCCACGACGTAGGCGGCTACTTCGACCTGACTCCGGTCGACAAGGGCGAGGAGTGCCGGCGTGACATCGTGATCGTGCTGGAGGCGATGGGCTTCGAGGTCGAGGCCGCGCACCACGAGGTGGCGCCTGGGCAGCACGAGATCGACTTCAAGTACGCCGACGCCATCTCCACGGCCGACAACGTCACCACCTTCCGCTTCGTGGTGAAGAAGGTGGCCTTGGACCACGGCCTGCACGCCACGTTCATGCCCAAGCCGCTCTTTGGCGTGAACGGCTCCGGCATGCACGTTCACCAGAGCCTGATGAACAACAAGGGGCAGAACGTCTTCTATGACGCCGACGCGACCTGGCAGCTCTCCAAGGTGGCGCTCGGCTACATCGGCGGCATCCTGGAGCACGCGCCTGCCTTCGCCGCGGTGACCAACCCGCTGGTCAACTCCTACAAGCGGCTGGTGCCGGGCTACGAGGCGCCGATCAACGTGGCCTGGTCGGAGAAGAACCGCAGCCCGCTGGTCCGCGTGCCGGCCAAGCGCGGCATGTCGACCCGCTGCGAGGTCCGCATGCCCGACCCGTCCTGCAACCCCTATCTGGCCTTGGCGGTGATGATGGCCGCCGGCGTCGACGGCATCGAGCGGAACCTCGACCCGGGCCCGCCGATCAACAAGAACATCTTCACGATGAGCCAGCGCGAGAAGCGGCGCCTGCGCATCGGCCATCTCCCGGCGAACCTCTCGGACGCCCTGGACGAGCTCGAGAGGGATCCGGTGGTCAGCGGCGCGCTCGGCGAGCACATCCTGGAGAACTACCTGCGCGCCAAGCGGCAGGAGTGGGCGGACTACATCTCGCACGTCCATCCGTGGGAGCAGGAGCGGTATCTGGCGGAGTATTGAGGCTCTCGGAAGAGGGGAAACGAGGCATTGCACCGGTACAAAGCCCCGATGTACCGGTGCAATGCCCCGTTGTACCAATGCAAAGCGCCGTTGCACCAGTACAACGCTCCGATATACCGGTACAAAGCCCCGATGTACCGGTACCATGCCTCGATGTACCGGTGCAACGCCTCGATGTACCGGTGCAATGCCTCGATGTACCGGTGCAATGCCTCGATGTACCGGTGCAATGCCTCGATGTA
>DATFPH010000294.1:0-13466 GCA_035264905.1 Thermoanaerobaculia bacterium
GCCGACGACCTCCATCACCCCCTCGGGACCGAGGAGGACCGCCGACTCGGCCGGGATGCCCAGCCCCCAGCGGACGCCCTCCAGGGCGAGCAGCCGCCGGAGCCGCCGGTCGTGGCCGGGATCGAAGTTCGGCTCGACCACCCCGTCGGGGAGCCAGCCGAACCCGGGGAGCGTCTTCCCCGGAGCGAAGCTGCGCGCCACCCGCCCCGCCGCCTGGGACGCGGCGGCGATGGTCACCACCACCCCGCCATCCCGCAGCTTTTGCGCGAGCGCATCCGCGGCCGGAGTTTCCAGAATCGCCTCCAGGAGGTGATCCGCCACCCCGCCGCCGATATACACCGCCGGAACCGCCGCGATCCGCTCCGCGTTCCGTCCCCGCCGCCCATCGCGCGGCCGATAGATCGGGATGACTTCGAGCTCGCGGTCGAACTGCTCCCGCATGTAATCCCCGAAGTGCTTCGCATAGTCGTTCGACCCGCTCGCCGCCGGGATGAACCCGATCGGCCCCGGAGGCACCTTGTCCAGCCAGATGAAGTCAGCATCGACGGTGTCGCCGAAGCTGAACTCGCCGCCGCCGAGGAGGACGAGCCAGCCGTTGCCGGGGATTCGGAGAGTGTCCATACGGTTCTCGATTCCTTCCGCCCTGAGACCTCACCCCCCGGCCCCCTCTCCCATCTCCCACCCAGCCCCCGGGAGAGGGGGAGAAAATACGGAGCTTTTCGCAAGCTCTCCCCCTCTCCCGGTTGGGGGGCGTGCGATGGGAGAGGGGGCCGGGGGGTGAGGTCCCGGGCGCGGTGGCGGGCTCTTTACTTCCCCAACGCCTTCGCCATCGTCGCCCCGAGCTCCGCCGGCGACTCCACCACATGCATCCCCGCCTCGCGCATCGCCGCGAACTTCTCCTCCGCCGTCCCCTTCCCGCCGGAGATGATCGCGCCGGCGTGGCCCATGCGGCGTCCCGGCGGGGCGGTGCGGCCGGCGATGAAGCCGACCACGGGCTTCTTCATGTTCTGCTTGATCCAGGCGGCCGCCTCTTCCTCCGCGCTGCCGCCGATCTCGCCGATCATGATCACCCCTTCCGTCTCGGGGTCCTCTGCGTACTGCTGCAGCACGTCGAGGAAGCTCGTGCCGTTCACCGGATCGCCGCCGATGCCGACGCAGGTCGACTGCCCGAGGCTCAGATTGGTCAGCTGCCAGACCGCCTCATAGGTCAGCGTGCCCGAGCGGCTGACCACGCCGATCGAGCCCTGCCGGTGGATGTGCCCCGGCATGATGCCGATCTTCCCCTGGCCCGGCGAGATGATGCCCGGGCAGTTCGGCCCGATCAGCCGCGTCGGCCCCCCCGGAACATCGCGCAGGAACGCCTTGGCCTTGATCATGTCGTTCACCGGGATGCCCTCGGTGATGCAGACCACCAGCTCGATGCCGGCGCCCGCGGCCTCCATGATCGCGTCCGCGGCGAACGGCGGCGGCACGAAGATCATCGAGGCATTGGCCCCCGTGGCCTCGCGGGCCTCGGCGACCGAATCGAACACCGGGATCCCCTCCACCGTCTCCCCGCCCTTGCCGGGCGTCACGCCGGCGACCACCTGCGTGCCGTAATCGCGGCAGCCGATCGCGTGGAACGTGCCTTCCTTGCCGGTGATCCCCTGCACGAGCAGGCGCGTGTCCTTGTTCAACCAGATCGCCATCACGCGCCTCCCTTCGCGGCGGCCACCACCTTCTCGGCGGCGTCGGCCATGTGCTCGGCCACGATGAAATCGAACGGCGCCTCGCGCAGGATGCGCCGCCCCTCGTCCACGTTCGTCCCCTCGAGCCGCACCACCACCGGGACCTGCGTCCCGCCGAGCTCCTCGAGAGCGCCCACCACGCCGCGGGCGATGCGGTCCGTGCGGGCGATGCCGCCGAAGATGTTGATCAGCACGGCGCGGACGTTGGGATCGGAGACCAGCAGCCGGAACGCGTTCTTCACCGCCTCCTGGCTGGCGCCGCCGCCCACGTCGAGGAAGTTGGCCGGCTCGCCGCCATACAGCTTGATGATGTCCATCGTCGCCATCGCGAGCCCGGCGCCGTTCACCATGCAGGCGATGTTGCCGTCGAGCTTGATGTAGTTCAGGTTGAACTTCGACGCCTCGACCTCCATCGGGTTCTCCTCGTCGAGGTCCCGCATCTCCACGATGTCCGGATGGCGGAAGAGCGCGTTGTCGTCGAAGTTGAACTTGGCGTCGAGCGCCATCACGTCGCCGCCGCCGGTGACCAGCAGCGGGTTGATCTCGGCCAACGATGAATCCGTGGCGAGATACGCGTTCACCAGCCCCGTGATCAGCTTGGCCGCCTTGGCCGCCGTCGCCCCCTTGAGGCCGAGTCCGCGGGCCACGGCGCGCGCCTGGAACGGCAGGATGCCGAGGTGCGGATCTACGCCCAACCGGAAGATCTTCTCTGGATGGCTCTCGGCCACCTCCTCGATGTCCATGCCTCCGGCGGCGGACGCCATGATCACCGGCTTGCCCTGGGCGCGGTCGAGAGTGATCGAGACGTACAGCTCCTGGGCGATGTCCGCGGTCTCTTCGATGAGGACCTTGCGGACGAGCTGCCCTTCCGGGCCGGTCTGATGCGTGACGAGCTGCATGCCGAGGATCTTGGATGCGTGCTCGCGGGCCTCCTCGGGCGACTTGGCGAGCTTGACGCCGCCGCCTTTGCCGCGGCCGCCGGCATGGATCTGGGCCTTGACGACGCACCGGCCGCCAAACTCCTGGCAGATCCTCGCCGCCTCGTCCGGATCGGTCGTCACCCGCCCCTTGGGCGTAGCGACCCCATACCGGCGCAGGATCTCCTTGGCCTGATATTCATGGATCTTCAAGACAATCTCCTCCGAGACGATGTCCGAGAGTCGGATGAACGACGGAAACCCCTGCTGGGGAACGACAGGCCCCGGGCACCCGGATGACCCTGGGCGGGGGCCGGAGCGGGAGTGTATCAGAGAGGAAGGCCCGGACAGCCTGACGGGAATCCGCCACTTGCCGTCCTCTCTTCTTGCGATATCATCCCCGCACCGGGAACCCGGAGATGACGAGGGATGAGGAGCCAGGATGGAGAGCGGAAAGAAGACGTGTGCTAAGATGTCCTTGACGCTGAGAGACTCGCCATGGCCCTTCGAGACGCCATTCCCCGCAAGCTCACCTACGAGGACTACCTCCGCTTTCCGGACGACGGCTTACGCCACGAGCTGATCGCAGGCGACTGGAGCAGCCTCAGAGGAGCACGTTCGCATCAACCCAGAGCCGCTTCACGAGCCCTCTTTTCTGCGTGCCTTCCCCAATTCTCGGCCGACAGCCTGGCGGACCTCCTCCTTACCCGGGAAGGGACGAGTCGCTGGAAGAGCCCCATAGAGATCCGAGAGACGCCGTCTTTTCACGACTCGCAGCTGGATCGAACGTTCGGACGTCACCTCGAAGATGAGATCATCTCCCGGGTTGATCCCCAGCTCTCTCCGCACATCCGCGGGGATGGTGACCTGCCCCTTCCTGTTGACTCTGGCGATCAACATGGCTCTTACCTCAAAGCGCCCCGATACACGTGCGTAGCGATCTGAAGATCCTGCACCGCTACGCCGGTCAGATCCGCAATCGTGATCTGTTCTTCGCTGGTGCGGGCGGGGCCGCCCGTGGCGATGAGCTGCCCCAGCTCGACGACGCGACTGGGATCGAGAAGCCCGGCTTGGACGGCGTGGGCCAGCTCGCCATGGTCCACACATTGGGAGATGCTGTCCGCGGCGATCACGTCGGCGCGAGCGACGAGCCGCGGGTCCAGCTCCTGCTTGCCCGGCGCGTCGGCGCCCATCGCGGTGATGTGCGTGCCCGGACGCACGTCGGTTACGTCGAGCAGCGGCGCACGCGCGCTCGTCGTCGTGACGATCAAATTACATGTCGCCGCGAGACGGCTCAGGTCGCGCGTCGTCTCGACGTTGAATCCTTCCTCCATCATCTCCTGCTCGAACGCCGCGAGCCGCTCGTCATTCCGACCCCAGACCGTCACGTCACGGCACGCGGAAACCAGCGGCAGCATCCGCAACTGAAACCGTGCCTGCCCGCCGGTGCCGACGATCCCGATCCGGGTGACGGGGTTCGGGGCCAGATATTTGGCTGCGATCGCACCGGCCATAGCGGTCCGCACCTCGGTCAAGTAGCCTTCATCCAACAAGATCGCCGCGAGCTCGCCCGTGGCTTGCCGGAAGAGGAGCATGAGACCGTTGGTGACCGGAAGCCCACGTGCGAGATTACCGGCGAAACCCGACGCGATCTTGACGACGTAAAACTCGTCGCCGCGCACGTAGCCGTACTTGATGTGGACGTCTCCTTCCGCCGGCGGATCGAACGCCAGATAGCCGACCGGCGGCACGACGGTTCGTCCTTCCGAAAACCATTGGAAGCCACGCTCGATGTCGGTGATCAATCGATCGAGATCGATCCGGCGCTTGATCTCGTCGAGTTTGAGAATGATTGGATCAATCATCGAGCACCGTCCTGAGCTTGGCGGGAGCGATGTTGCCCCCGCAGAGAATGATCGCAACGTTCTGGCCTGCGTGCTGTGTGGCGGTCTTCCGCCAGGCCGCCACCGCGACCCCCGCGGAGCCTTCGATGACCAGATGGTGCTCGACCAGCACGAAACGGATCGCGTCCGCGATCTCGGCTTCGTTCACCAGCACGCAGTCGTCGATCAGCTCGCGCGCGAGGTCGAACGTCACCGAGCCCGGCTCGAGCCCGCCTGCCGTGCCGTCCGACAGCGTCGGTTTTTCTGGGACGGATACGATCCGGCCAGCTTGCAGCGCGACATAGAGCGCGGGCGCATGCTCCGGCCAGCAGCCCACGATCCGGATGCCGGGATGGACCGCTTTGAGATAGCTCGCGATTCCGCTGACGAGACCGCCTCCGCCGACGGCGATGAACACCACATCGAGCACGGGACACTGGCGCGCGAGCTCGACGCCGATGGTCCCCTGCCCCGCGATCACATCGCGATCATTGTAGGGCGAGATATAGACGCGGCCGCTCTCTTCCGCGATCCTGCGGGCATGCATTTCCGTCTCGTCGCTGTCGGTGTGGTAGAGCTCGAGAGTGACGGACGGATAGCGGCGAAGCGCTTCCATCTTTCCAGGAGACGCGATGGTGGGGAGATAGATCGTGCCGCGCGCGCCCCTGACCTCCAGCGCGTGCGCGACCCCCCGGGCGTGATTGCCGGTGGACGCGGTGACCACCCCGCGCGCCAGCGCCTCGGGCGACAGCGTCAGGATCTTGTTGCACGCGCCGCGGAGCTTGAACGAGCCGGTGTGCTGAAGGTTTTCGCACTTGAGCCACACGGCCGTATCCTTCGCCCCGGCCGCGGCGGCGAGGATCGGGCTGCGCTCGACCAGCGTCTCCTTCACATGGGGGCGGAGACGTTCGGCCGCCGCCAGGATGGGATCGACGAGCGCCGCAGGCCCTTCACCGTTTGTCACAAGAAATTCCTCGCCGGGACGAAGCATTCGCGCGCCTCAACCTACCATACCGGAGCCGCGGGGCCGGATTTGCTATCCTTCCCGTCCACGTGGAACCCCTCGACATTCGACCGGCGCCTCTCCCGGCGAGACGCATACGGCTCGTCGAAGCGGCCGTGCTCCTGGCGGCCACTCTGCTGTTCGCCTGGAGCTGCATCGCCTCTTTGCGTGGTCCGGAGCCCCAGGGCAAGGACCCGGCCGTCTCCGCCCCTCCCTGGCTGCTGGCCCTGGATGATGCCTATATCTTCATCCGCTATGCCCAGCAGGCGGCGCGCGGCCTCCCATTGCAGTGGAACCCGGGAGAACCCTCCACCGGGGCGTCGTCGCTGCTCTTCACGCTCCCTCTGATCCCGGTCCACTGGTTCTCGGACAATCCCGCGATCTGGTCGCACTGGTCGCGGATCGTCGGGATCCTGAGCCTGTGGCTGCTCGGCCTGGCGGCGGCGGCGGCGTTGCGAGCGGCAGGCGTGCCGGAGCCCTGGCCGCTGGCCGGCGCCCTCGCCGTCGTCTGGTCCGGACCCGTCGGATTCGGCGCGGTGGCCGGCATGGAGAGCGCGGCCAATGCCGCCTTGATCCTGCTGACCTGCGCGGCCTGGAGCCGGGTTTTGCGGTTTCGATCCGAGGCTCGCTGGGGACCGCCCCTGCTGCTGGCGTCGCTCCTGCCCCTGATGAGGCCGGAGAACACGGCCCTGACGCTCCTCGCCGTCGCGGCAGCTTTTTGCCTGAGAGAAGGCCGCCGCCGCTGGACGGCTCTCCTCGCGCTCCTGCCCGGAGCCCTTTACGCGCTGATCAATCTCCTCGCCACGGGCGACGCCGCGCCCGCCGGCGCCCTCTCCAAGTCCTGGATGGGCGCTCCTTTCCTGCCCGCGAAGGCGATGGCCGCGCAGTATGCCCTGGTCATGGCCCAGTTCCTTGGACCGGTCTACCTAGGAGGAGAGAAATCTCTCCTCTGGTTCCCCGCCGGTCTCCTCGCCATCGCCACCGCACTGGCCGCTCTGTGGACCGGGATGCGCGCCCTGCGCCGGAAGGCGCCCGACCCGGCCGGCCGTCTCGCGAGCCTTGCCGCGCTCCTTCCTCTGGCCGCGGCCTGGGCGGTGCTGTTCCTGACCGCCCCGTTATCGTCCTACCTGCCCTGGCAATACCTGCGGCACCATCACGGGGGACTCGCCTGCGCCTGGGTGTTGGCCACGGCGGGCCTCGCTCTCGGGGTCGAGGCCTTGGCTCGCCGGAGGAACCCCAAGGGGCTCGGTCCGCGCCGGCGCGCTCTGGCCCTGCTCCTCCCCCTCCTCCTCCTTCTCGCTTTCCCCTATTGGGCGCGGGCGCACAAGGCGGCGGCCGACCAGCTCTTCGAGCGCCACGCACGGGCGGTGAATTGGCTTTCGCACAACGGGCGCACCGAGATGCTCCTCCTCAACGACGCCGGGCTGATCGCCCTCGCCCATGACGGCCCCATGATCGACGTGATGGGGCTGGGCACACCGGACATGACCCTCCCCTCCCGGCACGGACCGGGCGCCATCGTCGAGACCCTCGCCCGCCGGAGCCCTCTCCCCCGCCTCGCCGCCGTGAGCCTCAACCTCGTGCGCGTCCCACAGCTCCTGGGCCGCCCGCTGGTCCTCGCGGCGACCCCCAATGCCACCGTGGTCGCCGAGGTCCGGCGCGACCTCCTGGCCGGAACACCGCTGGACGGACCCGGCGTAGATTTCGCCTATCTTCCGGACGAGGAGCGAGCCCGGGTGCGGTGGCATGGATTGCCGAGCCGGCGGCAGCCGAGCTTCGCCCTGCTCCTCCCTCAGGGTTCCGGCCCGCTCCACCTCGAAGGATGCCGGCCGGTCTTCGGGAGCGTCGGCCTGGAGGTCCCGCAGGGGACACGACAGATCGGCCTCCGCGCCGCACTTCTCCTCGAAGACCGCGGCACACTCACCGCCGCGGCCGGCCAGCGGGATTCCCCGAGCGGACCAGCTCTGGGGACAACGGCCCTGGGCCGGACCGCCTGGACCGAGACGCGCCTCCCCTGGCCCCGCGAGGGAAAGAGCCGGTCCACCTATCTCTGGCTGACCCGCGAGGGGCGCGCCCTCCCGTGCCTGGAGTCCATCCGGTTCTTTCCGGGCTGACGCGGCGCTGGATATGATGGCCGCGGGGGAGGGAAGCGCGATGGAAACACGACGGATCGGATCCCTGCAAGTCTCCGTGATCGGCCTCGGTTGCAACAACTTCGGACCGCGCCTGGACGCCGACGCAACCAAGAGAGTCGTCGATGCCGCGCTCGACGTCGGCATCAACTTCTTCGACACCGCCGACATCTACGGCACAGGCCAGAGTGAGGAGTACCTGGGCCGCGCCCTCGGACAACGGCGTTCCGGGATCGTCCTCGCCACCAAGTTCGGCATGAAGATGGACGAGGAGCGGAAAGGCGCCAAACCCGCCTATCTGCGCCAGGCCCTGGAGGACAGCCTCCGCCGTCTGGGGACCGACCACGTCGACCTCTACCAGCTCCATAGGCCCGACCCCGAGGTCCCGATCGCGGACACTCTGGGAGCGCTCGACGAGCTCGTGAAGGCCGGCAAAGTCCGCGAGATCGGCTGCTCCCAATTCTCCGCCGAGCAGATCCGCGAAGCCGAGGCCGCCGTGAAGCCCGGAGCCGCGCGCTTCGTGAGCGTGCAAAACGAGTACAGCCTCTTCCAGCGCGAGCCCGAGCGCGAGGTCCTCGCCGAATGCGAACGGCAGGGCCTCGCCTTCATTCCCTTCTTCCCCCTCGCCAGCGGCCTTCTCACCGGCAAATACCGGAAAGGCCAGCCGCTCCCCGAGGGGAGCCGTCTCAGCTCGGGAAACCGCTACGCCAGACTGCTCTCGGAAGTGAACTTCGACAAAGTCGAGAAGCTCATCGCCTTCGCGGGATCGAGAGGCCACACCCTCCTCGAGCTCGCCTTCTCCTGGCTGCTCCGGCGGCCGGTCGTCGTCTCGGTGATTGCAGGGGCGACCTCCGCCGAGCAGGTTCGGAAGAACGCCGAGGCGGGAGGGTGGCGGCTGACGGAGGACGAGTTGGCCGAGATCGACCGGATCGTGCCGGCGTAGTGCCCTCACCCTTACAATAACTGCCACGCTGTCTCATCCTGCCTGCCGGCCGGCGCTTCCGGCGGGCTCTTCCAGCGAGGTGACCGTGAGCACGAGAACCCCGTTTCCGCCGGTTTTCTGGATCGCCAACACCGTCGAGGTCCTGGAGCGCTTCGCCTACTACGGCATCTACTTCGGCTTCGGCATCTACATGACGCACCTGGGCTATTCCCGAGAGCAGCTCGGCATCGTCCAGAGCATCTTCCTGCTCCTGTCCTACATCACCCCGATCGTCTCGGGGACGTTCGCGGACCGGTTCGGGTTCAAGAAGGTGCTCATCATCTCCTACCTGGCCTATCTGCCGTCCATCCTCCTCCTCATCTTCACCAAGTCGTTCTCCGGCATCGTGCTCACCATGCTGAGCATCGGCCTGGCCGCGGGGATCTTCAAGCCGCTCATCCTGGGCACGATCCGGGCTGTCACCGACCGGTCCAACACGACGCTGGGCTTCGGGATCTTCTATGCGATGGTCAACATCGGCGGCTCCTTCGGACCGATCGTGGCCGGCCGGCTGCGCGCCATCTCGTGGAACTACGCCTTCATGGCGGCCGCCGTCTCCATCGGCCTGATGCTGCTGATCACCATCTTCTTCTACAAAGAGCCCCCGCGGGAGATCGAAGGCGCCACGCTCGGACAAAAATTCCGCGACATCGGCATCGCCCTGTCCGATCTCAAATTCCTCTTTTTCCTGGTGCTCCTCGGGTTCTTCTTCTGGCTGCCGTTCTGGGCCTTCTTCAACCTCTGCGCCCTCTACGTCGACAGCAACCTGGACACGGCGCGGCTCTATCTCGACCTGAAGGGAGTCTTCGGAGAAGGCTTCGCCGGCATCTTTTCCGCCGTGGGCGACGACGGCGTCCGGCGCGTCCTTGGGGAGACGATCTCCCACACGGGCTACATCATCATGGTGCTGCAGGTCTTCGTCTCGCGCTTCCTGGAGAGGTTCCGGCCGATCCCCTCATTCGCGACGGGTCTGCTGATCTCCGCGATCGGCTTCATCGTGCTGGGGTATGCCGAGGTCAGCGTGGCAACCTGGGTCTTCCTCGGCATCTTCCTGTTTGCCGTGGGAGAAATGATTTCGTCGCCGCGCATCCAGGAGTACATCACCTGGATCGCGCCCAAGGAGAAGGCTGGGCTCTACGTAGGAACGAACTTCCTGGGAGTCGCCATTGGCGCCTTCACGAGCGGCATCACCTACACCACCCTCTACGGCTGGTTCAGCGATCAAGGGCACCCGGAGCGCACCTGGTACGTCCTCGCCGCCCACATCGCCGTGGGAGCCGTGGTCTTTCTGCTCTTCAGCCGTTTCGCCGGCGGGTTCAAGGAGCAGGAGGTGTGAGGGGGGGCTCGCCCAGAGCCTGCATAGATGGCAGGCCCCGATCTTCACAGCCCGTGCAGTGTGGAAGCGTTCAGCCTCGCAGGATCTCGATCACGCGCTCGACGACCTGGTCGAGCTTGCGCGTCAGGACCGAACCGGCTCTGTAGAGGATGATCGCTCGGTCCGCAGTGAAAAGCCGATTTGGACGTATGCTGCTCGACTGGTTGAGCCGGCCTTCTGAGAAATCTTCAGCCTCCAAGCCGATCGAGTAGTGATCCTTGGAGGCCTGACTCGTAATCTGGCAGAGGACCAGGTCGTCTCCATCCAGCTTGGTAAGAACGAGAGCAGGGCGTCTTTTCGCTTGGCTTAGATCCGAGAAGGGAAATGGGATGACGACAACATCGCCTCTCACAAATTGCCCCAAGCGGCGTCCTCCTCGGGGGACAGCCAATCCTTGCCAAGGGATCTCTCACTCGCAAACGCTGTCTCCAGAGCCTCACGCCGGGGAACGTCCTGAAGCAGGCGAACGAACCCGAGAATCTCGTCCAGCAGGGCCTCAGGAGCCTTCTCTACCTCACGGATGACCGTCTCTCTTTTCGTCATAAAGCTCTCCGAAAACTCATACTACTCCAGATACGCCTGGTAGGGCACTCTCCGTTTTCCCTCCTCGAGCACTCGCGCCAGCTCGACGCGCCTCGGTCCAGCCCTCATAGCTTCGCCGCATCCAGGATCGCCAGGAAATTTCGCTTCCGTTTGTGTTCCTGCCGCACGGAGGCCAGATAAGCCAAAAACTCCTGCGACCGGCTGTGCGCTTTCAGCATGTCCCGAATCCGGCGCAGATGCCCGACCGCCATCTGGTAGCCCCTCTCATTCACGAGCGAGAGCGCCTGGTCGACGTGACGCCGGTAGATGGGCAACGAGTCGTCAGGATGCGTCTTCTCGCGGAGCTTGGCCAAATCGAGCCAGAGGCTCTCGGAGCAACTGAATTCCTGAGCCACGGACCAGGCCTCTTCCACCTCTTTCTCCTGGATCAGGATCTGGACCAGGAGAGAAGAGGCCGCCCCTTCCAGGTAGGACGAGACCTGAGGCACCTTGGCCTTTCCCTTCGGGCCACGCGCCCGCTCACGCAGGAGCTCGTGTGCTTTGTGCCGCCACTCCGGCCATTGCTTGATCCGGCGGGCATGCCGGCCCAGCTCGCCGTAAGTGTCGGTCGAGGGATGCTCCGAGAAGTCCGTCCAGAGCAGCGTCAAGGCGTCAGCCGTGCGATGGCGGGCCTGGTAGGCATCGGCCACGAACCGCCGCAAGCCAGAGCCCGGCTCCCGGGGAAAGGCCGCGAGGCCCTTCTCCGCCCATTCCAGCGCGCGATCCCGTTGACCCGCCTCCTGATACGCCTTTGCGATCTCGAGAAAGGCCGTGGGCCTCGACAGGTCACGCGACTTGACAGCGACCAGGGCTTCGACGTCCCCGGTCACCTTCGCCAGGCATTCCATGATGTGCGTGATGTGCCAGCGCCTGCCCGACCAATCGTCGCGGCTCCCCGGTTGCAGAGGGGGAACCTTGCTCCACTCTGCTTCCGCCAGCTCGCGGTAGGCCTTCAGCCCGCGGCTGCCCAGCACAGGCTTATAGGTCTCCACGGCGCCGTAAAAGGTGTCCCCCCCGCCCCGGAGCTCCCATTCGAACAGCCGCCGGGCCAGCGCTTCCGGATCCGGCCGCGCCTTCCGGCATGCCGCAAGATGAATCTCCTGCAGCCGCTCGAGAAACATCGACACATCCCCGTCGGAGTCGTCCACCTGTTCGAGCGCCTCTTCAATCTTGGCCAGCGCGTGTTCCGTGAGGTCCACGGCCTCCTGGGCCTGCCCTTTCTTCAGGAGGCCTTCCAGAATCCGCGTCACAGAGTCGAGCCTCTCCGCATACGCGAAGGTCTCTCCATACCCAAGATAACCCTCCGGCTCGATGGCCTCCTCAATCGTTGAACGAAGGGAGACGAGGGCGCGCCCTCTCCGCGAGGTTCCGGCCATCTCGAGTGCCAGCTTCCTCAGGAGAACCTCATTCTCGGAGACAGCATCGGCCAGCAGCTCGATGAGCTGCTCCTTGCTCTGCCCAGAGAGAAAGGAGCGGACGTCTTCACGGTTCAGAGGCTTCGAAGCGGATCGGGTGCGTTGGATGCGTGTCCGCGGCATCCCTGGAGAATACAGAATTCCGGTCGCCCAAGACAAGAGTGGCTGTTCGTCGCTCCTTCCTCGGGGTACTATGCGAGTCCAGACATCGGACCCCGACTTCCAACCTGAGCTACCATAAAGACCATGGCCAAATCCCTGGATGACCTGCGGATCGAGGTCGTGGACGACGACATGGCCCGCGTCCTGCGGGCGAAGACAGGAGCCGAGCGTCTGAAGATTGCCAGCGACCTGTTCGCCTCCGCCCGGCGGATGATCGCCAGCCATCTCGCGGCGGAGCATCCCGATTGGGACGAGGAGCGCATCCAACGGGAAACCTCGCGGAGGATCTCGCATGGATCAGTCTGAGCTGCTCCGGTACTGCACGACAGTCCTGGAGCAGCTCGGTCTCCGCTATTTCGTGACAGGCTCCGTCGCGACGATCTTCTACGGTGAGCCCCGCTTTACAAACGACATTGACATCGTGGTCGACCTTCCGGCAAGTCAAATCTCCGATTTCATCAGGGATTTTCCGAGCGAGGAGTTCTACGTAAGCGCTGAGGCGATGCAGAGGGCCGTCTCGAGAAAGGGCCAGTTCAACGTCATTCATCCGGCCTCAGGCCTGAAGGTGGATATCATGATTCCCAGCGAGGACGCCTTCAACCGGAGTCGTTTCGCGAGGATCAGGAATCTGCGGCCCGCTCCCGACTACGACGCCGTCTTCGCCTCTCCAGAGGATGTCATTCTCAAGAAGCTGGAGTACTATCGGGAAGGTGGCTCCGAAAAGCACCTCCGCGATATCGCGGGAGTCCTCAAGATCAGCGGCGAGCAGATCGACCTCGCGTACATCGACGAGTGGGCCTCCCGCTTGGAGCTCTCGGAAGTGTGGGCGAAAGTTCGCGCAGCAGCAACACGAGAGAAGCGACCGAATGAGCACGCATGACTACACCGCGGCACAAGCGCTTGAGTTATTGCTAGGCAAGCTCAAAGAACGAGATGCAGACCTGGCTCTGCATGTTCAGTCCGCGATCGACGCGGGCAAAGACGTGGAGGAAAGAGAGCCGTCCCGCAGAAGCCGAAAGAGACCGCGGGTGTACAGGAAAGTGGTGAGGCTCTCAGACGAAGAAGCACTTCAGGTCGCCCTCGATGTGCTGCAAGCGTACTTTGTCGAACAGCCACTATTCGTGGATTCGGCGGCGAAGAACTTTAGACCCGCCAGTTGCATAAAGTTCTGAGTCGATAGCCTCCAAAGGCCTATATCGTGGGACTCCGGGGCGGCTTTCCCCTTCGCCGCCAGATCTCACCAGGAGTGACATCCAGAAAAGGCTTCTTCGGCTGGAAAATGACCTCG
>DATFPH010000295.1:0-7223 GCA_035264905.1 Thermoanaerobaculia bacterium
ACCTGGCGGGAGCACTCGCCCGCATGGAGTGAGATGTCGCTCGGCACGGCGGCGAGGAGACTGGCGTAGACCTCGCCGGCCTGGACGAAGAAGCCGCGGCCCTGCTCGGTCTCGCCTTCGTCGGCGGCTTCCTCGGCGCGGTTGACGTAGATCTCGGCTTCGAGCTGGCCGGCCTCGTAGAACCAGGGGGTCTGCCGGTGCGCCTCACGCGCCTTGGCGATCGCCTGGTCGTAGCGCCCTTCATAGGAGGCCACGAGAGCTTCGAGATAGGGGGAGCGGCCTCCCTCGCCGCTCAATCCTGCCTTCAAATAGGACAGGGCGGGCCGGCGATAGGTCTTGGCGAGCTCCTCGCGGGAGGCCTTGCGTGCGTCGGCGGTACGGCCGCGCGAGGCGTCCGCCAGGGCCTTCTCATAGAGGAATCCCAAGGTCCGGCCCAGCGCGGCGGCGACCTCGGGGCGGTGCTCGCCGGCGTTCCATGCCTGCTCCAGATGCCTGCGGGCAGTCTCGTACTGGCGCAGCGCGAGGAATCCCTGACCGAGGGCGTAGTGGCCCGGCCCCGCGGCGAGAGGGCCGAGCTGCTCCATCTCGCGGCGGATCTCGTCGAGCTCCTTGCGCAGCTCCTCTTTGGCCGACCGCATGTCGTGCCGGGGGAGGAAGGCGGAGTAGCGCATGTGGGACTGGAGCTCTTCGACGCGCTGGCCGAAGCGCTGCGCCATCTCAGCCCTCTCGCGCGCCTGCCACCGTGTGCGCAGAACCGTGGCGCCGAGGAGCAGCAGGGCCACGCAGGCGACCGCGGAGACCGCGGCGAGGAGCCGGTGCTTGCGCAGGCGCTTGCCGGCGCGATAGGCCCAGCCAGCCCGCCGCGCCGCGATCGGCTCCCCTTCGAGCCATCGCTCCAGGTCGTCGGACAGGGCGCGGGCCGAGTCATAGCGCCGCGCCGGGTCCTTCTCCAGACACTTCATGATGATCGTTTCGAGATCGGGCGGGACCGATGGTGCGATCTTGCGGAGCGGCGGCGCGTCCTCCTGGAGGATGCGGACCAGGACGTGCGCCGGGCTGGCCCCCTGGAACGGCGGTTGGCCCGCCAGCATCTCGTAGAGGATCACGCCCAGGCTGTAGACGTCGCTGCGGCGGTCCAGCACATCTCCCTGCGCCTGCTCGGGGGAGAGATACGACGGGGTCCCGCTGATCATCCCCGTGCGCGAAAGCTCCGTGTCCTCCTGGTCCCGCGCGAGGCCGAAGTCCACGACGTAGGGGTGGAGCCCGCCCTTGTCGTCCGTCGCCACCAGGATGTTGGCCGGCTTCAAGTCGCGGTGGATGAGGCCGGTCTTGTGCGCGGCCTGGATGGCATGGGTCACGTCGCGGACCAGGCGGACGAGGGCCTCGGGAGAGAGCTGGCCGCGCAGGTCGGCCAGGTTCTTCCCCTCGATGTGCTGCATGGCGATGTAGGGGCGCCCCTCGACCTCGCCGACCTCATAGACCTGGCAGACGTTGGGATGCTCGACGCGCGCCTGGGCGCGGGCCTCGCGCAGGAAGCGCGCGGTCTGCTCCAGATCGTTGCGGTGGAGGAGCTTCAGGGCGACGCGGCGGTCGAGCGTCGGGTCGAAGGCGAGGAAGACGGTCCCCATGCCACCGGAGCCAAGGAGGCGCTCGACGCGGTAGCGCGGCCAGCCGGCGAGGAAGCGGTGCTCGGGAGGAAACGCGGCAGCTCCGGTCCCCAGCGTGCTCTCGGGCGTGAGCTCGGCCTCCAGGCTCCGGACCTGGGTCTCGTCGAGCAAACCGGCGGCCAGCACCAGGGAGAGCCACGAGCGCCGGCCGTCCTCCCGGCCCTTCTCCTCGGGCAGACCCTCGACGACGCGGTCCAGGTCGTCCCAGGTGAGGAGACCCTTGGCAATCGCGAGCCGCAGGAGGCGGCCTTCGGTCGAGGCGTCCATGATTTGGCGGGTCCGGCTGACAAGAGTCTACCTGAGGTGCCGCACCGCGTGTCGAACGCGATTCACTCACGCACTGACATAGAGCGATTCTTCGATCTTCAAGAGTACTTTAGATCTTTTTGGGAAAACCGCTCCACTGTCCGTCCCAAGGAGACACAGCTCCTCCGGTTCGAAGTCTCTTGAGGCCTCGAACCGACAGCCAACCAGGAGATCCGCATGGATAAGCTCACCCCGATCAGGATCTTCGTCTCCTCCCCCGGTGACGTTCCCGCCGAGCGCCAGGCCATCAAGGAAGTCGCCCGAAGGCTCAACGACACGCTCGCGAAGAGCCAGGGATTCATTCTGGACGTTCTGACATGGGAAGACCGCGTCATCCCCTTCGCCGGAAAACGGCCCCAGGAGGTCGTGAACGAACAGATCGGCCCTTACGATCTCTTCATCGGCATCATGTGGAGCCGCTTCGGGACCCCCACGGAAAGGTTTGGCTCGGGGACGGAAGAGGAGTTCAGGCTCGCGTACGAGTGGTGGACGCAGAAGGGAAAGCCCAAGATTTTGTTCTACTTCTGCAGCACGCCTCCGCGGCTCACAAAGGAGCACATCGCTCAATATGGAAAGGTGCTCGAGTTCAAATCCGAGCTCTCGGCTGCGAATCTCATCTGTGAATATGAGGGCAGTCAGAGCTTCGAGGATCTCGTGCGGGACCACCTGACGCAGCACCTGGCGAACCTATTTTCGGCACCGGTTATCCAGGACAGTCAGGCAGGCGTTCCCGCGACCGACAAAGTCCTGCTGCCAGAGCCCGATCGCTATGCGGTGTTCATCGCGAGCGCCCGCGACGCCCTGGAGCCTCGTTGCGACCTCCTCGCCGAAGAGCTGAGGCGGCGGGAGTTCGAGGTCCACCGTCCGGACGATGGCCTGACTGTCCAGGATTTAATCTCCAAGGCCCGCGTATGCGTTCACTTCCTCGACGGGACCTCCGATGCCGAGGTCGACGATCAGTTGGAGCGCTCGTGCTCTCTCGCGAAGCGACAGATCCTCTGGCTGCCCAAGAAGGTGACCTTGTCCGGCGAGGAAACCGATCCATACCGGCGGAGGCTTCACGATCTCGTCAGCGCAAGGAAAAACCTGGAGCTGATGCAGGGGCGCGATCCGGTGCAGGACATCGTGGAGCGTCTGGTGGAGCTCCGGACACGGGAGAACACAGATAAGGAGACGGAGAAGAAAGGGCGGTGCATCTTCTTCAACATCCAGAAAAAGGATCGCCCCAACGCGGCCACTTTGTTCGACTATCTCCAGGACCGGGACGTCGAGCTGTTCATCAACCGGGAGAACTCCGACGAGCCGACGATGCGGGAGTTCGACGAGAAGGTGAGCAAGGCGCGGGTCTTCGCCGTCTTCTATGGGAGCTCCGTGGACCGGAAGTGGGTGGAGAGGACGTTGAGCTCCGCGGCGCAATTGGTGATCGGAAAAAGCTTCAAGGTCAAGAAGCTCGCCGTCTACCTCGCGCCTCCACCCCGGGAGGGCGTTGGTGTCCCCATCGATCTCTCGCTCCACAAGCCGCTCTGGATCGACCACAGCGAGGGATTCAATCCCTCCAAGCTCGAAGACCTGTTCGCATTCCTCGGCCCAGAGGCTTCGGAGGTCGCGGTATGAGCGAGGCACTGAGAAAACCACGCCAGTACGACGATCTCGATGACACAGACATCCGCTCGGTCCCTTTGCTCGAGGGTGGGACCGCGGCATTGATCGAAAAGCCCTTTGTGGGTCTGCGGCCCTTCGACGTCGAGGATGGGCACCTGTTCTTCGGCCGCCGCGAGCAGACCCGGGAGCTTCTGGAGAGGCTGCAACGGACACGTCTGGTGGCCGCCGTCGGAGGCTCGGGCTGCGGCAAGTCGTCTCTGGTGCGCGCGGGCCTCATCCCTGCTCTCGACGCGGGTTTCCTGGTGGCCGACCGGACGGAGTGGGAAGTCGTCACCATGAAGCCCGGCGAGAGGCCCCTGCACAGCCTCGCCGTGGAGCTCCTGCCGGAGGGCTCGAGCGCCGGCCTGATCGAAGAGCAGACCGAGCGTCTCCGGGACTACGGAGCCAACGCCGTCATCGAATGCCTCCGCCCGACCCTCGACAGGAACAAGAACGTCCTGCTGGTGGTCGATCAATTCGAAGAGGTCTTCCGCTACGGCCTCTGTGCGAACGAGGAATCGCAGGAAGATGCGGCGACCTTCGTGGCGACGCTGCTCGCCTTGATCCAGAGGGTGAAGCTGCCCGTCTACGTCGTTCTGACCATGCGGCTCGACTTCATCAGCGATTGCGGTGTCTATCCGGGTTTTGCCGAGGCGATGAACCGCAGCATCTACCTGGTTCCTCGGCTGAGCCGCCAGCAGCGGCGGGAAGCCATCCTGGGGCCGATCCGCATGGCCGGCGCCTCGATGGACCCAAGGCTCCTCGACGCGCTGCTGAACGAGAGCGACCTCGAATCGGATCAATTACCGGTCCTGCAACACGCACTGATGCGGACCTGGGAGGAGTGGCGGAAAGACGTCTCCGCGCTCGACGTGGGAGTGCAGACCCCCCCGGTCAGCCTGGCGCAATACGAACATGCGGGAACGCTCCGCGACGCCTTGAGCCTGCATGCCGAAGAAGCTCTGGAAGGGCTCGACCTCGAAATCACCGAAAGGCTCTTCCGCGCACTGACCGATACGGACTTTTCCAATCGGCAGATCCGCCGTCCGGCCCGGCTGAGCGATCTCGAGAACATCACCAAGGCGCCTCGCGACACGGCCTTCGGTATCCTCGACCGCTTCCGCAGCGACGGCCGGTGCTTCGTCGTGTTTTCCTGTGAGCCGGCGGAAGGGGATCCGGTGATCGACATCTCTCATGAGAGTCTGATCCGGAACTGGGACCGTCTGAGAAAGTGGGTGACGGAAGAGGCGGACTCGGCCGCCAACTACCGGCGGCTGGAAGAGGCGACGGCGCTGTATCGGCAAGGGAAGGCGGGCCTCTGGGGCGATCCTCAGCTTCAATTTGCCTTGGATTGGCGCGGCGCCAACCCGATCAACCGGGATTGGGCGCAGCGGGTGCGCCGCTCGGACTTCTTCCAGATCACTCAGTGGGAGCGGCCGGGATTCGATCAGGTCCTGCAGTTCCTCGAAAAATCGCGCGCCCATCGGGATGAGGCGAAGGAGGGGGAGCTCCGCGCCCAGAGAGAACGGCTCGCGCAGGCCCAGAAGATGGCCTCCACGCGGAAGGTCTGGGCCTCGATCGCCTTCGGCTGCGCCATGGTGGCGGTCATTCTTGCGGCCGTCACCTTGTATTTGTTGAATCTTAGCAAGAATTTGAACAAGACGCTTTTGTATTCCAAGCTGACCCAGCAATCCAAGGCTATTGCCTTGTCGAGCCCTCAGAAAAGCGTGCTCCTTGCGGTCGAAGCCTTGGAGCAAGGACACGAGAGAGACGCCGAGGGCGCCCTGCGGTATGCGCTCACCGCTCTGGGCGGACGCGGGTTCGGGGTACATCTAGCCGACATCAGCTCTTTGGCCATCAGCCCGGACGGCCGCTGGGTGGTCGCCGGGAGCTCGGATGGAGCCGCTCTCCGGTGGGACCTGGTGCCGCAGGGCACCGGTCCGAAACCTGTGGAGCTCACCACGGCACGGGCCGGCAAACCACACCATCCGGCTTTTGTGGCCGCAGCCCGCAATCAGTTGACCGCCGTCGGAAGCATCGATGGCTCGGTCCGGGTCTCGGGCTGGGACGTCCCCGTGATCCCCAGCAATAACGTTGAAATCTCGGCGCTGTCTCTAACCCCAGACGGCCGTTTTTTGGTGGCAGGAAATGTCCAGGGAGATCTCCGGTTGTGCGATCTCCATCAGAAGCCAAGGCCGGTTCCTGTTCTGCTACCTCGATGGCACGATTCACGAATCGTTTCCGCCGAGATCATTCCGGCCAGCTTGCGGCTCATCACCAGGGACGGCAACAACCGAATGGCCATCTGGGATCTGCGCCAGGATCCTCCCCGCAGGATTGGAGACCAGGACAAGGTAGGAGTTTCGGCCGTGGCCTGGCACGAGGGATCGTTGGCTATCGGCAATGTCGACGGCCATATCGATCTGAAGGGACATCGGCTCACTTCGGGGAGCTTGCGCCGGGACGTTCCGATCGTCTCGGTGGCTCTCGGCCCTCATTATGTGGCCGCAGTCAATGCAGAAGGCCAGGTCGCGCTGTGGAACCGCCAGGATGGGCAGCAGAGGGAATACGCTATCCCACCGGTGTGGTCCGGAGTGGACGAAGCGAGCCCCGAGCGTGTCGTCTCGTTGAAGATCAGTGTGGATGGCCGATGGCTGGCAGGCGCGAGCAGCGGCAACGAAATCTTCTTGTGGAGGTTTTCCTCCGGTGGCGCGCCGGAAGATCCCTTTGTCCTTCGAGGACATGAGGGGCCGGTCAGGCATTATGAGTTCACCCCGGACGGCAATTGGCTGATCACAGGGGGAGCGGACGGTACTCTGCGCCGTTGGGATCTCACGCTTCCCGATCCTTCGAACGAGGCACTTCGGCATCGTGCCGAGGATCAGGACCTCCAGCTTTTTGCTCTGAGCCCCACCCACCGGTGGCTGTTGACGGGAAACCTGCAGGGAGTAAATCTGCTGAACGATCTCAGCGCGCCCGGTGCGACGCCGGTGCGCTTACCGGTGGACAGCGTCCTTTACGGTGCGAAAGTGAGCAGCGACGATCACTGGCTGGTGACCGGCAGTCAGAACCAAAACGGCACCCCTCGGGTGCTCCTCTGGAATCTGATGGCAGATACGGAAAGACAGCAGCCAGTTGAGCTGCCCGGAATCTCGGCGTTTGATCTCAGCGCCGACCCCGAAGGAGACTGGCTGATTACTGCCGGTACGGATGGCTCCGCGAGCGTCCGGCAGCTTGGCCCGCAGGGGCTTGCGCAGCCGATCGTCCAACTGCCACCGCAAGAGGGGCGCGCGAGGACAGTTGCTATGACTCCCAACGGGCAATTTCTACTGGTTCTTGTGGACGGAGCACCCCCTCGGCTGTGGAATCGGAAGAAGAGGACTTCGACGGCTCTGGAAGGCCTAGATGTATCGAGCGTTGCAATCAGCCCCGATAGCCGCTGGCTCGTTCTGTCGGAACAAGGCGGCGCCCTCCGGGCGTGGGACCTGAAAGAGAATCCTCCCAGACCTTTGACTGTGCCGGGAGCCAATGGCTCCAGAGCACTTGTTTTTGATCGCGATGGCCGGTTGATCTGTGGGGGACAACAAGGTCGAGTGAGCATTTATCGTT
>DATFPH010000296.1:0-15229 GCA_035264905.1 Thermoanaerobaculia bacterium
TGCAAGGACAAGGCGGTCCTCCTCACCGGCCTGCTCCGCGCGCTCGACATCCCGGCCTACGTGGCCCTGCTCTACGCCAACGACAACGACCAGGACGTGGAAGAGTCTCTCCCCGGCTTCGGCCTGTTCAACCACGCCATCGTCGTGGTGCCGGGCAAGCCCGCGATCTGGATCGATCCGACCGACCCCTACGCCCGCATCGGCGAGTTGCCGCTCGCCGACCAGGGACGGCTCGCCCTGATCTCCGCCCCCTCGACCTCCGGCCTGGTGCGCACCCCGGCGGCGCTGCCGGCCGACAACCGGCAGGTCGAGAACCGCGAGGTCTATCTCGCCGACCTCGGACCGGCCCGCGTGATCGAGACCTCGGACTACCTGGGCGGCGCGGAGAGCAGCATGCGGGCGTACTACACCGCGCTCGCGGCCGACAAGCTGCGCGAGAATCTCGCCTCGTACATGAAGACCGAGTACCAGGCGGAAGACCTGACCAAGCTGGAGTACTCGAATCCCAAGGACCTCTCGCAGCCGTTCCGCCTGCGCCTGGAGGCGGAACGGATCTCGCGCGGCGTCACCGACATGGGCGAGGCGGCCGTGGCCATCTTCCCGCGCGACCTGCTCGGCCGCCTGCCGGACGAGCTCGTGCCGGACGACGAGGACGCGGACATGGGCCCGCGCAAGGCCGAATACGTGTTCACCCAGCCGTTCCAGGCCGAGGTGCGCTACCGCATCGTGCCCCCGGCCGGCTTCGCGCCCCGCGAGCTCCCGAAGGCGCGCGAGCGGCGGCTCGGCCCGGCGCTCCTCACCGAGGCCTATGCGTCCGGCACGGACGGCGTCGTCACCGCCACCCTGCGCTTCGACGTGGGCAAGCGGCGGCTGAGCGCCAAGGAGTTCGACGCCCTGCGCGCCGCGGCGGGCGAGGTCGTGAAGGAGGACGCAACTCTCGTCACCTTCGAGCAGACCGGCGAGGCGCACCTGACTGCCGGCCGGGTGCGCGAGTCCCTGGCTGAATTCGAGCGCCTGGCCTCGATCCAGCCGCGCAAGGCCCTCCCCCGCACCCGGGTGGCGCGCGCCCTCCTCACCGGCGGGCTCGGCGAAGCGGCGCGCCAGGAAGCCGACCGGGCGATCCGCCTGGAGCCGGCCTCGGCGCTCGCCCAGCGCACCCTCGGCTGGATCCTCCAGCACGACAAGCTCGGCCGGCGCTTCGGCCCCGGCTACGACCGCGCGGCGGCGATCGCCGCCTACCGCAAGGCCAAGCAGCTCGACCCGAAGGACTACGTCGCGCGGGCCGACCTCGCCATCCTCCTGGAGCACGACGCCGACGGCGAGCGCTACGGCGCCGGCGCAGACCTCGCCGCCGCCATCGAGGAGTACCGCGCCCTCCGCAAGGACCTCCAGGCCGGGGACATGGACGACAACCTGGCCGTGGCGCTCCTGCGGGCCGGGCGGATCCAGGAGATGCACGACCTGCTGGAGGAGCTCGCAACCTCCGAGCAGCGGCAGACCCTGAAGCTGGTCGCCGCCGCGGTGCTCGACAGCCCGGACGCCGCGCTCCGCCTCGCCGAGCGCGGGGCCTCCACCGCGGAGGCGCGCACCACCCTGCTCCGCAACGCCTCCCAGAACCTCCTGCTCCTGCGCCGCTACCCCGAAGCCGCGGCCCTGCTCGACCGGGCGAGCCGCCAGTCGGCCAACGCCGCGGAGCTCCTGGCGCTCACCGAGATGCTCCGGCGGGCGCGCCGCCACGAGGAGATGCAGATCTCTCTCAAGGAGCCTTCCGGGCCGCTGCGGCGGCTCTTCCAGCTCCTCGCCGCGGGCGAGACGGACGGCAAGGTCCTGACCTCCGTCCTGGCGCGAAGGGTGGCCCAGGGGTTCAAGGACGGCGGAATGAGCGCCGACGACGGCCTGGACCTGATCTTCTCGATGCTGCGGCACAGCTTCCGTTCCCAGGACCTCCCCATGACCTCGGCCCTGGAGATCGGCCTCGCCTCGTTCCGCGACAACCTCGCCGGCGACCCCGCGATCGGCTACCGGGTGCGGCTGGTCAACACGTCGGGCCAAGGCCCCGGCGAGATGACCAGCTTCGTGGTTCCGGAAGCCGGCGAGTACCGCCTGCTGACCATGGCCGAGGGGTTCGAGCATCTGGGCATCGAGGCCCTGGACCGCCTGGATCACAAAGATCTGCGGGCCGCACGGCAGTGGCTCGACTGGGCGTACGAGGAGATCGTCAAGCAGCCCGCGTCCGATCCCCTGCTGAACGAGCCGGTGGCCGCCCTGTGGGAGAAGGGCCGGGAAGCCGGCGACGAGGAGATCCGCTGCGCGGCGACCGCTCTGGCGCTGAAGGCCGAAGCCACGGAAAAGCTGGTGCGCGCGCTGGAGGCCTGCCGCGACGCGGCCACGGACCCGGCGCGCCGGCAGGCCCTGGACCTCGCCCTGTGCAACGGCTATCGCGACCTCGGCCGCAATGAGGACGCAGCCCAGGCCGCGGAGCGCCTGATGGCGGCCGCGCCCGCCTCCGCGTACGGCTTCGGCCTGCGGGTCAGCTTCCTCCTCCGTCTGAACCGGGAGGACGAGGCGCGCCGCCTGGCCGACGAGCGGCTGCGCGCGACGCCCGGCGATCCGGACGCCCTCCGCCTCCTTGCCGCGATCGAGGACAAGGCCGGCCACTACGACCGGCGGGACGAGATCCTGCGGCAGGTGGTGGATTCGGGCCATGGCAAGGCGCCGGACTATAACGAGCTGGCCTGGATGGCCCTGGTCCGCGGTCAGGTGGACGACAAGGCGATCGAAGACGCGCAACGCTCCGCCACCCTGCAGAACTACGGCAGCTACCCGTCCCTCCACACCCTGGCGTCGCTCTACGCCGAGGTCGGCAAGACCGCGGAGGCCTACCAGATCATCCTCCAGGCCCTGGGGACCCGGATCGACGAGGAGCCGGCCTCGAGCGACTGGTACGTCTTCGGCCGCCTCGCCGAGAACTACGGCCTGCCCGACATGGCCCGCGTCTACTACGGAAGAGTCGTGCTGAGGCCCGGCGAGACCGACGCGACCTCGACCTACGCCCTGGCCCGCCGCCGCCTCGCGGCGCTGGGCAAGGCGCCGAAGGCGGGGCGGGCGGGGAGCTGAGCCGACCATGAACTCCGCGCGCCCGAGGGTTGACAGAACTACTGGTAACCAGTAGCCTTGCCGAGGATGGAATACGAGTGGGATGCGGCGAAGGCTGCTGAGAATCGCCGCAGGCACGGCATCGATTTTATGGATTCCATCGCAGCGCTTGAGGACCCGAACCGGCTCGAAGAGGTCGACACTCGCTTTGAGTACGGAGAAGAGCGGATGCGGGTCATCGGTATGGCGGTCGGCACTGTCCTGTTCGTCGTCACGACCCTACGCGGTGACAGGACGTGCCGCATCATCTCCGCCCGGAGGGCAACACGACATGAGCAAGACCGGTACTACGCGGATGACCGTGAAGCCTGGTGAGGCGCCGCCTCGCGGCGAGACCGACTGGGCGCGAGTGAACGCGATGACAGACGAAGAGGTCCTCGCCGCTGCCCTCTCCGATCCTGATGCCCAGCCGCTCGACCCGGAGGCGCTGGAGAAGATGCGCAGGATCTCTCCCGTGAAGGCATTGCGGCAGCGGCTCGGCATGACACAAGCTGAGTTCGCGAAGGCCTTCGGACTCCCCATCAGCACATTGCGGGATTGGGAACAGCGCCGCAGCACTCCCGATGCACCGGCCCGGGCGTTGCTTCGAGCCATCGAGCGCGAGCCCGAGACGATGCGGCGTCTGTTGTCTCAGGCGGCCTGACGAAAACTAGGAAAGCACGGCCGACCTGCAGGACAGGCAGACGTCGCCCGTGCGCATCCGAACGAGGAAGTACGCGGCGCCGATCCACAAACCCGAGTAGACAAGAACCGTCCAGACAGAGCGACGCATTGCTGTCCCCGAAGGTTTCTTGCCGGGAACCAGGGGTCCAGAGATTACGCAGCGGCAACGCTGATCCGCAGCTGCGGGCGTACGCGCTCCGGCTCTCCTTCGATCGGCGCCGCCATAGCGCCGCAACGGACCGCACCGCACGCCAAGTAGAACTGCTCGGCGTTCGGGTCAGCGTCGATCGCCACGTGCTTCGCACCGCAGCGCGCCGCATGCTTGACCGCATGAGCCAGCAGGCTTCGCCCGACGCCCTGGCCCATGAACGATGGATGAACCCACACGTGCTCGAGACTGCATTCACCTTCGCCAAGGATGAGCTGACAGAGACCAGCGCGCTCCCCCCGCACCTCGCAGACGAACGTTGGATGCCGCGCAATCGAATCTGCGGAGACCGTCAGGTCGTGCCGCCAACTGTCGAGCACCGCCGGCGTGTAGCCCCAGTGGGCCTTGGAGGCATACGCGATAGCGCTCAGGGCGTCGCTCTCAGATGGTTCTGCTTGGCGGATGTGCATGGGCTGCTCAATGGCGGAGTTGGCGACAGGCTTTGCTCCTGCCCGGACCCCTGCCTACGCGTGTCGGTCGAGCCTCCGAACGCGGACTACGGTGGCTGGCAAGGCTAGGATCTCTGGGTCTCCGGTGATGACGGGCGCCTTCTCCTCCCGGCCCGCGGCCACTGCGAACGCGTCGGCGTATGAGAGAGGGTGCGCCCAGGAATCAACGACCGCGACGCTGCCAGCGCTCATCGGCCTCGATTTCGGCTTGGTGCTCGGCTTCGAGATCCGCGAGAGGGTCCCGCGGGAGATCCTTCAGGCAGCCATAGAGAGAGTCGATCGGATCCTCGGCCTCGAGCAGCGTCAAGCGCACTGCACCATCGACCATGATCTCGACACCGAGCTGAGTGCCCGTTGCCCACCGGAGCTGCTCACGCACCGGCTTGGGGATGACCACCTGACCCTTGCTGGTCACACGCGTTGCGGACTTCATGAGGAGCATCTTACCAAGGACGTAAGACCATGTCCAAGGCCCGGCCTCCAGCAGGCTCGCCTCGGGCCTTGTTCAGAGTACCTCATCGCACTCCCGGCAGGTGAGGACGTAGGAGTGCTCCTGCCCGAGGGGCCTCTCGAACAGGGCGAGGGCATGCCGGAAGAGAACCTGTAGCTGTCGCCAGAGGACCGGCGATCTCACCTGAAATCTTCCTGCGCGCGCGGGCTGATGTCGGTGAAACCCTCCGGGCCGATGCAAAAACCCTCGGCGGCGGCGCGGTGCCAGTCGACCTGGACGATGCGCTCGAGCCGCAGCCACGCTGCTTCGCCTGGCGCGGGCCGATCCGTCATCCATCGGCCGGATTGCCAACGCATGAAGTGCAGATAGAGGAACTCCCGCTCGCCGTCGCGTTCGTTGGTCAGGCGACCGCGCTGCCAAAACCACTGCTGCGGATACTTCATGGTGCCGTCGTGCCATCCGCGCGGGCTCAAAACCGTGCTGTAGCGCTCGACGAACAGCAGGCCGTGAGAATCGTGCGGGCCGGCTGCGGGCGGAGAGAACACGTCGCTGAAATCCCCTTCGTCCATGTTGGCGTACTGCGGCTGTTCGAGCAATGTCCGATAGCTGGGAATGCGTTCGAAGGCATGCCGGAAGTCCCGCGTATTGCGCAGGACGGCGAAATGCCCCGACAGCCGCTCCGGATGCGTCGACAAGACGTTGCATCGCGCGAGCACGTCGTCCGTATAGAAGTTGCCAATGTTTCCGTAGATGACGTCGACGTCACCATAACCGAAAAAGGGAAAGCCGGCGACGTCCCGCTCATGAATGTACGCGAGACACGGCCTGAGATCGCAGAGCTTGTAGGGAGCGGGCGGATCGAATGCGATGCCGAGACGTTCGCGCACCAGCGCCTTGTAGTCGTCGAAGCTCAAATGGACATAGTCGACGTTGTCGGCCTGGTTCTCCGGCTCGCCGCAGTCCGTATAGAACCGCCAGCGCACGCCTGGATTCCACCGGCAGCTCTCAACGAACAGATTCATCCATTCGGGCCATCTCCCGAAATAAGGAACGAGCATGATCAGCCACGGGTTCATCTCGAAAGCTCTTCGATCGTGATCCCAAGCTTAAGACGAGTTGCTAGAGTAGTCAATGAGGTCCTGCGACAGGCCAAGGCGCCGGCGCAGCTCGCCTACGTAGACGTTGACGTCCAGATCGAGGATCTCCACGCCGCACTGGCGCCAGTAGTCGATCCCCTGCGTCTTGTTGAGGGCGACCGTCCAGGACCTCGGCCCCGGGTGATCCTTGTGGGCGAATCGGACGAGCGACTCGACGTCGGCCACCGCCAGACCATGCCCAAGGAAGAGCAGCGGCTGGCTCGACAACTTGTGCCGGACCACGGTGGGGAGCACCGCGGGGATACGCGCGGCCAAGTCCCAATAGTCGATCCGCGTGGTGACGTAGCTCTCCGGAATCCGCCCGCTGCCGTCGAAGCCGCCGTTCAGCTTCACGACAATGAATCCGTCGGAAAGCTTGCCGAGGTTGTCCGGCCGCTCGATGATCCGCAGGCGATCGTTCACATCACGATGATAGAAAAGCCCGCGATCGGGGCCGTCCGCCTGGTAGGAGAGCAGGTGGAAGGGGAGGCCGGCCTCTTCCAGCCGAGCTTCCAGGACATCGTCATAGTTGGTCGTTACGATGAGCGGAAACGGCAGGCGCTTCCCGCCGTCGGCTCTGGGCTGGGTCCACGCCGCGAACAGCTCGTGCGTGTCGCGCGGCGGAAGGGGCGTGCTGGCGAACAGTTTGCGAATCTGCCCATAAAGCTCCTCCCGGCCGTGGCGGTCCGCAATGTACTGGGCTACCGCGAAGCGCTCCTCCTGCAGGGCTTCGCACTCGAAGACACGCGCCAGCTCTTCGTAGAATTCTTGCGCCATGAGCCGCGTCGGCGCATGGATCGCGGAACCCAGAAAAAAGGTGAGCCGGCCATCCTCGATGAGCCGGGTCACGCGGTCCAGGTGCGCGCGGCTCGGCTTGGCATTGCTCTGTGGAGGCGCGACGGAGCCGGAGCCGGAGACGGCTGTGGCGATCGGCCGAGCGTACCTGGCCTTGTCGGCCGTCCGCACGGAGATGCGCTCAACGATGCGCTTGACGAGACCTTCGACCAGCGGTGCATGCTTCTCGGGACTCTCGGCGTAGTACCAGAGAGGCAGGACGCCCAGGCTCCTCAGGTGCTTCTCCTTCTTATCGAAATCCGCCGCCTCCTTAGGCACCGCCAGGATCGCGAAATGGTGGATGCCGGCGCAATCATTGTGGACCTGCTCCAGCACCTCGACCGTGCGGTCCGGCCCTAGGCTGGCGCCGATGAACAGGAGGGAGCGGCTCGAAAACAGCAGGCGTTCCGCTCGTTCGAGCAGCTCCCGCTTCCTCTCGGGCTGCGCGTCCCCATAGTTGGCGTCGTAATCCGACTTGGCGAAGGTGCGGCCGACGCGGTCCTGCCAGTCACCGTGCAACTTGATGAGAACCCGGCGATGGCCGTGCAGAGCGTCGACGATCAGATCGGGCCGCGGGCCGGAGATCACCGACTCGAAAGGCGTTCCGTGCGCCGCGAAGGCGCGTTCGAGGACCCGGTCGAAATTGGTCGTCACCACCGGGCCGCTCGCAAGCAGCGGCAGCAGCGCCACGCCATGAATCCGCCTGCTGCCTGCTCCAGGACGGCCGGCTGGTGGCCGCGGCCGAGGAGGAGCGGTTCACGCGGGTGACGCACGATCCGCGGCTACCGGTGCATGCGTTCCGCTTCTGCCTCCAGGCCGGGGGGATCGGGATCGACGAGATCGACGTCCTCGCGTATTACGAGGACCCGGTGCTCAAGCTGTCCCGGCATCTGTGGTCAGGCGTTCCGGCAGGGGCTGCGGAGGATCTGGCGTGGATCGATCCGGGACAGCCGGAGCGGGCGATTCGGGAGGGGCTGAGCTACAAGGGAGTGGAGAGGTCTCTCTGAAGCGCCTTCAGGAGTATCATTGTCCTTGGGAGGATGCGATGACCCGATTCAGTGTCACAGAAGCGCAACAGAATTTCACGGATCTAGTTGAGAGGGTCGTTCAGGAGGGGGAGACCATCCTCCTGCTGAACGAAGGTAAGCTCGTTGCCAAGCTCGTCCCCGCAGGCTTGGACGAACAGGCCGGACACTTGGCGAACGTCCAGGGCTGGCTCGAGGACGACGACCCCTTCTTCTCCGCAATCGAGGACATCGTAGAATCCCGCCACCAGCACCTCCCGCGGGTCTGAGAGCTGGTGGGAATAGCAGTCTCGGCAAAGGCTGCGGCCCTCAGCATGAACGTCCTCGGCCTTTCCGCCTTCTTCCACGAGTCCGCCTGCTGTCTGCTCCAGGACGGCCGGCTGGTCGCCGCGGCGGAGGAGGAGCGGTTCACGCGCGTGAAGCACGATCCGCGGCTACCGGTGCATGCGTTCCGCTTCTGTCTTCAGTCCGGGGGGATCGGGATCGACGAGATCGACGTCCTCGCCTATTACGAGGACCCGGTGCTCAAGCTGTCCCGCCAGCTGTGGTCAGGCGTTCCGGCGGGGGCTTCGGAGGACCTGGCGTGGATCGATCCGGGGCAGCCGGAGCGGGCGATTCGGGAGGGGTTGGGGTATGAGGGGACGATCCGGCGGTTCGACCATCATGCGTCGCATGCGGCCAGCGCGTTCTTCTTCTCGGGGTTTCCGGAGGCCGCGGTGCTGACGGTCGACGGCGTAGGCGAGTGGGCGACGACGACGTATGGGGCGGGACGCGGCGCACGTCTCGACCGGTTCGAGGAGGTGGAGTTCCCCCACTCGCTCGGGCTCCTCTATTCCACCCTGACGTCCTATCTCGGCTTCGAGGTCAACGACGGCGAGTACAAGGTGATGGGGCTGGCGCCGTATGGCACGCCGCGGCTCGTCCCCCAGATGCGCAAGCTGATCGCGTCCGGCCCTGGCGGGCAGTACCGGCTCGATCTCGACTATTTCGATTTCGTGCACGGCCGGCGGATGTTTTCTGGCCGGCTCTGTGCGCTGCTCGGCGCGCCGCCGCGCCCGCGCGGCGGGGAGATCACCCTGTTTCATCGGGACGTGGCCCGCAGCCTCCAGGAGGTTTTGGAGGAGATCCTGCTGGAGAAGGCTTTCTATCTCCACGAGCGCACCGGGCTTTCCGACCTCTGCATGGCGGGCGGCGTTGCGCTCAACGTGGTGGCGAACGGGCGCATCCTGCGGGAAGGGCCGTTCGCGCGCCTGTTCGTGCAGCCCGCGGCCGGCGACTCGGGGGGGTGCCTCGGCGCCGCGGCTCTCGCGTGGGCCGAGGCGACGGGCACACCGCCGGAGCCGCTCCGCCACGTGTATCTCGGCCCCCGGTGGACAGCCGATGAGGTCGCGGAGATCCTCGCCGCCACCGGCCTCCCGGCCCTCGACTTCCGCGGCCGCGAGGCGGAGCTTCTGGAGGCGGTGGTGGACCGGCTGGTGCACGGCGAGGTGATCGGCTGGTTCCACGGCGCCATGGAGCTGGGCCCGCGGGCGCTCGGCGCGCGCAGCCTGCTCGCCGATCCGCGCGATCCGGAGATGCGCGACCGCCTGAACCGGCTGGTCAAGAAACGTGAGGCCTTCCGTCCGTTCGCGCCGAGCGTGCTGGCGGATCGCGCGGGCGAATGTTTCGCCCTCGATCACCCGTCCCCCTACATGCTGGAGACGTGCGAGGTGATCGCGCCGTACGAGCTGCCGGCGATCACCCACGTGGACCGCTCGGCCCGGCCGCAGACGGTGGACCCCGCGGTCGCGCCGCGCTACGCCGCCCTGCTGGAGGCGTTCCGCCGCCGCACGGGGTGCCCGCTGCTGGTGAACACCTCGTTCAACGTGGCCGGCGAGCCGGTCGTCGGCTCGCCGGTGGACGCCCTGTTCAGCCTGGGGACCTCGGGAATCGACGCGCTCGTCCTCGAAGATTTCCTGCTCGACCGCGCCGCCCTGCCGGAGGGGTGGCCCGACCTCCTCGCCGCCTGGCGCTCGCGCGCCAGGAGCCCCTTCGCGCGGGGGCGGAGCGCGATCAGCGAGGATCTGTATACGTTCGTCTGACAGAGGTCTATACTGGACTGCGGCTCTCCAAGCATTCCTTCGATTCCCCGCCGAACGAAGAGGTCGATGCAATGGATTCTTCAGAGGCCGTCTCTCAGGCTCGGTGCAACCTGGAGTCGGTCATCGCTACCGCAGAGCTCCACCGGCGCGCCACGCGGGCTCCCGATCATGAGGCCCTGAACCGCTCATTGATCTCCCTGGCGCAGGCGATGGCCAGGCCGCCGAGAGACATTCTGCAGAAGCTCGTGGACAGCGCCCTGGACCTGTGCCAGGCCCACTCGGCCGGAGTCAGCCTGCTGGAAAGCGAAGACGGCCGTGAGGTTTTCCGCTGGCACGCGATCGCCGGCCAGTTCGCTCATCACCTGTGGGGTACCATGCCGCGAGAGCACAGCCCCTGCGGCACGGTCCTGGACCGTGATGCCGTGCTGCTGATGGAGCACCCGGACCGCTATTTCTCTCCCCTCCTCGAGGTGGCCCCCCGGATTCTCGAAGCGCTGCTGATTCCCTTTCACGTCGGCGGCGGCCAAGCCGTCGGGACCCTCTGGGTGCTGTCTCACGACGAATCCCGCCGATTCGACGCCGAAGACGTGCGCGTGATCACGAGCTTGGGAGATTTCGCGGCGGCCGCTTATCAGGCTCTTTCTTCGTCCGGCGCTCTGAAGGCCACCCATGCCGAGCTGGCGCAGGCCCATGCTGCCCTGCTTGCGAGCCATGCCCACCTGAGTGAGCAGATCGCCGAACGCGAGCAGGCCGAAAGGGCGCTGCGGGAAGCCGACTCCCGCAAAGATGAGTTCCTGGCCATTCTGGCCCACGAGCTCCGGAACCCTCTGGCGCCGATCCGCAACTCCTTGGAGATTGTGCGTGAGGCCAACTACACCGGTGAGACCGCCGGACAGGCCTACAACGTCGTCGAGCGACAGGTGAGGCACCTGGTCAGGCTGGTGGACGACCTCTTGGATGCGAGCCGGGTCACTCGCGGCAAGATCAATCTGCAGAAGGAGCCGGTCGATCTGGCCATCGTGGTCGCCCGTGCCGTCGAGAGCAGCCGTCCCTTCCTCGACTCTCGCAACCACACGCTCGAAGTGGCATTGCCAGAGGCCGCTCTGCCGGTCGAGGTTGACCTGGTGCGTTTGGAGCAGGTGCTCATCAATCTGCTGAATAATGCCGCCAAATACACGCCAGCAGGCGGGCATGTCTGGTTGACTGTCGAGAAGGAGGCCGGTCAGGCGGTGATCCGGGTGCGGGATACCGGGATCGGCATTCCTCCCGAGATGCTGCCGAAGGTGTTCGATCTGTTCAGTCAGCTCGACCACACGCTGGCCCGCGCGGAGGGCGGCTTGGGGATCGGGCTGACCCTGGTGCGCCGGCTGGTGCAGATGCACGGCGGAACGGTAGATGCCTTCAGCGAAGGCACCGGCCGAGGGAGCGAGATCGTGGTGCGCCTGCCGCTCCGGGGGGAAGAGCGACCTGCCGCCGAGCCGGAGAAGCGAGCCGGCACGGCCATCTGCCGGTCGTCCCGGCGCATCCTGGTGGTGGACGACGATGAGGACTCCGCCGACAGCCTGGCTCTGCTCCTGCGGCTGTCGGGCAACGACGCCCACGCGGTCTACAGCGGCGTTCAGGCACTGGCCGCCGCGGAAGAGGGCCGGCCCGAGGTCGTGCTCTTGGACCTCGGGCTCCCGGAGATGGACGGTCTGGAGGTCTGCCGCCGCTTGCGTCAGGAACTGGGCCTGAACGAGGCGCTGGTGATCGCCATGACGGGGTACGCGCAGGAAGAGGACAAGCGCCGGTCCCGCGAGGCTGGATTTGATCACCACCTGGTCAAGCCGATCGATCCCGAATTCCTCCGCCGGCTCCTCGCCGCGGCGGGATCGGCCGGAGCTCTCGCTCCCTCCTGAGACGGCCGGGCGGGGGAGACCTCGGGATCGACGCGCTCGTCCTCGAAGATTTCCTGCTCGATCGCGCTGCCCTGCCCCTCACCCCTGGCCCCAAACCTTCTGCCACGGCGCCCGACGCGCCCCCCTGACCGCCTCGGTGTCTCTTCAGACCCCTGTTGACGCACTGTTGTTGACGGGGAAATGTCTCCTCGATCGTAGATCCGACCGCCGCATGGGCGGTGCGTCCTTTTTCTCGTGAGGATCTTCAGATGACCCGACGATTGTGTGCCGTGCTCGCGTTGTGCCTGATCCTTCCAGCCGTCGCCGCGCAGGCGCAGACGGCCCCGGATGCCAGCGGCTTCGGTCCGCTCGCGACGACCAGCTCCGAGTACAAGCTCCCCGCCGCCGTCGACCCCGACGTCACCACGGAGCTCGCGACCGAGCTGTGGGCCCGCGTCTACCGCCCGGCGACGCTGTCGGGCGCGCCGTACCCCCTGCTCGTGTTCCTGCACGGTAACCATGCGACCTGCGGCCGTTACGAGGGGATCGGCCCCGGCCGCTTCGACACCAACATTCAGTACACCTTCTCCGGCACCTGCCCGGCCGGCTATGTGGTCGTGCCCAGCCACGAAGGGTACGCCTATCTCGCCGAGCGCCTGGCGTCCTGGGGCTACGTCGTCGTTTCGATCAACGCCAACCGCGGGGTCACCGCGGCCCCTGCCGTCGAGGGGGACCGCGGCCTCAACCTGCGCCGCGGACGCCTCGTCCTCAAGCACCTGCAGACGCTCAGCCAATGGAACACGTCCGGCGGCGCGCCGGCGAGCCTCGGCTTCGACGTGCGGAGCACGCTCGATCTCTCGCACGTCGGCCTGCTCGGGCATTCGCGGGGCGGCGAGGGGGTGCGCGCCGCGTACAACCTGTACCGCGACGCGGGAAGCCCATGGCCGGCGCGCATCGGACCGGTCCGCTTCGAGGGCATCTTCGAGATCGGTCCGGTCGACGGCCAGACGTCGCGCGTCCTCAACGCGGACGGCACGGCGTGGAACGTGCTGCTGCCGATGTGCGACGGCGACGTCGCCGACCTGCAGGGGGTCCGCCCGTTCGACCGCATGATGGCGATCCGCTCGGAGTCGCCGGCCTTGCCGAAGTCCACGTTCACCGTCTGGGGCACCAACCACAACTTCTACAACACCGAGTGGCAGCTCAGCGATTCGCCCGGCTGCCTCGGCCACCAGAAGCTGTTCGGCAACCTGCTCGGCTCGGCCGACCAGCGGGTGACCGCGCTCGCGAGCGTCCTTGCCTTCTTCCGCGCCAACGTCGGGGCGGACGCCGATCCGGCACTCGGCGCCGTGCTCAACCCGCAATTCGAGGTGCCGGCGAGCCTGGCGGACGTCACGCGCGTCGACCGTGGGTACACCGACTCGGCCGATGCGTCCGTCACCACCACCTTCGACGATTTCGACCGGCCCACGGGGATCAACAGCGCGGGCATGGCCAACACCGCCAGCCACGTGACCGTCACCCACGGCGGCATCGCGGATCACGACAGGAGCCAGCGCGTGGCCCAGGTCGCCTGGAGCTCGGCGGGCGACGACACCTGGTTCCAGAGCAACTGGACGGCGCCGGGCACCGGGCGCAATGCGAGCGGCTATAAAACGCTCGACTTCCGCGTGTCGCGGCAGTGTGGCGACGCCGCCTGCACACACCGGGGAGCCCAGTGGGTGACCGACACCAGCTTCTCGATCCGCCTCGTCGGAGCGAACGGCGAGCTGTCGGCGCCGATCCGCCTGAGCGATCTCCTGACGCTCACCGGCCCGGTCGGCGGCCTGGTCCGCTATGGATTCGGCGCCTCGCCGCATCCGATCCTGCAGACCGTCCGCATCCCGCTCTCCGCGTTCGCCAGCAGCGCGATCGTCAGCCACCTGCGCGGCGTCCGCTTCACCTTCGACGATACGCAGGGCGACCAGATCTTCCTCGGGAACATCCGGCTGTCCAAGCGGACCGGCGCGACCACGCTGGCGGCCTTCTCGCCCGTCCTCGCCGGCGACGACTCTCCGGTCGACGACAGCTCCACCACGAACGACGTCAACCAGGTCAAGTCGATGCGTCAGGTCTCCGTGAGTGGGACCACCGTCGTGGAGATCGAGCTCAAGAGCAACCGTGCGCTGCTGCCCCGGGGCGAGCTCCTCATCCTGCGGATCGGCGGCCAGGAGTTCGGGCTGAGCCGCTATCCGGCGAGCGGCGACACGACGACGGTGACCTTCACCCTCACCGCCCAGGAGTTCGCGCAGCTCCAGGACGGTGCTTCGATCACTGTGCAGTACGGCTCCGGGCCGAACCGCCCCAACTGGAACTTCGGGAAGATCAACAAGGGCCAGCTCAAGTAGACGGGAGACAAGGCCGGGAGGAGGCCCTCCTCCCGGTCGGGTGCCTCCGTAGAGTTGAGGGGATCATCGTTCCCCACATTCGTCACAGAGGTGCCCGGGGGGGGTGAGATTTTCCGCGGCCCTCCATCACTCCTTTAGTAGAACGCCCGCTGCCGTACCTTCCGTGCGGTCCTGCACAGCGGGATTCGGGGAGTAATCATGCAACAAAAAGTGCTTGTGTATTACACAGGTGGCACCATTGGAATGACGGCAGAGCGGCCACGCCGGCCGGACCCGAATTTCCGGACCAACATGGCCAATGCGCTCCGAGGTGTTCCTGGAATACCGGATTGGGATTTCGACGCTCTGCAGACCCCGCTGGACTCTTCGAGCATGACGCCGAGGCATTGGGAGAGCATCGCCAGATACATCGAGAGCCGGCAGCATCGATATCGCGCCTTCGTCATCCTTCACGGCACGGATACGATGGCGTATACCACTTCCGCCCTGGCGTTCATGATCCGAGGATTGACAAAGCCCATCATCTTCACGGGGTCGCAAGTTCCGTTGGCCGTGCCAGGGGGCGATGCCCGGGCCAATCTCATCGCTTCTCTCAGGATCGCGGGCGATTACAGGCTTCCAAGGGCCGAAGTATGCCTCGCTTTCGGGGGCAAGCTGCTGCGTGGCTGCCGTGCGACGAAAGTCTCCGCCGAGGAGTGGGCTGCTTTCGATTCACCGAATTTCCCGCCTCTCGCCCGAGCGACCGAGGACGGTATCGAGCTCGGCGAGCAGATGGGATTGCCACCCGTTGAAGAGGCCGGCTTTGCCCTGCAGGTGCAGGAATTCACCCAGACCGAGGTCGGCCTGCTGAGGCTCTTCCCCGGCATTTCGGCCCGAATCACGGAAAATTTCCTGCGCAGCCCGTTGAAGGGAGCGGTGCTCCATGCTTTCGGATCGGGCAACGGCCCGAGCGATCCGTCGTT
>DATFPH010000297.1:0-8940 GCA_035264905.1 Thermoanaerobaculia bacterium
GAAGCCACCGGCATACTCCCCGACCGTGGCCTTTGGCGCGAGCACCGGCGGCAGAGGCCGGTCTCCCCAGGCGGCTCGGAGGAGGCCGGCTTCGAGACGGTCGCCGTCGCGCGAGCCCGAGGCGCCGGAGACGATCCGGTCGACGTCGCCGATCTCCAGCCCGGCCCGTTCCAGGGTGCGCACGAGCGAGCGGGCCAGCCGCTTGGCGCCGGTCCCCCAGCCGGTCCGCGGCGCCGTCGGATCGAAGGCGCTCCCCCAGGCGAGGACCCGGGCGAGCGGCCGGGCACCGCGCGCGACCGCGCTCTCCTCCGTCTCCAGAAAGACCATCGTCGACCCCTCAGCCGCGAGGAACCCGTCGCGGCGGCGATCGAACGGCCGTGCCACCTCGGTCCCGTCCGGTCCGGGTCCCGCGAGCGCTCCAAAGCGGTCGAGCAGGGCGTGGAGGAGCGGCGTCACCTCCTCGACGGCTCCGGCGAGAGCGTGCGGCACTTTGCCGGCGGCCACGTCGCCGGCGGCCTGGCTGAGCGCGATGAGCACCCCGGCCTCCCGCTGGCAGACGGTGACGCTCGGCCCCCGCGCCCGGCAGAGAATGGCGATCTGCGCCGCCGGCGCGTTCGCCACGCTCTCGGTGAAATAGAACGGGGAGGTCGACTCCGGCCCCTCGAACAGGATCTGCCGGAGCAGGGCCTCGGAGTAGGACGAGGGTCCGAACGTCGTGGCCACGGTCACCGACGTCGCCTCGCTGCCGCAACGGGCATCCGCGAAGCCGGCGCACCGCAGGGCCATGCGCGCCGCCGCCACCGCGAGCTTGGAGGGCGGGCTCATCCGCCGCGCCTCGCCGGGCGCGAGCCACTCCTTCAGACACCCTTCTCGAAACAGCCGCTCGGTCAGAAACGCCCGCCGCGCCCCTTGCACCCGGTGGTAGCCGGCCGCGCGGTCGACCTCGGAGAGATGGATCTGGGGGTCGGCGGCGGCCAGCGCCTGGCGCAGGCTCGCGGCGCCGCAGCCGTACGCGCCGGCGGTCCCCAGCCCGGTGAGGAGGATGGATCGACTCAATCGCCCTGGCTCATCGAAGCTCCCCATCGCGAGAAGACGAGGGCGGCATTGGAGCCACCGAACGCCAGGCTCGTCGAGACCGCCGCCCGCGCCTCGGGCAGCGGCAGGGGACGGTCGAGCACCAGCGCCACCGGCAGGTCTTCGTCCACCTCCTCTGTCGCGGCGAACACCGGCGGCTCGACGGAGGGGACGGGATGGAGCTCGCCATGGCGCAGGCAGAGGACCGTGGCCACGGCCTCGATGGCGCCCGAGGAGCCCAGGAGATGGCCGAGGAGGGCCTTGGTCGCGGTCACCGGCAGATCCGACGCCCGCGCGCCGAACACCCGCCGCAGCGCGTTCCACTCGGCGGCGTCGTTCAGGGAGGTGCCCGTGCCGTGGGCGTTGACGAAATCGATCTCCGCCCGATCGAGGCCGGCGTCGCGCAAGGCGGACTCCAGGGCTGCGGCGGCCCCGGCGCCGCTCGGGTCGGGCGCGGTCATGTGGTGGGCGTCGCAGGAGGCGCCCGCCCCGGCGAACACCGCGAGAGGCGTCGCGCCGCGCGCCAGCACCCGCTCCAGCGGCTCGAGCACGAGCATGGCCGAGCCCTCGCCGAACGACATGCCGGCCCGGCCGGCGCGGAACGGGCGGCACGGATTCTCGTCGACCGAGCGCAGCGCGTTGAAGCCGGCGTAGGTGAGCTGGCAGAGCGAATCCGAGCCGCCGGCCAGGGCCAGATCCACCTCACCGGAGCGCACCGCGTCCAGGGCCGCGCCCAGGGCCAGGGCTCCGGAGGCGCACGCTGACGAGATGGTCTGCACCGGACCGGTCACCCCCAGGTGCCGCGCCAGGGCGTCGCCCGGCGCGTTGACCTGGTGCGAGGCGAGGTCGCGCAGGCGCGAGCGCCGGCGCGCCGTCACGAAATCCCGGAAGAAGAGCTCGGCCTCCCACATCCCGCCGGTGCTGCTGCCCCAGAAGACGCCGGCTTCCCCATCGCCAGCCAGACCGTCACCCAACCGCAGCGGCAGGCCGGCCTGCCGCAAACCCTCCACCGCCGCGGCCACCGCGAAGCGGTCGGCCACGCTGAGGCGCTTCCAGCCCGGAATGCGGGCGAGCTCCTCCGGCGCATCTTCCACGGCTTCGGCGGCCACGTGGGTACGGTGGAGCTGGTGGTCGAAGCGGCGGAACGAGCCGATGGCGGAGCGGCCGGCGCGCAGCCCCTCCCAGAGCGGGGCCACCCCCCACCCGAGGCCGCTCACCGCGCCGACGCCGCTCACCGCGACGATCGCCTTCTCGTGTCTCATCAGGTGTCGATCGAGGCCGTTGGCGGTCAGGTGCGTGCCTCGACGAAGTGCGACAGGGTGGAGACCGAGGAGAAGACCTCGCGGTCCATCTCCTGGCTCTTGATCTTGATGCCGAACTCCTTTTCGAGCGCCACGACGAGCTCCAGGGCGTCGACGGAGTCGAGGCCGAGCCCCTCCCCGAACAGCGGCGCCTCGTCCTCGATCATCTCGGGCTGCACGCCTTCGAGATGCAGGCTGTCGACGATCAGGCGCTTGATCCGGTCCGGGGTTGCGAGAACTTGCGACATATCGAGAAACCTTTGCCTTTTCTACCGTACACCAGCCGATCATGCTAGCCTGGGCAGAGGCCCGCTGGCAAATCGACGCCGTATTCTAGCCGATCCGATTCCCTGTCCAGGATGGGCTATCATTCTCGCTCTTCGGAGCACCCGAAGGCCCGAGCCGGCATGTCTTTCGATCCCATCGCCCACTCCTTCGAGCGCACCCTGCGGCGCGATCCCCTCGCTCCGCTGGTGGTGTCTCCGGAGCGCCAGGCCACGGTCGAGGAGGTGGACGCCCTGGCCCGCGCGGCTCTCTGCGCGCTGGAGACCGCGGGCCCGGTTTCTCTGCCGCCTGGCACCGCCGTCGGCCTGGTGGCGGCGAACGGGCCGGGGTTCCTCGCCTCGTTCCTCGCCCTGCGCCGCGCCGGCCTGACCGCCGTGCTCCTCGACGGCCAGACTCCCGGCACCGAAGCCCTGCGCATCGTCCGCGCCCTGGGAGCCTCGGCCCTCTTGCGCTGCCGCTGCGCCTGGCCGCAGGGTGCGGACGACTGGACGCTGACGCGGCCGGAGCCGGAGGACGGAGCCCCCCCGCCGCTCCCTCCGCGGCCGGATCTTCTCTCGGATTGGGCGGTCATCAAGCTCACCTCGGGCTCGACCGGCCTGCCGCGCGGCATCGCCACCCCGGCCGAGGCGCTGATCGCCGACGATGCGAACCTGACGGCGACCATGGGAATCCGGCCGGACGACCGGCTCCTCACCACGGTCCCGCTCTCTCATTCCTACGGGCTGTCGAGCCTGGCGATGCCCGCATTGCTGCGCGGCACGCCCCTGGTGATCCCCGAGGCCGGGACGCTGTTCGATCCGCTCGACGCCGTGGAACGGACCGGCGCCACGGTCTTCCCCACCGTACCCGCCTACCTGGACGCGCTCCTCCGCCTCTCCGAGCCGCCGCGCCGCCCCCCGACCCTGCGCCTGGTCCTGACCGCCGGAGCCCTCCTCGTCCCGGCCACCGCCAGCCGCTTCCGAGAGACCTTCGGCCTTCCGGTCCACGTCTTCTACGGTGCCAGCGAATGCGGTGGCATCTGCTATGACCGCGAAGGGAGTGCCGGGGAACGAGGTACCGTCGGCCAGCCGGTCGAAGGTGTGCGAGTTCTCCTGGAGCCCCTCGATCCGTCCGATGCCCACTCCGGAGTGGTCACCGTACGCTCCGCCGCGGTCGCCGCCGGCTACCTGCCCGATCCCGACCCGCGCCTCGCCGGGGGCCGGTTCGTCGGCGGCGACCTCGCGGTCTGGCAAAACGGCGAGCTGGCGCTTCGCGCGCGCCTCGACGACCTGGTCAACATCAAGGGGAAGAAGGTCAACCCGCGCGAGGTGGAGGAAATCCTCTGCGCGCTGCCGGGCGTGGCCGAGGTGGTGGTCCTCGGCGTGCCGGTCCCCGACCGCTCGGGCGAGCGCCTGCGCGCGGTGATCGCTTGTGATCCAGGCCGACTGACTGTGGATCAGGTGCTCTCGTGGAGCCGCGAGCGCCTCGCGCCCCACAAGGTGCCGCGCAGCGTGATCCTGGTCCCGGAGCTGCCGCGCACCCCCCGCGGCAAGCTCGACCGCCCGGCGCTCGTCGCGTTGAGGTCCGGCGATGCCTGAGGCCGACTGGGAGAGGGCGCCCTGGCGCCCCACGCCTCTGGTCACCGGCTCCGTGGCGCTCCACGTGGCCGGGACCGCGGCCCTCGCCCTGGCTCCCCAGGCCTGGCCCGTCATCTGCGGCACCCTCTTCGCCAACCACCTGGTGCTCGCCACGCACAGCCTATGGCCCCAGAGCTGCTGGATCGGACCGGCGCTCTCGCGGCTGCCGGCCGACGCGGCCCGCCGCGGCGAGGTGGCCCTCACCTTCGACGACGGACCGGCCCCTGACGTGACGCCGCGGGTGCTCGACCTGCTCGACCAGGCCCGAGCGCGCGCCTCCTTCTTCTGCATCGGCCGCCGGGTGATGGCGCACCCGGAGATCGTCCGGGAGATCGTCCGCCGCGGCCACCGGGTGGAGAACCACACCTGGTCGCACCCGCACCTCTTCGCCTGCTACGGACCGGCGTCGCAGCGTCAGGAGGTGGAGAAGGCTCAGGAGGTCATCGCGGACGCGGCCGGCCGCCCGCCGGCCTTCTTCCGCTCCCCGGCCGGCTTCCGCAATCTCTTCCTGGATCGCGAGCTCTCGGCCGCCGGCCTCACCCTCGCGGCCTGGACGCGGCGCGGCTACGACACCGTGGAGAGCGATCCGGCCAAGATCGCGGACCGGCTGCTGCGCGGCCTCGCGCCCGGGGACGTCCTCCTCCTCCACGACGGCTCGACGCTGCGCGACGGCGGCAACCGGGTGGCGCTGGAGGCCCTGCCGCGCGTGCTCGACGGCCTGGCGTCCCGCGGGATGCGCTCCGTGCCGCTCGGCGAAGGCGGCGCGGACCGGTGAAGCTCAAATCCGGCCCCCATCGAGGAAGATCGATCCGCGAGCTGCTCTACCGGCTCCGCACGGAGGGGGACACTCCCGGCCGGATCGCCGGCGCCGTGGGCGTGGGCGTGTTTATCGGCTGCTCCCCGTTCTACGGATTCCACCTGGCGCTCTGCATCCTCTTCGCGAAGATCTTCCGCCTGAACCAGTTCCTCACCTATCTGGCCGCCCACGTGAGCCTGCCCGGGCTCTGGCCGCTCCTGGTGATCGGCGAGCTGCAACTGGGCCGGTTCCTCCGCGGCGCCCCCCTCCTCTCCATCCGGCCGGCCGACCTCCGCCACACCGACCCCTGGCAGTTCGCCGCCGACCTGCTCCTGGGGAGCGCCGTGGTTGGAGCGGTGCTCGCCGTCGCCTTCGCCCTGCCGACGCTCTGGCTCGCCCGCCGCCGGCGCAAGGCACCGGAGATCAACGCCCTCCGCGAGCGCACGGCCTACCGCTATCTCGCGGCCGGCATGTTTCACTGGGAATTCACCCGCGGCAAGCTCCGCTACGACCCCGTCTACTTCGCCCTCCTCCGCGCCGGAGCGCTCCCGGACGAAGGCCGCCTCCTCGACCTGGGCTGCGGACGAGGCCTCCTCCTCGCGCTCCTCCTGACCGCCCGCGAGCAGGCCGACAAGAACGAGTACCCCGAGGGCTGGCCGCCGCCGCCGCGCCTCGACCTCCACGGAATCGAATCGAGCCGCAAGATCGTCGACGTGGCCCGCCGCGCCGTGGGAGGCGAAGCCCGCATCGACGCCGCCGACCTCCGCGACACTCCGGATCTCCCCCCCGCCCGCGTCATCCTCCTCCTGGACGTCCTCCATTACCTCCCCGACACCGCCCAGGAAGATCTGCTGGTAAGGATCGCCGAAGCCCTGGAGCCCGGAGGCCTCCTCCTGATCCGCGACGCCGACGCCGACGCCGGCTGGCGCTTCACCGCGACCCGCATCCAGGAGCGCACCTGCGCCCTGGTGCGTCGTCAGTGGCGCCAGCGCTTCCACTACCGCAGCCAGGCGGAATGGATGGAGCTCCTGGAGAGGAACGGCCTCGCGGCCTCGACCGAGTTGATGGCGCAGGGGACGCCGTACTCGAATGTGCTGCTGGCAGGGAGGAAGGGAGGAAGCTCCCCCGGAGGGGGAGCCGGCGCGTAGCCCCGGGTTTCAACCCGGGTTGAGGAGGCCTGGCCGGCGCCCCCCGCCCCGGGTTGAAACCCGGGGCTACGTGCCCACGCCCCCTCCGGGGGAGCAAAAAATCTACTCCGGCAACCCCACCGTCACCCGCAAATCCCCCGGCCGGAGATGCCGCCGCGCCGCCTCCTCGACCGCTTCCAGATCGAGCGCCCGCAGCTCCCGCTCGCGCAGGGCGGGATCGTCGAGCGGCAGGTCGTATTGCACCGCTTCGGTCAGCAGGTCGGCCCATTGGCGGGCGGTCTCGCGGCGGAAGGGCTCGCGGCCGAGCAGGTAGGCGCGGGCTTCTTCGAGCTCCGCCGGCTCGATGCCGTCTTTCACCAGGCGCTCGATCTCCTCGATCACGCCGGCCTCGGCCCGGGCCACCGTCGCCGGCGAGGTCCCCACGTAGGCGACCAGGCGGCCGGGGTCTTCTCCGGAGCCGGCCACGGTCTGGGCATGGGCGCTGTAGGCCAGCCCTTCCTGCTCGCGGATGCGGGTCGGGATGCGGCCGGTCAGCCCCGCGCCCGAGCCGAGGGTCACCGCCACCATCTCCAGCGCCGTGTAGTCGGGGTGGTTCCGCGGCACGGTCAGATGCCCCACGAAGAGGTGGGCCTGATCCTCCGCTTCCGTCTCGATGAACGTCCGCCTCTCCGCGCCGGCCGGCGCCGGCGGCTCCGGCAGCGGCTCGCCGCGGCGCGGCGGATGGGCCAGGAGGGACTCCAGACGCTTGCGCACCGGCTCCTCGTCGATCACTCCGGCCACCGCGACCTTGACGCCGCCGGTCAGGGCCGCCGCGTGGAAGGAGGAGCAATGGTCCGGCGTGATCCCCAGCAGGCTCTCGACCGAGCCATGCAGCGGGCGCGACCGCGGATGCGGCGCGTAGAGCTGGCCGAGGAACCCCCAGGCCGTCTTCACGTCCGGCTGATCGGTCAGGCTCTCCAGCTCCGCCGCGCCCTGCTTCGCCACCCAGGAGCAGCGGTCCTCCGGGAACGCCGGCTCGAGCAGCAGCTCGACCGCCCAGTCGAGCGCCTGCTCCCAGTCGCGCGACAGCGCGTCCACCGAGACGCCGTGGCACTCGAACGTGCTGTAGCTCGACAGGATCATCCCCTTGCTCTCGGCCTCGTCGGCGATCCGCTTCCAGTCGCGGCTCCGCGTCCCCTCGGTGAGCATGCGGCCGGTGACCAGCGCCTGGCCGGGGATCGCCTCGGCGCGCGCGCCGCCCCGCACCCAGAGCCGGATGGCCACCACCGGCGCGCCCTCCACCCTCCGGACCTTCATGATGAGCCGCTCAGGCATGCACCGCCTCCCCAGGTCCCCGGCGCAGCACCTCCTCCAGCGCGCCCAGGAACCGGTCGATCTCGTCCTGCGTGTTGTAGTAGTGCGGCGAGATCCGCAACAGCGGACGCTTTTCCTCGCCGAGCTTCAAGAGCGGGCCGCCCCCACGGTTCGCCGCGCTGGTGTTCACCCCCGCCCGGCGCAGCGCCTGCACCAGGTCCCGCCCATCCCAGCCGTGCGCCTCGGCGGTCACGATGGCGCACACCCGCGCGCCGACGTCCGCCACCTTCATCCCGGGCAGCCCGGCGATCCGCTCGCGCACCTGCGCCCCCAGCTCAATCGAGCGCGGGCTCCCCGCGCCCAGCCCCTCCTCCAGGGCATAGCACGCCGCCGCACCCAGGCCGAGCACCAGCGCGAAAGGGAACTCCCAGTTCTCGAACCGGCGCGCGCCCGCCGCCAGCTCGAAGCGTTCCTCGCTGAGCAGGCCGGCGCCGTGCATGTCCGGGAAGAGCGGCCCCATGCCGCGCTCCAGCGCCCGGTCCGATACATAGAGGAAGCCGATGCCGCGCGGACCGCGCAGGAACTTGCGCGCCGTCCCGGCGAGGAAGTCGCAGCCGAGCCGCGCCACGTCCACCGGGAGCTGCCCCACGGCCTGGCAGGCGTCCACCAGATACGGCACCCCCGCGGCCTCGCAGATCTCCCCCACCTCCTCCGCCGCCTGCACCAGGCCGGAGTTCGTCGGCACCCAGGTCAGCGACACCAGGCGGCAGCGCGGATGCGCCGCGAGCTTGCGCACCGAGTCGGGATCGACGCCCCCCTCGGGCAGATCGTCCGCCCGCCGCACCTCCAGCCCGAAGCGCTGGGCGAGCGACAGGTACATGATCTGGTTCGAGGTGTAGTCGTTGTGCGTCGTGACCAGCACGTCGCCGGGATGGAAGTCGAAGGCCGACAGCGCCTGGGAGACCGCCACGGTGGCGTTCTCGACGATGGCGATGTTCTCCACCCGTGGCGCGCCGAGCAGCCGCGCGACGTGGACGTAGGCCTCGCGGAGCGGGCCGGCCGCGGCGTCCTCGGCCTCGTAGCCGCCGATCTCCGCCTCCAGATCGAGGTGCCCGCGGATGGCGTCCAGCACCGGCCGCGGCATCAGGGCGGCCCCGGCATTATTGAGATGGACAAGATGGTGGATGCGGCCCGCGCAGCCGGGCGTGTCCTCGCGCCAGCGGCGCAGCCGCTCCTCGGAGATCTCCAACGGCGTCCTCACTCGCGCGGCAACGACCAGCCGAGCACGGCGCCGCGCTCGGGACGGAGATAGCGGTCGGCCACCTCGAGCAGACGCTCCGGTCCGGTCTCCAAGAGCCCCCGCAGGTGGCGGTCCAGATGCCCGGCGTCGAACAGCGCCACGGCGAGACCCAGCGAGATCGCCTGCT
>DATFPH010000298.1:0-3698 GCA_035264905.1 Thermoanaerobaculia bacterium
CGCGGCAGTGGCCGTCCGGCGCGAGGATGCCGCCCGGCAGATGGAAATACCCCACCTGCGGAATCTTGAGCGACGCGCCCCCGGCGAGCGCCATGTCGCACTCGCCGTTGAGCAGGCTTTGGCACGCCACGTGGACCGCCACGAGGGATGTCGAGCAGGCGGTCTGCACGCCGAGGCTGGGGCCGCGCAGGCCGAGCTCGTAGCTGATCCGCGTGCAGAGGAAGTCCTTGTCGCTGCCGAGAAAGCCCTGGGCGGCCGCCGGCGTGTTGAGCAGGTCCTGCCGCGAAAACAGATAGAAAAAATAGTAGCTGTTCGCGCTGACGCCGCCGTAGACACCCACCGGGCGGTCGATCCGCAGCGAGTCATATCCGGCGGCCTCCAGCGCCTCCCAGGCGCATTCGAGGAAGAGCCGCTGCTGCGGATCGAGGAGGGCTGCCTCGCGGGCGCTATAGCCGAAGAACGGCGCGTCGAAGAGATCGATCTCCTCCACCACGCCGGCGGAGCGGACGTAGCGCGGGTCGGCCAGGGTGGCCGGGAGGACGCCAGCGGCCAGGAGCTCCTCGTCAGTGAGGAGCCGGATCGACTCCACGCCCTGGCGGAGGTTCTCCCAGAAGCTGCCGAGGCCGCGCGCGCCCGGGAGGCGGCCGGCCATGGAGAGGATGGCAATGGCACTTTCGAGATCACCGTGGTCTTGGCTCATGGTCGGTTCCTCTGACTGGCATCGCGAAGGCGCTTTTGACGCTCGAGGAGAACACGGCGGGTCTCGGCCCGATCGCTCAGGTCGTGCGGAGACACCGGCGGGGCGTGCCGGGCGGAAACGCTCTGCCGGGCCGCACCCAAGGAAGCCGGAAGCGTCGCCACGAGCCGCCCTGGATCGGTAAGGACGGCGGCGATCAGCTCCGCGTAGTCGTCGGCGCAACGCGCGACCGTGTTGTCCTCGAAGAGGTCTGAATTGTACTGGAAACTGGCCGCCACGCGGTCCCCCGCGTCGCTCATCAGCAGAGACAGATCGAACATGGCGGCGCGGCTGCCGAGCAGATACGGCGAGAGCTCGAGGCTCCCGGTCCGCAGCGTGGCGCCCCCCTGTCCCGTGAGCAGGCGGATGACGCGCTCCTCCTCCCCCTGATACACGACGAACAGGACCTGGAAGAACGGCGGGACGCTCGGGTCCCGCTGCGGCCGCAGACGCTCGACGAGCAGAGGGAACGGATAGTCCTGCCAGGCGCGCGCCTCCTCGGCCCGCTCGCGGATACGGGCAAGCGCGGCCCGGAACGTGGGGGCCCCGGCGAAGTTGCCACGCACCACCACGGAGTTGACGAAGTAGCCGATGACCTCGCAAAACTCGGGCGCCGGCCGGCCCGGCACCGGGCAACCGACGAGGACGTCGTCCTGTCCGCTGTAACGGTGCAGGAGCGCCTGGAACGCAGCGAGCAGCAGTGTACCGAGGTCCACCCCTTCGGCCGCTGCGAGCGCCTTGGCACCGCGGGTGAGGTCTTCCGGCAGAAGGACGTCGAGCGATCTGCCGCGGAAGGTCTGCGCCCGCGGGCGCGGGTGGTCCGTGGGCAGGTCGAGCGCGGGCGGCGCGTCGGCGAGCCGGCTTCGCCAGAGGGCTTCGAGCTCCAGGCCGCGCGGTCCGGGGAGCATTCCGGCCTGCCAGCGGGCAAACTCTTCATAGGTGGAGGTCAGCGGCGGCAGCACCGCGGAGCGCCCTTCGCGGGCCGCGTCGTAGAACGTCCCAAGCTCGTCGAGCAGGACGGCGAGGGAAGAAAAATCGATCGAAATGTGATGGAGCGATGGAAGCGTGATCGTCTCTCCGTCCAGGCGATGGAACAGGCGGAGGCGCACGATCGGCCCTTCTTCGAGCCGGAACGGACGGTGGGCCTCCTCTCCGATCCGCCGGTCGAGCTCCTCCGCGCTCCAGGAGGAGGCGTCGATCTCGGCAACGTCGACGGGGAAATACGAATGAATGCGGCCGACCGGATTTCCACCCGGGGCGGGATAGGTGGTGCGCAGCACCGGGTGGCGATCGGCCAGAGCCTGCCAGGCCGCGCGGAACGCATCGATATCGAGATGGCGCGCTCGAGCCGGCAGGCTCACGTTGTACGCCGTCGCGTGAGGAGCGAGCTTCTGGACGAACCAGAGAGCCCGCTGGCCAAACGAAAGAGGAATGTCCCGGATGTCAGTCATCAGATATCTCCCGCACAGTCCGGGAGCCTACCTCCTCTTCAACGGAGGTGCGTGTGGAGGCCCCTCGGGGGACGGTACGAGAGAAAAACGATGATTCGAAGAGAGAAAGGAAGAAACGGCGACGGGGGACCGCCACCGTCAGGACAAGCCGAGATCGCGCAGGGAATCCGCCACGAGGATCTGTTCGGCGATCTGGCGCAGGGAGCGCAGAGAGCGGAGGCGCTCCACCCGGCGCTTTGTCCTCGCGGGCAAGGGACCGAAACGCTGCTCGAGCAGGTGGAGTACAACCGCCCGGAGTTGCTCCAGAGCTTCAGATCGCCCCTCAACGAGCCCCTGCTTCCGGTACTTGGCTTCCATCTTTTCCGCCCAGGTCAACTGCATCGCCACAGCCCTCCCGTTCTCGGCGCGCTCTGCCAGGCGCGCGTAGTCGACGGCGTCCCGTCCGGACAATTGTACATAGGTTTCGACGCAATTGACCAGCAGGAATCTCTGCAACTCCGGAAGATCGGCCGCGGCGATCCGGCGGAAGCAGGCCATCTTGTGCTCGGCCGGGCTCCACCGCCCCCGGCGCATCAAGGCCGCGAGAGCCCAGGCGAGCGGCTCGGGCCGCTCCAGGTACTCCGCCGCCAGGCAGCCCGAGAGGCTGAACGAGCGACAGCGGAAGCGGGCGGTCTCGGGGTCGTCCAATCCCTCCGCCAGGAGCATCCGGCTCACCCCCGGCGCTCCGCCCTTCAGGTTGAGGAGGATCGGCACCACGAGGAGACCGTGCCGCAAGCGGAGCTGCATGTAGTAGAGCCACATCCGGAGGTCCATTCCGGCGCGGGCCCTCCGCTCGATCTCCACGTGGACGAGCACCGGCGAATCTCCGCCGGTGCGTTCCGGGATCCGGGCCAGGAGGTCCAGCTCCCGCCGCCGGCCCGCGGGCCAGTCGGTGACGCTCTGGGTATCGAGGAACGAGACCTGCTCCAGGTGCAACCGGCCCGCGGCATCGGGAGCCGCCAAGCCGAGGAAGTCCTGGAAAAACGTGCGGACGAGATCCTTCGTCAACTGGTCGTGGCCAGACACGCGACTGTCTCCTGTGAGGGAAACCGGCGTCCGGACGGACACCGGCAAGTTTCACAGGTATATCAGTCGGAAAATCAGGGCCAAATCTTTCACTCGGGGTCGAAAAAGGCCGTGTTTTCTTTTACCGACCCCGGGCCTGCCGGCGCAGCTCGCGTTGGCGTCGGGCGCGGTCGGTGCGGTCCTCGGCCCTCTCGCGCGTCTCCTCCAGCGAGATTTGGTCGATCTTCTCCTTGGACAGGTACCCGGACAGGGCGGAGATGGTCGGATAGCGAAAGAGGTCCACGATGGCCAGGCCCGGGAACTGGGGGGTCAGGCGGCGGTGGATCTGGACGACCAGCAGGGAGTGTCCTCCGAGGTCGAAGAAGCTGTCCTCCACCCCGACGGTCTCGAGGCCCAGGACCTCGCGCCAGACCGTGGCGATCGCCTCTTCGGCCGCGGTGCGCGGG
>DATFPH010000299.1:0-18034 GCA_035264905.1 Thermoanaerobaculia bacterium
CCTGCACAAACAACTTCCGAAACGCCGCCAAGTGCCGCTGACGGAACTCGGCGATCGTGCGGTGGGCCGGAAAGTTTTCGCCGGCCAAGAACCGAAAAGCCACATCCTCGTAAAGCTTCTTAGCCAGCTTGCGAGAGGAGATAGTCCCCGTTGCGTAGCCGTACAGTAGGACCTTGACCATCATCCGTGGCTCGAATGGGCTGTTGCGTCGACCATCACCCTCGTAGGGCTCGTAGAACGAGCTCAGATCCAGATTGTCCACTGTGTCCGAGATAAAGAATGCCAGATGGCCCTCAGGCAACCAACACAGAGGAGAAGAGGGGAGCGCTGGCGTCTGTTCCGGGTTATAAGACCGAAAGGTTGTTGGCATGGGCGTATTGTACCGCTGTTACGCTACAGCCGTGCGTCTCTCAGAGATTTCCTCGGAAAACAGGGGGAGGAAGGGGGGAACTGCCTCGGGATCGCGTCAAAGTCCGCGACGTGCAGGGACACCATAGCCAAAGAGACAACAAGGAAGTCCTCCAAGAGAACGGCGAAGCAACCCTCGTAGCCCCCAACCTCAACAACTCAGCCTCATCCTGGCGCGCAGGCTCCTAGGCGAGCGTTTGGCGCTGAAGGACCCGCTCACAACCCCAGCAAATTCGCCCTCACCTTCACATACCCATTCTCCCTCGCCCACAGGCTGAGAGGGATCGCCGCCAGCTCATCCACCACCGACACAGCCCGGCCGTCCTTCGTCAGGTCGATCGTCTTGATATAGCAATGGCAGGTGTCGCAGGCCTCCACGCGCACATGGGGGAGCTCCTCGGCGGTGTAGATCGGTAGCTTGTCGACATCTTCTTCGCCGCACGCCGGGCAGACGATCCTCCGGTAGTCCCATTCCGTGGCGCAGAGGGCGCAGATCAGCGAGCGTTTGCCGCCGTCTCCCTGCTGGCGCAGGACGCCGACGTGCGGCCGGCTGGAGCAGAGGGGGCAGAGGGCTGGGGTGGTCTCCTGGGTTGCGGTGGCTCGGTTTGGTCGGCGAGGTGTTCGGCCCAGGGTTGCAGGAAGGCCCAGGCGAGCAGGGCCTCGGCGTCGGTGAAGGTTGCGGTGCCCTGCCTGCCGTGGCGCCAGAATTCTTCGAGCACGTCTTTCCCGGATTTCAGCTCGGCGGCTGATTGGTGAAGCCTTGAGACGGCCCGACGACGGTGGAGCTGGCAGGTTGGTCCAGGGAGACCACGGCGCCCGGCACCCCACCCTGGTCCAGGCACTCTTGTACAATGGGCTCGTCCAAAAGCTGGCCGGAGATCACTCGGCCCGCCCGCGAAGGGCAAGCTGTGCCCGACCGGCCGAAGCTCCCTGGAATGGAGTGACCATGTCTCACTTGGCGATCTCTGAGAAGCAACTGGCTCAGTTCTGCCGGAAGCAGCACATCCGGCGCCTATCCCTGTTCGGCTCAACGCTCGCGGGTACTGCGAGGCCCGACAGCGACATCGATCTGCTGGTGGAGTTCGAGCCCGGCCGTGAACCGGGCCTGCTCGGGCTTGCCACGATGGAGGTCGAGCTGGCCGCGATGCTAGGCGGGAAAAAGGTCGACCTGCGCACGCCGCAGGATCTCAGCCGACATTTTCGCGACCAGGTGCTGCGGACAGCCGAGGTGCAGTATGCGGGATGACGATCGCGTCCGCATCCTCCACATGGTTGACGCCGCTGAGGCGGTGGCGCAGTTTGTGGCAGGGCGGACCCGCGACGACCTGGAGCAAGATCGCATGCTGCTCTTTGCCTTGGCGCATGCGATCGAAATCCTGGGCGAGGCAGCGAACAAGGTTTCTCCCGAGGTTCGGGCCGTTGCGCCGCAGATACCTTGGGCGGCCATCGTGGCAATGCGCAACCGGCTGATCCACGGCTACTTCGACATCAACACGACGATTGTCTGGAAGACGGCAACCGTGAACTGTCAGCACTTGGCAAACGCCAACAAGTTTCGGATATATCGGCACTTATTCGGTGGGCTTGTCACGCCAAGCGCGCCTCAGCATAGAATACGCGCATGACCCTCCGAATCTTCGCCACCACCCTCGCGTTGTTCGCCGTCGTTGCGACATCGTCGGCTCAGGACTCTTCGCCGACGCTCCAGGTCTACACCAAGCCGATCGAGCCATTCTCGTTCCAGCGGGAAGACAAGGCCGTCGGGTTCAGCATCGACCTGTGGAATCACGTGGCTCGAGAGCTCGGCGTCCAGTACGAGATCCGCTGGGTCAAGACGGTGGGCGACCTGATCGATGCGCTCGAGGCGAAGCAGGCCGACGTGGCAATCGCCGCGATCACCATCTCCTCCGAGCGCCAGAAGGTCGTCGACTTCAGCACGCCCTACTACCAATCGGGCCTCGGCATCCTGGTCAAGGCGCAAGGAAAGGGACCCGTCGACATCATCAAGGAGACGTTCTGGACGCCCTTTTTCCTCAAGCTCTTGCTCGTGCTCCTCGGGTTGCTCATCGTGAGCGGCCATCTCGTCTGGCTCTTCGAGCGCAATCACAACCCGGAGCAGTTCCCGCAGCCGTACTTCAAGGGCGTCTGGGAGTCGACGTGGTGGGCGATCTCGACCATCCTCAGCGGAGGCTGCGACGCCAAGGGACCTGTCGCGCTGATGGGGCGCCTGGTCGGCGCCTTCTGGATGCTGGTGTGCATCGTCGTCATCACCTACTTCACCGCGGCGCTCACGACCGTGATGACGGTCAACCAGCTCACCTCCGACATCAGCGGGCCGAACGACCTGCCGGGCAAGAAAGTCGCGACGGTCAGGGGCACCACCGCGGAGAAGTACCTCCTGGCGCACGGCGTGAAGGTGACCGCGTTCGAGAAGATCGACGAAGCCTACGAGGCGCTCGAGCGGCACGACGTGGTCGCCGTGGTCTATGACGAGCCCATCCTCTCCTACCACGTCAAGAACGCGGGCGCGTCGGACGAGCAGGTGGTCGGCCTGTTCGAGCGGCAGAACTACGGCATCGGGCTCCAGGATGGCAGCCCGTACCGCAAGCGGATCAACCTGGCGCTGCTCAAGCTCGCCGAGGACGGAGTGCTCGACGAGCTGCGCGCCAAGTGGTTCGGCTCCGACTAGGCGAGGGCATGACTGAGGAGTACCCCGACGAGCAGCTCGTCCCTGAATGACCTCCTCACAGCCCCAGCAGATTCGCCCTCACCTTCGCATACCCATTCTCCGCCGCCCACAGGCTGAGCGGAATCGCCGCCAGCTCGTCCACCACCGGAACAGCCCGGCCGTCTTTCGTCAGGTCGATCGTCTTGATGTAGTGACGGCAGGTGTCGCAGGCCTCCACGCGTACGTGGCCGAGCTCGTCGGCGGTGTAGACGGGGAGCTTGTCGACGTTTTCTTCGCCGCAGGCGGGGCAGACGATGCGCCGGTAGTCCCATTCCGTTGTGCAGAGCGCGCAGATCAGGGAGCGTTTTCCGCCGTCTCCCTGTGGTCTCAGGACTCCGACGTGCGGCCGGCTGGTGCAGAGGGGACAGAGCGCGGGGGTGGTCTCCTGGGTTTGCGTTGGATCGGTTTGGTCGGCGAGATGCTCGGCGTAGGGTTGCAGGAACGTCCAGGCGAGCAGGGCCTCGGCGTCGGTGAGCGTTGCGGTGCCCTGCCTGCCGCGGCGCCAGAATTCCTCGAGCACTTCTCTCCCGGCTTTCAGCTCGGCGGCTGATTGGGCGAGGGGGGGCGGGGCGATGGTTTCGATCAGCGCGAGAAAGGGCGGGAGGTGGGGGAGAAGGCGGGGGAGGTCCAGATCGCCGCGCAGGGAACCGCCTCTCCCGGCTTCGAGGCTGGCGTACATGGACTTCTGGAAGCCGGCGAGGCGCTCGTAGAAGCGCAGGGCTTCGGCGGCGAACGGATGCCTGGTGGCGAGCTCAGCGGCTCGCCGGATCTTCTGGTCCCACTTCGCGAGAGATCTGCTCATACCAGGCACGATGGTACCTTTTCGCCCAGCGCCGGGACACGTCGCCGCGGATGATGGACCCGAAGGCGCCGCGCTCGACCGCTGTTCCCATGTAGACGTGGATCATGAAGAGAGCGATCGTGAGCAGGGCGGCGATCGGGTGCACGAGGACCGCGATGAGCCGCAGGGCGCGCAGGTTCCAGGGAATCCAGTGCGGCTCCCAGAGGATCAGGCCGGTCACGAGGAGGATGATCCCGCACCAGAAGAAACCCCAGAAGAGGGCTTTCTGGCCGGCGTTGAACCTCCCCTCGGACGGAACCTCGTCGTCTTCGTTGCGGACGTAATGCCCCACCGAGCGCCACCACCGCTTGTCGTTTTCCGTGGTGTGCATCTGCGCGCTCCAGACGCGATACATCCATACGACCGCCACGACGAAGATCAAGCCGGCCCAGGGGTGCAGCTCGCGGGAGATCGTGGGACCGCCAAAGATGAAGGCAAGCCAATACAGCCAGGGGGACCAGAAGGCGAGCCCGGTGAGCATCAGGTAGACGTAGGAGGCCCCCGCCACCCAGTGCATGAGCCGCTCGCGGAACGTATACCGGAGGACGCGCCCGTTCGGAAGCAGATACGAATCGCTCATGGATTTATTCTGATGGCTCAAGGCTGTTCTCCCTCCCGCGGAACCTCTTTCTCCTCCTCGACGGTCTTCGGTCCGTAGCGCAGGTAGTGCACGAAGATGCCGACGCCGCCGCCGAGCATCGCCAGGTTGCCGAGCCACTTGAGCGGGTATTTCCACAGCCGGACCGTCCAGGGGATCCACGGGTCCTTCGGCAGGCCGCCGTAGGCTTCCGGGTTGGTGGCGTCGTGCAGGACGTAGAGGACGTGGGTGCCGCCGACGCCGGAGGGATCGTAGACTCCCGCGTTCGGAAAACCCGAGTGCTCGCGGAGCTGCAGCGCGCGCGCCTCAGCCAGCTCCGTCATCTCGTCCTTGGTGCCGAAATGCAGGCAGCCGGTGGGGCATGCCTTGATGCAGGCGGGCTCCAGCCCCTCGTTGACCCGGTCCGCGCAAAGCGTGCATTTGAATACCTTGCGCGACTTCGGGCTGAACTTCGGGATGTTGAACGGGCAGCCGGTGATGCAGTACCCGCAGCCGATGCACGCGTCCTGCTGGAAGTCGACGATGCCGTTGGCATACTGGACGATGGCCCCGTCGGCCGGGCAGGCGATCAGGCAGCCCGGCTCGGCGCAGTGCATGCACTGGTCCTTGCGCATCAGCAGCATCAGGTTGCCGCCCTCGGGCTCGTACTCGTTGAACTTGATCAGGTTCCAGAAGTTCCAGTCCGTCTCGGGCATGGTCTGGTAACTGTTCTGGAACGTGGTGTCGCTGAACGAGAGCCCGTTCCACTCCATGCAGGCGACCTCGCAGGCCTTGCAGCCGATGCAGGTCGTCGTGTCGACCAGCTTTGCGACCTCGAGCTCCCGCTTGAAGCCGGCGCCGGGGACGGTCCCGGGATGGGCCGAGATCCTGATGATTTCCAGATTGGCCTGGCTCATGATGGTGACCTCATGCCTTTTCGATCTTCACCAGGAAGCCCTTGAACTCGGGCGTGTAGGCATTGGGATCGAAAACGGTCGGCGACAGCCGGTTGACCAGCGTCCTCTCGTTCCTGCCTTCGTCCTCGGCGATGCCGCGGTAGCCCTGGTGGATCGGAATGCCGATCTGGTAGAGCTTCTTGCCATCAATCAGCATGGGCTTGATGCGGCGCGTCACGAAGGCCTTGGCAACGTAATAGCTCCGCGCGCTCGTCACCTTCACCTTTTCGCCGCCCTGGATCCCCAGCTCCTCCGCGAGCTCGACCGGAATCTCGACGAACGGCTCGGGGATGAGCTGCACGTTCACCGGATTGTTCTTGGTCCAGTAGTGGTAATGCTCGGTGAGCCGGTACGTGGTACAGATCACGTTGAGCTCGCCGCCCGTCTTGGCGTATCTGTCGGCCTCTGTGTTGAATTTCTTGACCACCGGGTTGGTCGATTGCTGCGGATGGAACGCGTTCGCCACCGGGCTTTCGATCGGCTCGTAGTGCTCCGGGAACGGTCCATCCGCGAACAGGGCGAGCGGCGCGAAGAGGCGTCCGACGCCGTCCGCGTTCATGATGAACGGCCCCATGTGCTCGTCGGGACGGGAGTCCGGCTTGAAGTCGGGTACGTCGTTGCCGACCCACTTCTGCGTGGCCTCGTTCCACCACACCTGCCGCCGCTCGGGATCCCAGGGCTTGCCGGCCGGGTCGCACGAGGCGCGGTTGTAGAGCACGCGGCGGTTGGCCGGCCACGACCAGGCCCAGTTGGGATAGATGCCGAGCCCGGACGGGTCCTCCGTCCCCCGGCGCGCGAGCTGCGGGCCGGCCTCGGTCCAGCTCCCGCAATAGATCCAGTTGCCGCAGGCGGTGGTGCCGTCGTCCTTGAGCCAGGCGAAGCCGGGGAGCTGCTGGCCCGTCTTGATCTGCTGCAACGTCTTCGGGTCTTCGAGATCGGCGAGCGCCTTGCCGTTGACCTCCTTGGCCACCTCGGAGAGCGACGGATGCAGCGGATCGGTGTAGGCCCAGGTGAGCTTCAGGATGGGATCGGGGAACTTCCCGCCTTCCTTCTGATAGAGCTCACGGACCTTCAAGAAGATCTGCGCGACGATGTCCTGGTCGAGCCGCGCCTGCCCGGGCGGCGGCAGTGCCACGTTCTTCCATTGCAGCCAGCGGGACGAGTTGGTCATCGAGCCGTCTTTTTCGGCGAACCCCGCGCACGGCAGGCGGTAGACGGTCGTCTGGATCTTCCGCATTTCTTCCTTGGTGATGCCCGGGGACATCCAGAACTCGCTCGTCTCGTCCGGATAGATCTCGCCGACGACCAGCCAGTCGGCTTTCTTCAGGGCTTCGATGTTCTTCTGCGAGTCCGGGCCGATGGCCACGCCGTTCATGCCGAAGGAGAGCATGCCCTTGACCTTACCGCGGTACATGTTGTCCCAGATCTGGGTCCACGAGTAGTTGCGGTCTACTTTCGGCAGGTAGTGGAAGGCCCAGTCGTTGTCCTGGGTCGCCGCGTCGCCGTACATCGCCTTGAGGAAGGAGACGGTGAATTGGGGCGTGTTGCTCCAATAATTGAACGATTCCCACTCCGAGGGCTTCGCAGAGGTCGGCGTGACGCGCTTCGTGTACGCCGCGAAGTCGGTGTCCGCGGGGGCCGGTACCTTCAGATAGCCCGGCAGGTTGTCGAAGATGCCGGCCATGTCCGTGGCGCCCTGGATGTTGGAATGCCCGCGCAGGGCGTTGACGCCGCCGCCGGCCCGGCCGACGTTGCCCAGGAGGAGCTGCAGGATGGCCGCGGTGCGGATGATCTGCGAGCCGAACGTGTGCTGCGTCCAGCCGACCGCATAGATGATCGTGGCGGCCTTCTTCATGTCGCCGCCCTTGCGCACGGAGGTGAACAGGTCGGCGGCTTTCAGGAACTGGTCCTTGGGAATGCCGGTGACGCGCTCGACCATCTCCGGCGTGTAGCGCGAGTATTGCCGCTTGAGCAGTTGGAAAACGGAGCGCGGATGCTGGAGCGACAGGTCGTAGGCGACGTTCGGCGGCAGGGTGGCGGGCGGTGCGCCCGCGCTCCCTTTGCCGCCGACAACGGCTTCGGTGGGGTAGAAGCCCTTGGGCGCCGCGCCGCCGCCGCCCGTGCCGTGCGCGCCGGGGGCGGCGGCGTCATGGTGCGGCGAGCCGGCGGAACCGGCGCCCGCGGTGTTGGATGCCTGGGATGCCTGAGACGGGGGAGACGCGGCCGCCTGGCCGGTGACGTTGCCGCCCGCCTCATAGTTCCAGGTCGACTTGTCGTAGACCTGCGTCTCGGGATTGAATCCTGAGTAGAGCCCGTCCTCCGGCAGCTTGAAACCCTCCTTCACAAGGAAGGAGGCATTCGTGTAGTGGAGGAGGTAGTCCTTGGCGAGGCGGTCGTTGGCGATGGCGTAGTTGATCAGGCCGCCGAGGAACGCGATGTCCGCGCCGGCGCGGATCTGGAGGAACAGGTCGGCGGTGGCCGCCGTGCGCGTGAAGCGCGGGTCCACCACGATCATCTTGGCGTTGCGGACGCGCTTGGCCTCGATCGCCCATTTGAAGCCGCAGGGGTGGTTCTCCGCGGGATTGCCACCCATGATCAACATCATGTCGGTGTTCTTGATGTCGGTGTAGCCATTGGTCATGGCCCCGCGCCCGAAGGATGGTCCCAAACTTGAGACCGTGGGGCCGTGTCAGACCCGGGCCTGGTTCTCCAGGTAGCAGACCCCCAGGCTGCGCATGGTCTTGACGACTAGGTAGTTGAATTCGTTGGTGTCCGTGCAGCCGCCGGTCCAGGCGATCCCTTCGCAGCGGTTGACCGTCCGCCCCTCGGCGTCCTGCTCCACGAACGACGCGTCGCGGGTCTTCTTCACCCAGCGGCCGATCTCGTCGATGGCCGTGTCCCAGGAGATGTCCTCCCAGCGATCGGAGCCGGGCCGGCGGACCTGCGGTTTGGTGAGACGCCGCGGGTTCAGGATGTCCTGCTGGAGAGAGGCGCCCTTGGGACAGAGCGTCCCGCGATTGATCGGATGATCCGGATCTCCCTCGACGTGGATCACCTGCGGGGTGACGTTCTTGGCCTTGTCGCCCAGCGTGTAGATGAGCACTCCGCAGCTCACGGAGCAATACGGGCAGGTCGAACGCGTCTCGGTGGCGCGCGCGATCTTCAGGGTGCGGAGCTGCGCATAGGCGGGAGCCAGGTCGAAGCCGAAGGCCGTGGCAGCCAGGCCTCCCATCGCCCCGATTTTCAGGAAATCCCTGCGGGTAGGATTCATCGATCCACCTCCTTGACGCACCTGCGGACGGTGCGGTCAGAGGGTCCCGCGGGTGGATCGCGGCACGGAGAGCGGGGAGAGGAGTGCCGCCTGTCCTCCGCCGGGCGACCCGTGGCACTCCATACCACAGAGCGACGGGTTTGGCAAACCCAAGCTCCGCCGTACCTGTCCACGATCCGGGCGCGCACTCGCGTTGGCATTCCTGCGGGGCGCCTGGGCCTGATGAGATTTGCTGATGGGCTCAGCTCTCTTCGCCGGTGAACAGCACGCAGCAGTTCACCGTCGCGTCGCCGCCGAGGGCCTCGAGGACCTGATCGGGACCGCCACCGGCCAGGAGCTCCAGCTCCTCATCGGAAAGCCCCGATTCGTCCTTGAGCGACGACGGGTCGTCCTTGAAGCGGCGCCGCAGCGCCGGGTCGACCGAGAGCTTGGCCATGAAGTCCGCAATGATCTCGCTCCGCTTCGACATTGTGATGTCCTCCTGAGCAATTATACCTCGCTCATCGCTTGCCGAAGCCGGGTGAGCATCTCCTGATCGAGAGGGCGGCGAGGCAATGGCGGAACGTACAGGGTCGAGTTGGTCGAAAGCGGGGCTTCCGGCAATTCGCTGACAGGTATCCAGACGATGCTTGGCTCGAGGATCGGCAGTTGTGAGGCTCGGTACAGCGCGACCTGATGAGATTCTGGATACTGCTGGCGGAGCGCCCGGGCGAGGAGGCGGAAGCCTGCGCGGTTCGGCGTCGTGTCCTCCCGGAAGTGGACGAGGCCGATGGCCCCAACCTGGAGCAGGATCAGACTGGCCGTGGGGTCGAAGCGCCGCGGACGGAGGAGAAAGTCGGTGGCCTCGCACAGGATCCGCCCGTGGGTTCCAGGGTCCACTCCGAGATCGGCAAAGAGGCAGTCTTCAAAGGAGATCGCCGGCAGCATCTGGGCGGGAAAACCTTCCTGTCGCGCCCGTCGCAAGCTCTCCAGCCCGGGAGGCACGCAGATGGCCGGGTGACCGTAGAAGGCTGCGCAGACCTCATGGCCCGCGCGAACCGCGGCCAGGATGCGCTCGACCATCCGCTCGCAGGCCGCTTGTCCCGGCTCGCCCTCACGGTAGCAATGGTGGAGCGGCTCCGCGGAGGCATTCTGGCTCTTGAGCCAGGCGCCGGTCGCCGGATCGCTCACCAGATAGAAGAGCCGCTCGGCCCGCTGCACGCACGTCAGGGCTTCCGGGGTGACCTGGCCGGCCACGTTGTAGCCGGTGCCGACGACCGTGAGCCTTCCCTGTGCCATGCCGTGCGCCGTCACACGGAGAGGCCGAGCTGCCGCGCCATCTCGGCGTCGAGAGGAGCCCTGGCGATCGGTGGCACCCAGAGAGTCGAGTGCGTATTCACCTGGCAGTCGGGGATTCCGGCGATCGTGGTCCGCTGGATGAGGGGGTCACAAACCGGGTAGTGCGTGGCCTCGTAGACGACCGCCGGGTGGGACGGAGGGTACACGCGGCACAGCGCCTCGACGAGGATGGCAAGACCTCCGGCGTTCCACAGCTCCCGGAGGTGATAGGTCGTAACGCCCAAGGCACCGATCTGCCAGAGGATCAGAGCGCTATGAGGGTCGACAATGCGGCCGCGGACAAGGAAATCCGTGGCCTCGAAGCTCTGGCAGCCGGAGGCGGCGGGATCGACCTCCAGATCTGCGAAGAGACAGTCCTCGGCAGAGACGGCAGGAAGCATCTGCGCTGCAAATCCCTCGGCGCGCGCCTGCCGCACGGCCGCATGAGAGGAATACACGAAGACGCCCGGGTGACCGTAGAAGGCAGCGCACACATCCTTGCCCTGCCGGACCGGCACGAGCAGACGCTCCACGATCTCGTCGTATGCAGCCTGCCTGGAGCGACCATCCCAGAAGAGATCGTTGAATGATTCGGCCGCAGGGAACAGGCTCTCCAGCCAGAGCCGGGTCGCCGGCTCGGCCACGAGGAAGAAGAGCTGGTCGGCCGCCCGCATCGAGGCGAGGGACTCAGGGGTCACCTGTCCGGCAACCAGGAAGCCGGTACCGACAACGACAAGAGAGCCTTGCTGCACTCCCGCTCCGCCGCCGAGGACTCAGCCCTAGCCTTCGCTGGTGAACATGATCATGCAGTTCACCGTCGCATCGCCACCGAGAGCATCCAACACCTGATCGGGACCGCCACCGGCCAGGAGCTCCAACTCCTCATCGGAAAGCCCGGATTCGTCCTTGAGCGACGACGGGTCTTCCTTGAAGCGACGCCGTAGCCCCGGGTCGACCGAGAGCTTGGCCATGAAGTCTGCGATGATCTCGCTCCGCTTCGACATGTGATGTCCTCCTCCGGAACTCGAATCGAGGTGTCCGCTTCTTGGAGGAATACTACCACAAGGACGTGGAAGCCCGCTCTCGAACGTGAATGCGCGGCTCGCTTACCGCCCTCTCCTGCACCCTGATTGACGAGACCTCTGCAACGCGACGGGAGAGTCCGCGGCGGCCCGCGGAGCTTTGCCGTCCCAACTTACCCTGAAGAGGAGGAGTCCCTGATGTCAGGTCGTCGTCTCGTCATCTCGTGTCTTCTGGCCCTGGCGCTCTTCGCCGTGGCCGGCCAGGCCGTGGCCCAGCCCTGCCTGATCTTCGTGCACGGCAAGCAGACCAACACCAACACGTACACCAGCTACAGCTCGGCCAGGAACTACTGGGTGAACGGCTCGGCGGACTTCGTCCGCACGGCCACCAAGAGCTTCGCCACGTCCTACTACGTGGTCGGCTACAACGGCACCCGCCCGTATTGGGAATCCCAGTCGGCCGGCGAGGTGGCCAACGAGATCGTCAATGCCACGAACGGCGGCGCGGACGGCGGTGGCAAGCGCTGTGCCCGGACCTATGCCAATGGCGGCACGTTTTGGGTGATCGCCCACAGCATGGGCGGCGCGGTCATGGATTACATCCTGGGCAACAACGACGCGTCCGATCCCAACTTCAATGCCAACGGTCCCTACGATCAGGTGGCGGCTCGCCTCAGCATGGTGATCACCACCGGCGGCGCCCATCGCGGCTCGCAGGGGGCAGACGCGGTCTGTTTGCAGGCGAATCCACTGTGCAGCTTTATTGCTATCTTTATCCAGTCGTGTGACGACGCCACGTACTGGCTGCGCAGCTCGGACGACGTCCAGGTGAAAACCTATTCGAACGCGCCGGCCAAGACCATCTATCTGACGGGTGGGTATGAAGCGATCTTCGGCGCCAGCGCCTGTCTGAACGGCGAGGACGACGGGGTTGTGCAGTATGCCTCGATCTTCGCCTGCAATGGCAGCGCCACGGCGAGCTATGACAACTCGAACGTCTGCGGCAACTCCTCCAAGCAGGAGTCCTCGGGTTTCCGCAATCTCGACGCGGCCCACGAGAACCACAGCGACGAGCGTGACGACAGCGATTCGGACGTGCGCAAGCAGGTCCCGGGCGGCATCTGGACCTGCAACGGCGTGCCCTGCGCGGCGAACACCACGGTCCAGAGCTCGATGACCACGGCCCGTTTCATCAGCATTTTGTATTGATCGAACTGAGATCGAGCCAGGAGAATTTGCCATGTTCGAAAATCTGAAGCGTCCTGTGGTTTCGTCCCTTACTCTTCTCGCGCTCGCGGCCGTGCCGGCTGCGTCGCAGCAACTACCCAGGCCCGGCGAGCTGGCCCTCCAGACCGCCCGCGAGTACCGCGAGCAGGCCCGCTATCCCGAGAGCTCCCACGTGCTGAAAGCGGGGGAGGCGGATCCGGTCCGCGCCAAGCGGACTCCTACGAAGCAGAGCCGCCGCGGCCCCGAGGGTGCGGGTCCCGAGCTGTCGGTCTGGGCCTCGGCGGTGAGCGTCGAGGTCGGCAAGCCGATCGATCTGTTCGCCGAGATTCTGACCGGCGGCAAGCCAGTTCTGCCGCTGGAGCTGTCCGCCGAAATCGCCGGCCCGGCCGGTGAGATCGTGGCCCAGGTGGTCTATCGCGACGACGGCCGCACGCCCGACCGCCGCGCCAACGACGGCGTCTGGTCGGCCCGCCTGACGCTGCCGGCCGGGCTGGAGCCCGAAGGGGCCGAGGCCTACATGGTGCGGGCGACGGCGCGGCTGCTGGACGGCGACCTCCGCCAGGCCGCCGGAGGCTTCCTCTACAGCAATCCGTCGGCGCGGCTGACCGGCCGGTACCGCGACGCGGTGCGCAACGGCAATCTGGTCATCTCCGCCGAGGTCGAGGTACGGGAGGCGGGCCGGTTCCATCTCTCCGGCACGCTCTACTCGCGCGCGGGCGAGCCGATCGGCACGGCCCAGGCCGCGGCCCATCTGGAGCCGGGGCGGCAATGGATCAAGCTGCCGTTCTACGGCCTGATGTTCCACGACCGCAAGGTCGCCGGCCCGTACCGCCTCGGCACGGTGGCGCTCGCCACCGCCGGCCGGATGCCGAACGCGCTGAACGATCTGATCGAGAACGCCTACGTGACCAAGGGCTACAAGCTCGGCGTGATGACGGCGCTGCCGTTCGCGGAGCCGAAGCTGCTGGAGTCCGCCAGCCGCCTGGAGGCGGAGGCGGTGCGGTCGCAGGTGGCGCAGTAGAGACCCACCTCCGGCCTCTGAGGCCGGCTTCGCCGGGACCCTCACCCCCAACCCCCTCTCCCACACGCACTCACGCCCTCCCGGGAGAGGGGGCTTTATCCTTCGCGGGGACGGAGGGTGATTGACGATGCCTACACTGGAGGAGTAGATTTTAGTCATGAAGGTAGACACCACAGTCGCTCTTTCCGAAGACGTCGTCGCTGCTCTGAATCGCCGGACTCAGGACCCTCAGGGCCGGTCCGAGATCGTCGAGGCGGCTCTCCGTTCTTATCTCGCACAGCCGCGGCGTGGCGACGATGCCGGCGATCTGGAGATCATCGACTCCCGCTCAACGGAGCTCAATGAAGAAGCCGCCGACGTGTTCGAGTATCAGGTCATCCCGTGAGACGAGGTGAGCTGTACCGCGTCAAGCACCCTTCAGGTACCGATCCCCGCCGATTCAGAGTCTTTGTGATTGTGAGCCGCCAGCTTCTGGTCCACTGAAAAGGAGGGAACCTGATCCCTCGCCGCCGCTTCCACCAGACAGTCTTCGTGCTGGCCGGCCTCTACAACATCATCTGGGGGCTCTTCTCGGCCCTCGATCCGCAATGGCTGTTCCGTTTCGCGGGGATGTCGCTGTCGCCGTATCCGGAGATCTTCGCCTGCCTGGCGATGGTGGTTGGGCTCTACGGCATTCTCTATCTGGAGGTGGCGCGCCGGCCGGAGCGGGGGTGGCTGCTGGCGGCGGTGGGGCTGGCAGGGAAGGTGCTGGGACCGATCGGCCTCGGGATGCTCATTCTGCGCGGCGCCTGGCCTCCGGCCACGGTGATTCTCTGTCTGACGAACGACTTCATCTGGTGGATCCCATTTGGGATCTACCTGGTGGATGCGTGGCCGGAGTTTCGGCGGGATTGCCTTCGCTGCTAATTGTCGTATCCCTCGAAGCAGCCCTCGCCTCCCAATTGACAGGGTGCCGACAGTGTCGTTATTCTAGTTTTAAATGGCGAACTATAGAACTCAGTTGGCCGAGGACATCAAGAAGCGGCCGGTCACCCTTTATCTGGGAGCCGGAGTTTCTATCGGGAGCGGTCTCCCCACCTGGGAAGAGCTCGTGATTCTGATGTACTACCAGAAGTTGGGCAGCCAGCAAGGCTCGAGTACCCTCACGCAGGCCTACCCAGACTTCCTGTATGCGATTGCCGAGTGGCACCTCCGCCGGAGTAAGCAGCAATTGGACATCCTTGCTCGCCACGTGAAGCTTATGCATAAGAGCGACGGCAGCGCATTCATGAACAGCATGCGGGACGCGCTGTACGCCGGAGTCAAGGGCGGCTTCAGTCGGGCGCACTATCAGATTGACCCCAAGATTATCAAGGCCAACAAAACGCTCGCTACCCTGGTCGATATTATCGACGCGGACCTCAGTGGGGATCACTGTCTTGACGCAGTAGTGTCCTACAACTACGATGATTTGCTTGAACAGGCACTGAAACTGCGAAACCCGGTCGCCTTCAAAAAAACTAAACCCGTGTGGAAAATTCCTGCTCGTTTGCGGCGGGGAACGATTCCAATTTACCATGTGCACGGCTTCGTTCCTGCGGTCACTGATGAGTTAGGTTCCAAGCCGGACCAAATCGTCTTTACCGAGGAGCAGTACCACGCGGCCGCCTCGAACCCCTATCACTGGACCAGCCTTATCCAAATCCGGCAATTCACCAGCACTGTCGGAGTGATGGTCGGGCTCTCCCTTTCGGATGGAAACATGCGCCGGCTTCTCGACGCAGTCAAAAACCAACCGGCTCAAGCTCATATCTATGCGCTGATGCAGAAACCCAGGTGGAAGCCCCCCGAAGAAGTGGATTATCTGTCCATTGCGCAGTCGGCCCGGGGGATCCAAGAGAAGATAGAAGGGCCCGATGCGCCGCCGCGACTCAAGCCTGAGAAGGAGGTCGAGAAGATCCTTATGGCGGTGAAGGATGTCTTTGACGACAACCACGAACAGTCCTTCATTGACCTGGGAATTCGACCCATCTGGTACAACGATCCCGCCGAGATCCCGCAGCTATTGAGAGAAGCCTTTGCGTACCCGTAGCCCGGTCTCTGCGGTTTTGAGCTATCAAAGAAGGTACAAGGTTATCCTGGAGATCGAGCAGTTGCCTGAAGGGCCGTTCCTTGGCACCAGCCCGGACCTTCCTGGGCTCGTCGTACAGGCAGATAGTGTCGAAGAGGTTCTTCGATTGGCACCCGACGTGGCGCATGATCTTATCGCGGTTATGGTCGAGACCAGCTTCCGATAAACCCCCAGGCCCTACGCCTCCACCGCCGCCGCCGTGATCACCGGCGCTTCCGGCATCACCGCCGGACACCCCTTCCGCCCAGCTCGTTCGACCCTTTCGCGATCCTGGTGGGCGGCGATGAGGGTCTGCGAGAGGTCGATGGCGCGGCTGGCCAGGGCACGGGCGCCGTCGTGCAGGGTGGCGCTTTTCTTCACGTATTCGCAGTTGTGCTCCATGTCCTCGGCCGACCAGCCGCGGGAGTGGGCGATGTAGGGGAACTGCGGGAAGAGGCAGCCGATCTCGGCGAAGAAGCCGAGCATCTGGCCGGCCACGGCCTGGATGTTGTCCTGCCCTCCGGTGATGATGAATCCCGCCACTTTGTTGTGCAGGAGAACCCGGTTGCCGATCGTCACCTGGTTCTGCACGCAGTTCATCCGCTCGACCATCTTGAAATAGAGGGAGCTCGCCGAGCCCCAGCGGATCGGGGTGGCGACCAGGATCGCGTCCGCCCAGTGGACGATCCCCTCATAGACCGCGTCCATCTGATCCGTCGAGTCCATCTGGGTGATCGAGCAGGGCCAAGTGCAGGCGTGGGCGCTCTTCGAGTAGTAGCCCTCGCAGGCGCGGAACTTGAGCGCGGAGAGGCGGATCAGCCGGGTCTCCGCGCCGCGCTCCGTGGCCGCGGCATGGAGGGCGACCTCCAGCAACGCCTCGGAGGTGGAGTAGCGCGGGAACTGGGGGTCCATGGCGGTGGAGGAGATCCCCAGCACGCGGACCGGCCCAGGGGCGCGTTCGGGATGCCGCGCGAGCGGATGTGGCACGTGAGGGTCCTTGTGACGCCGGGTGGCGGGGGTGAGATTGACCCAGAGGTGGCCGGCCTCCTCGCGCAGGTCGTAGCGGGGGACGCAGTCGGATTCGAACCCCGGCTCGCCTTCGCCGGTGCGGGCGTGGAACTTCCAGTGGTGCCAGGGGCAGACCACGTAGTCGCCGTCCAGGTGCCCTTCGCCGAGAGGGCCGCCCACGTGGTTGCAAAGGCCCGAGATGGCGCCGAAGACGCCATCGCGGTAGCTCAGGGCGATCCGGTTCCGTCCGATCGCGATCTGCTGCAAGGGGCTCGTCTTCAGCGCTTCGACGGCTCCCAGGTCGTACCAGCGCGCTTCAGCCATGTTGGTCTCTCTCCTCAACGAGCGGCCAGCAGCGCCCGGCTGCCGGCCACGGCGGATTCGACGAACCGCTCCGCCCGGTGTGCCGGGTCTCCGGAGCCGTCCAGGAGCGTCGCGGCGTCGAGCACCGCGCCCACCCAGCCCTGGGTGTTCCAGATCCCTCCGCCCTCCAGATCGGGAAGCTTGTTCGTCGAAGGATACGGCCACGGCGTGACGTAGAGATAGGGGGCGGGCCTCCCGGTGTCGCCCGGAGAGAGCCCGGCGCCGATCGAGCGGGCCGTTTCCGAAGCATCGCCGGGATCCAGGTGGATCAGCGTGGCGATGTCGAAATGGTGGGGCCAGCAGCGCACCGCGGAGGCGCCGGGGTTGCTGTCCGCCAGGCGGGTCAGCAGCCGGTGGGCGTTGCCGAACCAGGCCGCCAGATCCTCGAAGGCCTCGGCGTCCGCGGCCGAGAACGGCGCGCCGGAGCAGCCGACCGGGTGGGCCTCGATGTCCGCTGAGCGGTCCAGCGGCTCGTCGAGAGGACGGCCGAGAAGGCTGGCGCTCTCCTCCTCCAACCAGCGGAACGCCTTCTCCAGGGTAGGGCCGTCGAGCGGCAGCTCGCGGAGCGGCCGGCTGTCGGCATCGAGGAGAAGGAGGGCGGGCGGCGAGGGGCGGAGAGCCGGCCGGAACGGCTCGGATTCCGGGACAATTCCGGAGACCGTTCCCTGGGCCAAGGCGCGGGCCTCCTCGCTCCAGCGGAAGCTCTGCTCGCCGTAATCGGCTTGATGTTCGAGGAGGCGTTTTCCGACCGCGGCCACGGCCTGGGCCGCCCAGTGGAGCTGGCGGCGGGCATCGGCTAGGCGCTCGGCGGATACCCGTCCGAGGGGGTGCCAGGTGTTGTTCGTCATCGAGATACCTACGGCGGTCCCGGAGAGGCTGGATTGCAAAAGATGTAAAACCTGGGGGAGACGGTTCTCCCGATCCAAGCGCGTTGATACAGTCAGGGGCAAGGAATTCGAGCGTCCAAGAGGAGGACGAAGGTGTTGACGATGAACAAGGGGCTGGGTGCGCTGGGCGTGCTGGCGTTGCTGGCGACAATGTCGACGATGGCGGCCGGGTGCGGCGACCGGGGCGAGACCGAGGAGATGCGCAAGACCACGGACCAGGCACAGGTCGAGCGGCGCGACCTGGAGATCCGGGCCGAGGCCACGGGGCAGATCGAGCCGCTCCGGGTGGTGGAGGTGAAGTCGCGCGTGGCCGGCGAGC
>DATFPH010000300.1:0-13899 GCA_035264905.1 Thermoanaerobaculia bacterium
GTGCGAATGGAAGCGCGGCCCACGGCCCCTCTCATGCCAATCTCCCCCCCGCCCTACCCAGCGAGACCGGGGCCGCTGCGCGGCCCCACGGACTTGACTTACACAGGCCTTCTCATGGAAGTGCGTGTGGGAGAGGGGGCCGGGGGGGAGGGTCCCGGCGAAGCCGGCCTTTCTCCTCTCTCGGGAACCCCGAACCGCGCGCGTTCCGCCTTCTGACGTTATCATCCGCGGATGACGATCGAAGAGGCCGTCGAACAGTTCCTGTTCCACTGTCAATACGAGAAACATCTCAGCCCCAAGACCCTCAAGGCCTACTCCATCGACCTCCGGCAGTTCTCCGAGCACCTGGCCCGGGAGCTCGCGGTCACCGACCTGGCCGGAGTCGACAAGCCCGCCCTGCGGGACTACATCAAGAGCCTCTTCAACCATCTCGCCGAGAAAAGTGTCAAAAGGAAGGTGGCGACCCTGAAGGCCTTCCTCCACTTCCTCGAGAGAGAAGACGCCGTCGCGGTGAACCCCTTCCGCAAGATGGACGTCCGGATCAAAGAGACCCGCCGGCTGCCGAGAAGCATCTCGCTGGCGGACCTGGAGAAGCTCTTCCGCCACCTCTACCGTCTCAAGAAAACCACCCGAAAGAAATCCGCCACCTACCGTCTCCTCCTCCGAGACATCGCCGTCATCGAGCTCCTCTTCGCCACCGGAGCCAGGGTCGGAGAAGTCTGCAGCCTGAAAAACCAGGACGTCGACCTCCGCCAGGAGAGGGTGCGCATCTGGGCAAAGGAGGAAGAGAGAGGATCCTCCAGCTCTGCGACGAAGAGACCCTCGGAGCCCTGAAAGACTACCTGGCCCTCTGGGAGGAGGATGACGAGGCCGACACCCCCTTCTTCCGCAACCGAAACGGCACCAAGCTCTCGGAGCAGACCGTGCGAACCGCGCTCCGCAGGTACACCCGGGACGCCGGGGTGCTTCTCCACGTGACCCCGCACATGCTGCGGCACTCCACGGCGACACTTCTGCTGGAAGAAGGAGTGGACATCCGGTTCATCCAGCAGCTCCTGGGCCACCGGTCGATCGCCACGACGCAGATCTACACGGAGGTAGGGGCGGGGGCCCAGCGGCGGGTGCTGGCGGGGCGGCATCCTCGGGGGCGGTTTAGGGCGGGGTGATGCATAGGGTGCCGGCGTTCTCGGCGATGGCCACCACACCCGCAGGACTACAGTCAACTGTGATTTTTCATAGAGCTTGGTTGAAATCGGTACGCATGGTATGCTCCGCTTACAAAGAGTTCAACTCCTGCATGGTTTTGTAAGCGGTAGCGGTGATCTTCTCGACAGGAATAAATTGTGGCGGCTCGCGAAACGTACTTCTTACGGCTAAGCTTTATTGTAATGTCATGCTTCGTGTCACTCGGACTTCTTGCACATGTTTCTCTTGTCGAACCGCAAGCGACATCCGAGGATTCCAAAGTTCCGAGAAGATTTCCTCCTCGCAAGCTGGATGAGCTCAGAGGCAAGGCTGAGGAATACGGCGCAGAACCTCCGACGCTATCCGAGGCGGGAGAACCATCAGTTCCCCCGAAGGTGGCCGGCTGTGAGTGCCGGCCTCCTGGTGAACTTTGGTGCAAGAAAGAGCTAACAGGCTTTAAACCTGGCGCTTTCACTCATCCTCAGCTAGAGGACTTCGCGCGTTCCGTGGCGACTCTAACGAAGCTAAACGATCCGTCAGCGCAGCGTACTATTTTCCGCGTCATTAAAATAGTAGGCCAGACCGACGGCCTCGAAAACCCGGGTATCTGCTGCTGGAGAGATCTCGTGAAGTTCGAAAACGAGTGCTCATCTATTATGCCTGAAGCCAGCCCCAACCTGTCGCTGAATGAAAGGCTGCTAGGTTTGGCACGTGCCTGTGTAACGCGAAAGGCTCTAGAGCGAAAGTTCCGAGATTCACTTCTGTTGCTCCCAAAGGATTGGCCTACTTACGCAGAGGACATAGAGACTGGCGGATTGGTTGGGGGGCAGCACAGAAAAGCTACCGTGGAAATCTGGATAAAGGATGGGTGCTAAATGGAAAAATCAAGCGCAATCTCCCTGGCACAAACTGCCCGTTTTCCTGGACACTACATCAACTCCGTTCCATTTTCTATCGAGAAGAGGCCGCTCCGATCTTATTGGGAGGACGCAAGCACTTATGGAATAGAGGAAATTAGTGCTGCGCTCGCTAGAGTTGAAACGGTTCTGCGCTGTCTAGGTTATCCTTCACCAGGTCGCTCTTTATCGGAGAACTCAGCGGGTAACACGGAGGCATTTGCATACTCACCTGAGTTCTTGGTGAACCTTCTTGCTCTTATGAGGCGTGAACCCGCTCTTCGCGCTTACCTTGATCCACACAGAGACGAGGCCGAGAACTCCACCGATCCCTTAGCGGCGTGGGCCGCCGCCTCAGGAGACGTAGCATTTTTTCTGAACTTGAGGGAACGGGGGTGGGAACCAAGTGTTTCTCGCTATATTGAATTGGCGAAATCGGTCATTGTTCCCGCTATGCTTATTGTGTTGACGGCGTTTTTCGGCAATCGGATCGCCACCGACCTACAGCGTGAAGCCTTTAAACATCAAAGGACTTTTGATGTTCGGCTAGTAGGGCTCCAAAAAGGTCAAGACAGAGCCGCCGAGCTTTACACTTCGCTCAACGAAATATATTCTACCATCGCAGATCTAGAAGGACAGAAATTCACAGGGCTTCAGACGAACAAGCTGCGGGCAGAGAGACAGAAGCTGGACTCGATTCAGGCTGCCTCCAAATTGTACGACAGTGACGATATCGTAGGAAAGGCGATCGTGGATGCCGAAGTTCTGCTTGACAATTACATTGAATGCCTGGACAGTAAACGCGAAAAAGAAACAGTGAGCCCCACCAAAGAGCCATCGGTAAACTGCTCAGAGCAGAATAAAAATATACTTACTGTCTTCGATGAGATCCTGAACGCTCATACACTTGCTATGACGAAGCTAGTCAACAGCGAGTCGTGAATAACTCCCATACCCTGTAGTCAGTATATTGCGTCGTCAAGCCAACCAATCTCGGCGATGATCGGTCAAGAGTCAAGAACAGCCCGCCACTCCCACCCAGCAAGGAGGCGGGCCATCAAACCTTCAAGATCTTCTCAGTGCATCAGTCTGCCGGCCTCGTTCACCCTCCGAAAGGGCCGGCTCCGCCTCCGGATGGGCTTGATCCCGTACCGCAGGAGCTTCTCGTTGCGATAGCGAGGACGATCTTAATAAAGTTGCGCATCGGGTGATGGATTCGCGATAGGTCTGGAAATCCTTGGAGGGCGGGGTGGACGGCTAGGCTCCAGCCACCTTGCCGTCCTTCCGCTTCTCCCCCACGGTGGGATAGCAAGCCAACCTTGCTGTGCAATCATTTGGAGGTTATGGATACGGGTCTCGCCATTGAGCTAATCGCCATTCTTCTTTCCGCCTGACAGCTCTAACTTACAGTTAATTCCATTTTCTAACCAAGCCGCGCTTTTTCATAGAGGTTTTCCGGCGAGGCCGCTCAGGGACGTTCACCGAACGCTGCTCGCACGAACAGCCCGCCCCCTCCCACCCAGCAGAGGACGGGCCCTCAACCTTCAAGGCCTTCTCAACCCATCAGTTCGTCAGCCCACCAGCCCCGTTCACTCTCCTCACAAACCGCGGGCTGCGCTTGCGGATCGGTTTGATCCCGTACCGAAGGAGCTTCTCGTTGTTGTGGCCGAGGACACCTTTGATGTAGTAGCGCAGGGACATCGCGGCTTCGCGGTAGGCTTTGAACGCGGCGTACATATGGATGGTCGCTTCCCGCGCAGAGATGGCCAGGGCTTCTTTCTGGTTCATGGCTTCCACCGCCTTGGCATACGCGCTCTCCAAAGCCGTCTTGAATCTCGAGACCCCAGGCAGCTCGGCCTCGGTCTCCCGCACGGACTTCAAGAGCGTCTCCACATCGTGAAGCTGGTCGGCGTATGAGTTTTTAGAGTTCTTAGGCATGTCCAACTCTCTCCTGGAAAAGTGGGGGAGCGTGCTTGCGACACGCTCCCCCGGGTTGTCAGGGTGGTCTAGTCGACAGACTTGGGCGTCTTCGTGGCGGGCTTCGAGCCCGTCACCTCCCCGTCCGTCGGCTTCTCCCCTTCCGCCTTCTTGCGGCGCTTGCGGATCGGCACCATGTTGAAGTGGACCAGGCGCTCGGTTCTCGGCCCGAACTTCGCCTTGACCACCGCACGGAACTGAATCGCGGTGTCCTTTCCGTGCGCCAGGGCGGCCTTGAGCTCCTGCGTGATCTGTTGACGCAGCGCGGTCAGCTCGTCCTGTCGCGCCTTGAGGGTCGTGACTTGCTCCAGGGCGTTGGCCAAACCCTTTCGCTCCGTCTCGATCCCCTCAGCCACTTCCGGACTTCTCTGCGCCGCATCAAGCAGCAGAGTCCAATCTCGAAGGTAGTCGGCATATGCGCTCGGCATGGCGGCCTCCTACTCGGCCTCGCTCAGCACGGCGCCCGTGACGGCACCGGCCAGCGGACCTTCGAGAATGATTTTGATGTTGACCTCGGCCAGCTCCACGGTCATCCGCTGATGCGGATTCACGACGAGCTCGAAGACCGAGGATTGCTTCACGCCGGCCCCGGCGACCGACTCGGGCTCCTGCACGCGCTCCGACTTGAGCCAGAGGACCAGCGGCTCCTGCACCTCCAGGAGCTCCATGAGCGGCTCCTGCACCCGCTCCGACTTCAGCTCCTGCACAGCCTTGATCGTGTTCGTGTTCATCCTGCTTCTCCTTTCATTGACTCCGGCACCTGAATTGGAACCGGAAGGTTGACTTCTCTTCGAGCGGCTTCCGAGCCCGGCCTATCCGAGCTGCTCCGCCAGATCCAGCACCTCCTCGGTGATGCCCGCCGCGCTCTTCGAGGGGCCGGAGAGCGCCAGGCCGATCCTGCCGCCTTGCACCGACGCCTGGAGGGGCAGACCCAACTGCCGCGCCAGCAGCGCCGCGAAGGCGAGGTACGCCGCCGCCGACAGCGCATCCGGGAGGTGCCGCACTCTGTCGATCGCGTTGCCGCCCGGCTGCATCTTCCATCCCGGCAACCGCTTCAGGCGCAACTGCACCCGCTCCGACTTGAGCCGCTCCTCTCCCCGCTTGCCGGTCACGGCCATGACAGCCCTTCCCTGATCGTCCGGCCGCACGACGCGCTTCCGGAGCACCGGTTCCTGCGTTGCACCTGCCGGGTTCGTGTTGTTCGTGCTCATCCTGCTTCTCCTTTCGAATGTCCGGAGCCTTCATTGGCACCGGAAGGTTGATCTCAAACGTTTCCTAGAAAACTTCCAGGCCGCCGTAGGTGGTGAACGTCGAGCTGCAATCCCGAGCCTGCACCGTGTGACGCACCTCGTACTCCCCGCTCGCGATCCCCGAGAACGACACCTCGCGAGGGATCGTCCCCGGCTGAATGGATCTGGTCTCCACCGGAGTGCCGGTGACGGCATTCCGGAGCTGGAAGACCACGTTGAGCACCTTCTCGCCGGGGGTGGTCGTCGTCTCGTCCTCACAGACGATGCGGTGACTGCCCGCCACGCGGCACTGGCCGCTCAAGTGGATGCGGTACGGCCCTGCCTCGCACAGCTCGGCCGGCGCCGTCTTCTCTTCACTCGGCTCCGTCGGGCTGGCATTGCAGCCTTGCCCGAGGACCGCCGCGAGGGTGAGGACTGCGAGGAGAGGGATGGATCTGCTGCTGGACATCTGTCTGCTCCTTTCTCAGATTGAGGGTTGCCCTGTCGTGAAGGGCCTTCATGTAGGCCGCTCACGTCGTCATGGGTGCATAGTAAACGGACAAAAACGGCCTGTCAACCCCCCTTGTGTGTTTCTGAGGAACACATGCAGCCTTGAGAGGAGCAGCGTGCTAGAATGAGCCTCGTGAAAAGACAGGCACAGCATGAGACGGGATCAACCGTGGAAGTCGCCCGGGACGTGTTGAAAGACACGCTCCTGCGGGGTCCGGTCTCCCTGGACGAGATCGGGAGGAGGATGGGGCACGTGCGCGGCTACATGAGCCGTGCCTTACGCGGGGCGAATCCTCTGACGCTCGAGACGATCATCGGCGCCTTGGAAGCCGCGGAGCTCCCGCCCGCGGACTACTTCGCTGCAGTGGCGAAAGCACTCAGCCCGCCCGAAGGGGAGGACGGGCCGAGTCAGGCACAGATTGAAGAGACGGTGCTGCGGACTCTCCGGAGGCTTGGCTGGCTGAATGCGCCCGGAGAGGACAAAAGAGGCTCAGGCACTCCGACGCGCTAGGCCGTTGGCGCGAAGCGCGGCGGCAAGCTCGACCAGCGCAGCCTCGGAACCCTTCTCCACTACCTCGGCGAGAAGCTTTCTCTCGCGGGCGTCGGCCGGGATTCCGAGGCTGTCCAGAATCGGCTCGATCGACAGGGCTTCCTGGCGGGCTCGAAGAGGCTGAGCTTCCAGAAGAAGGCGCGCAAGATCCAAGGTGACAACTGCCACCTCTTGTGACTGACCCAAGGCTGCGAAACGCCGTCGTACAGTTTCGTAAGTGACCACGGCGTTCTCGATTTCACCTAGAGCACCGGCGATATCCGCCAACAGCCACTCGATCTTGAGCTGCGCAGCTTCCCCGCCCATCATAAAACGAACCTTGCAAAGCTTAACTATCCAGAGAGCTTCGCGTGCCCGGCCTGCGTTCACCAGGTAGGATGCCAAGTTCTGGAAGCCAGCCCGGGCAAGTCGGTCTCGTTCGTCTGACTCGGGCAGAAGGCCGATAATTTCAAGAGCGCCCAAAACGCTGTCGGCCGCTCGATCCGGAAAGCCAGATTCGTCAAGAACAAGCGCTGAGTTCAGCAGCGTTTTGGCAAGGCCATCGTTGTCAGAGGCGCCGCGGCGCAGCAAGGCAGCGCGTTTCAAGAATGACTCCGCCAAGTCGAGCTGGCGCATGTCCTTCTTCAAAGAGGCGTAGAACTCAAGGATAAGAGGTTCGTTCGGAGCGACGGCAAGGGCTTGCCGAAGGTAGTCATCAGCTTCGAGGAAGTTGCAGGAAACTCTATGTGCGTTTCCTAGGTGCGCTAACAACATACCCGCCTCAGGGGTCGCAGTCGAAGAAGAGATGTTGACAGCAGCGGCCTCGCACCAAGCGAGCATGGCCGCCGGGTCGGTGTAGCGAACTGCGAAACCGCGTTCGGCAACAGCCAGCCGAACGCGGCCAGAGCATGAGGAATTGGCCAAGAACAGTCTGGCCGCCCCTGGATTTGTAAATTCAACCACGCTGGCATGCCTCCTACGGGAAAAGGCTACAGCGCTGGCATAGTATCAGAGGGGCGGCTCAGATGCGAGAGTCATTTTTTACCCATGCTCTGGACAACCAAAGGGATCAATTGCGCAGCTTCCTTGAATGGTTACTGGAGCACTCTTTACTGAGGATGCATCTCCCGAAGGGCAGCCATTAGGGTCAATCGCACAGCTCCCCTCCCGAAACCAGTCGGTCAACCCGCTCCAAACGCTGCTGAGCCAAACGTTGAGGGTCTCCCGCTGCGGAGCACGACCCGCTGTCTCCTCCGCCGTGAGCTGCGCAGGGGTCACCGCAAGCGCGAGAGCCACCAGGCCGACCGGCAGGAGTTTACGGAGCATGTTCATCAGAAACCTCCCTTGAAATGGAATTCGCATTCATCGCGAGCCCAGGCCCGACATTTTACGAGGATACGCTTCGAGCCAAGGATCTTCTCCGCTCTTCGGAAGAAATGCTGAATCAGAAGTAGCTCGCCGCTGAGCCTGATCACCAGGCCGGGGAAAAAATTGGGGGGCTCACGCCCCCCGGCGACAAACCTCAGGGAACGACGGCTCTTTCGACGTGGTCCGTCACACCTCTCCCGCCCCCCGGATGCGAATCACCTCGTCGCCAACCTCCGGAGCCGCTTCTCCTGCTTCAACCCCCGAAAGGGCCGTCCCGCCTCCTCCGCATACCTCCGGCACTGGTTGTCGATGCTCTCCAGCAACAGCTGGTCCGTCGTCTCGTTGTCCGTCCGTTCTTCTCCTCTGACAGCCACCAGCGCATTGAAGAGAAAGTCGTACGCACAGCTCGGCGGCACCCAGGCTTCGGCCAGCAGCTCCGTGATGAGAGCCTTCAACTGCAGCAGCCGTGGCAGCGCGACCTCAGGTTCCATCACGCCGCCCGGCACGCCTGCCGGCACGAAGCGATCTCTTCTTCGTCCAGGCCTGCCGCCCGCAAGGCCTCGTCGCCCGCGGCAGCCAATAGCTCGGGGTTGTTGATGCCTGCCATCGCGAGCTTCCAGGCGGCGTGCGGCGGCAGCCCTCGATGCAGCCAATACCGACCGATGACCGGAAGACGCCGGCCCAGCAGCCGCTCGCAACGCAATAGCGTGAACGTGCCGAGCCCGGGAAGCGCAAGAAACTGCTCCTGGGAAAGCGGCGCGACATCATCCAGATGGAACAGGCCCGCAAGGCACAGCCGGCCTGCCATCGAGGCTCCCAGACCTTGCTCGATCCAGTAGGAACGCCGGTTGGGAATCTCCCGGCCGAGGAGCCGCTCCAACCTGCGCAGGATCCCCTCCCCCACCGGCACATCCTCGCGCCACCGCTTCGTTTCCAGGTCCGCCAGGCTGGCCAGGCCGGCCCGCCGCAACCGCTGCGCCGCCGCCACGGAGAAGCCCTGGCTTCGCCAGTAGGCCTCGACCGGATCAACGTGTGCCGCCGGAATCTTCCGTCCGAGAATGCGCTCGCAAGCTTCCACCGCCTTGGCGCCCACGAAGGGCAAGGCGAGGAGCTCGGGCCGCGACAGGGAGCTCAGCCGAGCAAGCGTCATTTTTTCCATGGCGAACGTGATCGCCGCCGCCATCGGCAACCCGCGCTGGCGCCAGACCTCCTCCGAAGGGGTCGCCACCTGTGGAGGCCGCGGCCGTGCCCGGCAGAAGCTCGCCCAGGAGCTGCTCCAGACGATCCAACGTCTCCGGCCCCACATTGGGTAGCTCAAGAAGCTGATCCCTCGTAGCCCGTTCAAGATCGGCAAGGGACAGAAAACCCGCCCGGGTGAGCGCCAGCGCGCTCCTCGGCATCAGCCCCGCGCCGAGCCAATACGTTGTCTCCGGGTACCGCGCGAGAAAATGAGGAAAGCGACCACGCCGCGAGCCCTGTCTCTTCGGCATACCGGGGCCGGGTTACAGCTGCGACAGGAGGTTGGGCTGCCTGGGTGAGCATAGGCTTCTCTTCTCCGCTCCACCGGCCCACCGCCGCGTTTCTGCCGCGAACCGATTCAGTGCCTGGTCGTACGCACCCGCCGCCGGCTTCGGCATCAGTCGTCTCAAATGAGATGCGCACGTGGGGCACTGCGTGAGGAGGTGCCTCACGATCGCGCGGTTCTGGTGCGGCGTCGTAACGCCCCTCAGGAATCGAACGAGCATCTCGTCTGGAAGGTGTTCCATGCTGCCTCCTCGAACGAGGAGGCTACGGCAGGCACTCCGCAAGGAGCAGAATTTCCCGGATTTCAGAGAGCGTGGGCAGTGGCTTCACGCGGCTCTCTGGTTTTCGTAAGCCGCGACTTCGCCTCGGCGGAAGAGCGACGGCATCCCGTCTTTCTCGCACTTTCTGTGTCACACTTTCTTCGCTGAGCGCACCCTCTGTTGTCGAGACGCGCAATTTGGGAAAGGGAGGTCACGATGGCGGAGTTGCCGGTGGAGAGCCTGGTCCTGGCCGTCCTGCGCACGATCGCAGACATGAAGCAGAAGGAGGTCGAGACCGCCGCGGACGCCGCGCCCGGCTCGGTCACCTACTACGAGCGCAGGCAGGAGCCGCCGCCGGAGGTTCTCGCGGAGTATGCCAGCGGCATGAGATACCCGGCCTATATGGTCCGCCGCACCCGCGACCTTGTCGAAGAAGCGCTCGCCTCACGCGACCCTGCTCGCTCGGTGAGCCCGGAAGAGGTCGCCCGCCGTGAATTGGAGGAGCGGGCCTGGGCCGGATTCCGCGACCTCCAGAGTCGGCTCGACGAGATTACCGAGGCCTGGTTGGAGCACCGCGAGGCCCCGTATCTCTGGCGCCGCTTGGAGCGCCATACCGCGAAGGCGCGGCTCGCCATGGTCCGGAAGAGCCGGGACTTCTGGAGCCCCGGCCTGTGCGCCCTGGTCTGCGAGAAGAGCGTCGCCGCCGCGGTCCACGACGGCCGCGAGGCCGAAGAGCTCGCCCGCCTCGCCGTCGAGCTCGCCCGCCGGGTGCCCGGTAGCGAGGCCCACCGCGCCCGGCTGGAAGGCCTCTCTCAGGCTTCTGTGGGCAACGCGCTCCGGGTCCGCAGCCAGCTCCCGCTGGCGGATGCGGCCTTCGTTCGCTCTGCCGAGCTCTGGAGCCAGGGCGCCGGCACCTTCCACGAGCTTCTGGACCCTTCCCGGCCTCTCGATTTGGAAGCGTCGCTCCGCTTGTCGCAGAGGAACCTGCCGGAAGCCTTTGAGATTCTTGAACGAGCCCTCCCCCTGGCCCGGTCTTCCCGCGCGCGGGGCCGCATCCTGCTTCTGCGAGCCAAGGTTCTCGAAGAGAAGGGTGATCACGTCGAAGCGCTGGCTTGTCTCGATCAGGCCGAGCCGCATATCGTGGAAGCGGGCGAACCCTTCTATCTCTTTACCCTCGAGCTAAACCGGCTCGTGAATCTCGCGGCTCTCGGGCGCGTCGGCGAGGTGGCGAGCGGGCTCGAAGAAGTCAATGCTTTGGCAAAAAGACTGAAAAGCGCACCCAGGCTGGCGCGCTGCCGGTGGGTGGAAGGGCGCGTCGCCGCCGCCCTTGGCCAGACTGAAGAAGCCATCGCCGCCTTCCGGGAAGTGCTGGGCGTGTTCGCTGCCTGCGAAAGCCCCTACGACTGTGCACTCGTCCATCTGGAACTGGCCATGCTCCTTCTCGAGGAACGGCGTACCGGTGAAGTGCGGGCGCTGGTTGCGCAGATGGAGCCGATCTTCGTTGCCCAGGGGGTCCACCGCGAAGCTCTCGCGGCGCTCCGCCTTTTTGTCGATGCAGCCCGGCAGGAGCAGGCTTCCGTAGAGCTGGTACAGAGCGTCCTCGATTTCCTCCGCCGTTCCCGCTACAACGCGGAAGTCCACTTCGAAGCAGGGTGCTGCGCCCCCTTTCCCGAGGAATTGGGCTCATAACCGGAAAAGGGGGCCGGACTATGAGGGTGTCTATTACCCGCACCCGCCGTTCGGATCGGCCGAGCAGCCGTTATCGCCCATTGTGGCTGCGGCACCGCCTGCCCCACCGGCACACCGGCCATTCGGGTCAACGGTGCAGCCGCTCTCAGCGACCGCAGTTGCCGACCCGGCGGCGCACCGGCCGTTCGGATCCTCCGAACAGCCGTGTTCTACCTGCGAACCGGCGCCGCACGCGCCATTCGGGTCGAGTGAGCAGCCGCTCTCACCCCAGAGGCCAACCAATGCATTCCAGATCTGAGTGGCAAAATCCCAAGGTTGCAACCAGGCAGAGTCGGCCCTGCCGGCGGCTTCGGCGGCCGCGGTCCACGGCCCCACGAGGGCCAAGGCCAGCAGGAGAAGGATCGTGGAACGGCGTCGAGAGGGTCGGAACATAGAATCTCCTCACAAGAAGGCCGGTCCGTCGCGGCCGCCATGGCCGCGCGGCGCCCCCTTGGCGCTATGGTGCGGCACATCCGCCAGAAAATCCCGAGGGAGGAGCGATGCGAGATCCCGCGAATGTCGGAAAAACGGGCCTGGGCCGCCGCCTGGCCGTGCTGCGGACGGCCCTGGGCCTGGAGCAGAAGGACGTGGCCCTGCGCGCCCGGGTTGCCCCCGGCGCCGTGTCCGAGATCGAGCAGGAGAAGCGGAACCCCGAGCCCGAAACCCAGGACCGCCTTCTGGAGGCGCTCCGGGGCTCGCCGGCGAACGTCCAACGAGCGGACTGGTTGATCCGGGCTGCTGCCCGTGACCCCGAGGGCCCTGGTCGCCTCGCCGAAGCGGCGGGCCGGGCGATCGAGGGTCTTGGCTTTGCCGTGGAAGACCAGGCGCGCGCCCGCATCGCGCAGCGCGCCGCACCGGCTCGACCGACTGACCGCAGGGAGGCACTCCAGGATTGGAACGACCTGAAGTCCTTGGCAGTCGAGGATCTGAAGAAGATCATCGAGGACTGCCCGGAGCTTCAGACCACTACTTTCTGGGAGGTCGTGTGCGAGGAGAGCGCCAACTTAGCTCGGACCGACGCGAAACAGGCGCTCGCCCTGGCCCGGCTGGCGCTGGGCATGGCCGAGTGGATGCCCCTGGCCGACGCATCGCAGCGGCCGGCGCACCAGGGGGTTGCGCTGGCCTATGTCGGAAACGCGGTCCGCGTGCAGGGCCACCTGCCCAGGGCTGAAAAGGCGTTCCATCAATCTGATGCTTTATGGCAGGCGGGAAGCCCGGCCGGGACATCCCTTGATGGCAGCCGACGCCTCGTCCTCCGGGCATCATTACTGTTCGATCAGCGGCACCTCTCTGATGCTCTCGCCCTGCTGGATAAGGCGCTGGAAATGGGCCCAAGGGGGCCGGCGGCGCGCGCGCGCATACTCATCATAAAAGCCAAGGTCTATGAAGAGCTGAAGCAGCCCGAAGTGGCCTTGGGGTTCCTGAATCAAGCCGAGCCGCTGCTTGCTCAGGAGCCAGAACCCGTGCTCGTGCACATCCAGCGGACCAATGTGGTAGTCAATCTCTTGGCTCTTGGCCAGGCGAACGAAGCCGAGCGCCGGCTGGGCGAGGTGCAAGCCATGGCGAAGCAGCTCGGCAATGCCCTGGACCAACTGCGTCTCCGCTGGCTCGAAGCAAGAATCGATGCGGCTCTCGACCGACGCCTCGAAGCCATTGAAAAGCTCCGGCAGGTGCGAGCGGACTTCCAGGAACAGAAGATCGCCTACGACACGGCTCTCGTCACCCTGGAGCTCTCCGCCCTTCTTCTCGAGCAGGGGCAGACCGGTGAGGTGAAGCAGCTCGCAGAGGAAATGCTCGACACCTTTGCCAAGCAGGAAGTGCCGCAGGAAGCCGAGAAGGCCCTGCGGATCTTCTGTGCGGCGGCGGTCCAGGAATCCGCCACCGTGGAGCTGGTGCGCCGGGTGCTCGCGGAAGTGGAGCGGCGGTAGGAAGTCCTGGCTTACCGGCCGCACCCGCCGTTCGGATCGACGGAACAGCCCTCGTCAGGTGTGGCGGTTTCGTGGGTGGCCGTTCCTCGGGCACAGAAGCGGGGCGGTCGTGGTCGGTGAAGCTCTGGGCCGGCGGGACGCCGGCGTTCCCAGGCGGGTGGTTTGGCCGGCTGCCTGGCTCTGTTCGACGGGACGCTGGTCGCGGCCAGCCGTGCGGCAGAGTGCCTGGTGCGCCGGCCGGAGAGCCTGGCCCATCGGCTGGAGGCGGCCGGTGAGTTGGCTCTCGAGCGGGCCGGCGTGAGTCTGGATGCCCGGCTCGGCGAGCCCGGGCCCGATCTGCCGCCAGCCACCGCCGCTTTGTCGCAAGCCACGGCGCCCCGGCGGCAGCCTTCGGCCGGTCATCGGCACCGTGGTGCCATCCTGCGGCATCACAGTGCCAGTCACTCGCATCCCGCTGCCGACCGCCGGCAGAGGTCTGCCGGTCTTCGGCATTTGCCTGCCGGTCACCGGCAGAGGTCTGCCATCCGCTCGCATGCGTCTGCCGGTCACCGGCATCGCAATGCCAGCCACTGGCATCTGGCTGCCGCGCACTGGCCAAGGTCTGCCGGCTGTCGGCATCTGTCTGCCGGCCGTCGGCATCTGTTTGCCGATCACTGGCATGAGTCTTCCGGTCACCGGCATGGGTCTGCCGATCACCGGCATTTCTCTGCCGGCAGCCGGCATCTGGCTGCCGACCGCTGGTACTGCAATGCGGGAGACCTGTTC
>DATFPH010000301.1:0-2227 GCA_035264905.1 Thermoanaerobaculia bacterium
TGGCTCCGCGACGTCGCGAGAGGCGCCGCCAGCCTGGATCTCCCCTCCGCACCGCCGGCCGACAACACCACACCCACTGTCGCCGCTATCGGCCCCACCGGCCCCGGCCTCCGCCTCGAAGACCTGGAGGGCTGGTGATGCGCATCACGGCCACCCTCGAAGGCGCCGCCGAGGCCGTGCAGATCCTCGAAGCCGCCGCCGCCCGCCTGGAGCAGCCGCCCCGGTCCCTACTCGAGAGTCTCGCCGCTGCGCTCCAGACCTATCTCCAGGCTCACATCCAGACCCAGACCGGCCCGGAAGGCCCATGGCCGCAGCTCGCGCCGGTCACCCGCAAGATCCGCGAGTACTACGGCTATCCGCCTGACGCCGCCCTCGTCCGCTCCGGCGATCTCCTGCAGAGCATCACCACGCTTGCGATCGAAGACCGCGCCGTCGAAGTCGGCACCCGTGTTCCCTTTGCCCGCACGCTCCAGGACGGCGGCACCGTCGCCCATCCCAGCACCGGCCGCACGCGCGACGTTCAGGCCTTCCCCTTCGCCTACGTCACCGCCGACGAAGTCCAGGACCTCGTCGCCCTGATTCAGGAGCACTACTTCGATGCCTGATCCTTCGATCTATCCGGCCCTCCCCTGGTCCCTCGACGCGCAGATCCTCCTCGCGTTGCGCGAGCAGCTGCTCGCCGACGCCGCGCTGCGCACGGCGTTCGTCAGCGAAGACCAGATCGCCGTTCTCGAAATGGCGGCCGTGCTCCGAACCGAATCCATCCCGGCCACCCCCTGCCTCGCCCTCTCGATCCTCGCGGACGAAGAGCGCGAGACAACCTCCGACTACGGAGCCACCTACACGACCATCGTGCAACTCGCCCTGGTCACCAGCCCGCCGCCGCGATGGGGCGACACCGCCGACCTCCTGCGCTCGCGCATCGTCGCCCAGATCCGCCGGATCGTCCGCCGCAACGCCAGCGTCCTCCAGGACGCCGCCGGCGGTCTGCTCACCGAAGGAGTGACCCGCATCCAGCGCGTGCAGCTCGACGCAACGCCCCTGCCGTCGAACCTGCTCCTGACCGTGATCAACATCGAATACCGCTCCGCGATCAATCTGCAAGAGCAGGAGGTCCTCCCGTGAATCGTCTGGGAGCCAGCGGCTCCGCAGTCCTCTGGGCCGTCGGCCGCGAGAGATCCTTCGGCATCCCCGGCGGCCCCCTCACCGCCTACAGAGCCGTCCTGCCCATCGATTCCGATCTGCTTGACTCCACCACCGAGGGCGCCGCCGTCAATCAGAGCGGTTTTCTGGAGCGAGGCATCCCCGGCCCGAAAGGCGGCAAGTCGACCTGGTCGACGAGCCTCACCACCGGTGCCCTTCTCGACTTCCTGGAGCACCTCCTCGGCCAAGTCGCCAAGACCGAGCTCGCCGCCGGGATCTACAGATATCTTTTCGAGCCCACCCGCTCCGGCGTCGACACCTCCTTCTACGCCCTCCTGTCGAGGAGCCCCGTCCTCCGCACCTGGCTCTACGGCCTCAAGCTCAGCAAGCTCTCCCTCGCGATCGGCGACAACACCGAAATCCCGGTCAAGCTCGAAGGCCTGATCAGCCACGGAACCCGCATGGGCCCGCCGAACCCGGCCGCCGCCAACACCGGGACCTATGCCCAAGGTCCCCACCTGCGGGGCGGCCTCCGCAACCGCGCCGCCGGCCCGGTCCACGTCCAGGTCACGCGAGTCGTCGGCGGCCTCCAGTTCAAGACCGAGCAGACCCCCGACACCCCGACCTTCCCCGGCACCGCGGTGGACGTCGCCCTCGACGCCGCCGGCCAGGCCATCTGGCAGAACCTCCAAGGAGCCGACGGCCTCGACCTGGGCTTCTGGGAAGAGAACCGAGACCCTCTGGAAATCGTCTGGCCCGGCTCGGCCGCGGCCCACGCCGCCCTGGCCGTCGGCGACGTCTTCACCTTCCAGCCACCCGGGCAGTGGACCGACCCCGACATCCCGGCCCTCAGCGGCTTCCAGCGCTTCACCAGCGCTCATTGGACGATCGCCCTCCGCACCATCGGCGTCGCCGCCTGGACGCCGATGAGCTGCCGCAAAGGCGAGCTGGTTCTGTCCTGGCCCCTCTCCGAGGAGCGCGGCAACGGCAGCCGCTACCCCTACGCCTTCCTGCGCGACGGCCTCTTCGCGCCGTCGCTCAAGATCGAGCGAGCCCTGGTCGATCCCTTCTTCGCCGACCGCGC
>DATFPH010000302.1:0-11865 GCA_035264905.1 Thermoanaerobaculia bacterium
TCGGCCGGCGGCTGCCCCAGCACATGGTGCCCGCGCTCTTCGTGGAGCTCGCCGCGCTGCCGCTGACCCCCAACGGCAAGGTCGACCGCAAGGCCCTGCCCGCGCCCGAGGGACTGCGGCCCGGGTTGGAGCAGCGCGAGGCGCCGCGCACGCCGGTCGAGGAGGTGGTGGCGGCGATCTGGTCGGATGTGCTGGGTCTGGCGCGGGTCGGGATCGCGGAGAGCTTCTTCGCGCTGGGCGGCCACTCGCTCCTGGCCGTGCGGGTCCTCGCGCGACTGCGGGAAGCGTTCCAGGTGGAGCTGCCGCTGCGCGCCCTGTTCGAACAGCCGACCGTGACGGGTCTGGCGGCCCGGGTCGACCGGGAGATGAGGGCGGGCCGGGCTCTCGAGACACCGCCCCTCGTGCCGGTGGCGCGGAGCGGTGGGCCGCTCCCCCTGTCCTACTCCCAGGAGCGGCTCTGGTTCCTCGAGCGGTTCGATCCGGGGACGGCCACCCTGACCCTCGGTTTCGGCGTCCGGTTGTGCGGCGCCCTCCACCTGCCGGCGTTCATGGCCGCGCTCCACGAGATCGTGCGGCGTCACGAGCCCCTGCGCACCACGTTCGAGGATCACGCCGGCGCGCCCCGGCAGAGGATCTCCCCGGCCGGCCGTGTCGAGCTGCGGCAGATCGACCTCGGCGCGCTGCCGGCCGCCACCGCGGCACGCGCCCTGGAGGAAGCCTCCGCCTGGCAGGCGGGGCTCGGCTTCGACATCGCCGGCGGACCGCTGGCCCGGGCCTGGCTGCTGCGCCTGCACGACGGCGAGCACGCCTTCCTCCTCGCGCTGCACCACATCGCCGGCGACGGCTGGTCGCTGCAGGTCCTGGTGCGCGAGCTGATCGCCCTCTATGCCGCCTTCGCGGCCGGCGCGCCTTCCCACCTGCCGGAGCTGCCGGTCCAGTACGTCGATTACGCCGCCTGGCAGCGGCTCTGGCTCTCCGGCCCGGTCCTGGAGGAGCAGCTCGGCTATTGGCGCCGGCGCCTCGGGGGCGAGCTCCCGGTCCTCGATCTGCCCGCCGACCGGCCGCGGCCGGCGGTGCAGACCTTCCGCGGCGGGCGGGAGACGCTCGCGCTTCCGAGCGACCTCTCGCTCCGTCTGCGCGCCCTGGGAGGCCGGGAGAACTCCTCCCTGTTCATGGTCCTGCTCGCCGGCTTCACCCTCCTGATGCACCGCTTCGGCGGGCAGGAGGAGGTCCTCCTGGGATCTCCCGTCGCCGGGCGCGGCCGCACCGAGGTCGAGGATCTCATCGGCATCTTCCTCAACACCCTGGTCCTGCGGATCGGCTGCGAGGGAGATCCGGCCTTCTCCGGGCTGCTGGCCCGGGTCCGCCAGGAGGTTCTCGACGCCTTTGCCCACCAGGACGTGCCGTTCGAAAAGATTTTGGAGGAGCTCCGGCCCGAGCGCGATCTGTCGCGCACGCCCTTCTTCCAGGTCTTCTTCAACATGCTCAACCTCCCCGAGGTCCCGGTGGAGGTGCCCGGGCTCCGCATCGAGCCGCTGGTCCCGGCGGAGGTCCCGGCCAAGTTCGATCTGACCCTGTACGTGCGGGAGCAAGGGGACGACGTCCTCTTCGAGCTCGTCTACAACCGGGACCTCTTCGACGCCGCCCGGATGAGCGAGCTGCTGGTCCAGCTCGGGTTCCTGCTGGAGCAGGCGGCCGCGGCACCGGGCCGCCCCGTGCGCGAGCTGTCGCTGGTGACCGCCCGCGCCCGGGCCGTGCTGCCGGACCCTCTCGAAGAGCTGTCGGCGGAGTGGATGGGCTCCGTCCACGACCGCTTCCGCGAGAACGCCCTGCGCCACCCCGGGCGGCTCGCCATGCGCGACCGCGACGGGGAGGCCACCTATGGCGAGCTGCTCGCGTGGAGCCGGCAGGTCGCGCGCACCCTGAGCGCGGGCGGGATCGGGCGGGAGGACGTGGTCGCCATCTACGCCCACCGCAGCCTCCCTCTGGTGACCGCCATCCTCGGAGCGTTGCAAGCGGGCGGGGCGTTCATGATCCTGGACCCCGCCTACCCGGAGGCCCGCCTGCGCCAGTATCTCGATCTCGCCCAGCCCCGCGCCTGGATCTCCATCGAGGCCGCCGGAGAGCCGCCGGCCGAGATCCGGAGCTGGGTCGACGGCCTGCCGTCCGCGCTCCGTCTGGCCTTGCCGTGCCATCCGGAGGCATTCGCGACGCCGGACGGGGGCGAGGCGATCGTCGAGGTGGGGCCGGGCGACCTCGCCTGCGTCTCCTTCACCTCGGGCTCCACGGGCCTGCCCAAGGCGGTCCTCGGGCTCCACGGTTCTCTGTCTCACTTCCTCCCCTGGCAGTGCCGGACGTTCGATCTGCGGGCCGAGGACCGCTTCAGCATGCTGTCCGCTCTGGCGCACGATCCGTTGCAGCGGGACGTCTTCACGCCGTTCTGGGTCGGCGCCGCCCTCTGCATCCCCGATCCGGACGACATCGGCAAGCCCGGGCATCTCGCCGAGTGGATCGAGCGCGACGGTGTCACCGCGATGAACCTGACGCCCGCCATGGCGCAGCTGGTCAGCGATCCGATCCCGCGGCGGATCGAAGAGGCGGGTGGCCTGCGCCGCCTGCGCCGGGCCTTCATCGTCGGCGACGCGCTGACCCGGCGCGACCTGGCGCGCCTGCGCCGGATCGCTCCGCAGATGCTCTGCGTCAACCTCTACGGCGCCACCGAGACCCAGAGGGCCCTCTCCTGGCACGTGCCCGAGGACCTCTCCGAGGAGGAGGGCAAGGCTGTCCTGCCCATCGGACGCGGCATGCAGGACGCCCAGCTCCTCCTGCTCAACGCGGGGGGGCAGCTCGCCGGCATGGGCGAGCGCGGCGAGATCTACGTGCGCAGCCCGCACCTGGCCCGCGGCTATCTAGGTGGCGGTCCGGAGGACCACGGGCGCTTCTCCGTCAACCCCTTCACCGGGCGGGACGGGGACCGGCTCTACCGCACCGGAGATCTGGGGCGCTACCGGCCGGACGGCCAGGTCGAGCTGCTCGGCCGCGCTGACCACGAGGTCAAGATCCGCGGCTTCCGGGTCGACCTGCGCGAGGTCGAGGCTACCCTGGGCGCGCACCCGGCCGTGCGGGAGGCGGTGGTGCTGGCCCGCGAAGGGGCGAGCGGCCGGCATCTCGCCGCCTGGATGGTGGAGCGCGGCGAGGGCGAGCGGCCGGATTTCGCCGCGCTGCGGCGCTCCCTGCGCGAGCGGCTGCCGGACTACATGGTGCCGTCCGCCTGGATGTGGATCGAGCGTCTCCCCCTGGCCCCGAGCGGCAAGCTGGACCGCCGTGCTCTGCCGGAGCCGGACCGCGGCCTCGGAGAGGTCGCCTTCGTCGGTCCCGAAAGTCCGATCGAAGAGGCGGTGGCCTTGGTTTGGCAGGATCTGCTGGGGGTGCCGCGGGTGGGGCGGCATCAGGACTTCTTCGCCCTCGGCGGGCACTCGCTAGTGGCCACGCAGCTGGTGGCGAGGTTGCGCGATCTCTTCGGGGTCGAGGTGCCGATCCGCCAGGTCTTCCAGCACCCGACGGTGGCCGAGCTCGCGGCGGCGATCGCCCAGGCCGCGGGGGACTGGTCCGGCGCCCCCGCCGCGGGCAGCGCCGATCCCGCTCCGTTCTCCATCCTCGACGAGGAGACGCGCCGCGGGATCGCGGCGCATCGGGAGGAGATCGAGGACGCCTACCCGCTGTCGCCGATCCAGGAAGGGATGCTCTTCGAGAGCCTCTTCGAGGCGGAGCCCGGCGTCTACGTCGAGCAGCTGAGTTGGGGCCTGGAGGGTGGCTTCGACCCGGAGGCCCTGCGCCAGGCATGCGGGCAGATGATCGACCGCCATCCGGTCCTCCGCACGGCCGTCGTGACCCACCAGGAGCGCTGGATCCAGGTGGTCCGCCGGCGCGTGCCGCTCCCCTGGCAGCTCCTCGATCTGGAGCACCTGCGGGAGGCGGAGCAGCGGCGCGAGATCGAGCGGTATTTGCGGGACGATCGCCGCCGGGGCTTCGACCTGGCGCAGGCCCCGCTCCTGCGCTTCGCCCTCTTCCGGCTGGGTGGGGGCTCCTACCGCCTGGTGTGGACTTTCCACCATCTGCTGCTCGACGGCTGGTCGATGGCGCTCCTGCTGCGCGAAGTCCTCGCTCTCTACGCGGCCCTGCGCCATGGACTGACCGTCTCCCTGCCGGCGCCGCGCCCGTTCGCGGCGTACCTGCGCTGGCTGGATCTGCAGGACCTTGCGCCGGCCGAGAGCTTCTGGCGCCGGACGCTGGCAGGCTTTCGCTCGCCGACGCCGCTGGCCCTGGCCCCCGCGGCCGTCGCGCCGGAGCCCGGTTCCGAGCAGCGCCGGCAGCGGGAGAGCCTCGCTGCCGCGACCACGGCGGGCCTCCTGGACCTGGCGCGCCGTCACCGGATGACCCTCAACACCCTGGTCCAGGGGGCCTGGGCGTTGCTCCTGTCGCGATACAGCGGCGAGGCCGACGTGGTCTTCGGGGCGGTGACGGACGGACGTTCGGCGCCGATCCCCGGGCTCACCGGGATGATCGGCCCCCTGATCAACTCCCTGCCGGTGCGCACGCGGGTCCCGGAGGATCAGGCCGCGCTGTCCTGGTTGCGCACCCTCCAGGAGGAACAGTTGCTGGCGCGCGAGCACGAGCACGTCCCGCTCGCCCGTCTCCGCGGCTGGAGCGAGGTGGAGAGGGGGCAGCCGCTGTTCGAGAGCCTTCTGACTTTCCACAACCGGGCGGCGGGATCGCCTCTCGATGAGCCCGGCGCGGATCTCGGCTTCGCGGTCGGCGACTTCGAGTTCGTCGAGCAGACCGGATATCCGCTGGCTCTGGACATCTACGCCGGAGATCGCCTGCTGCTCGATCTGCGTTACGACCACCGCCACTTCGAGGCGCAGGCGATCGGCCGGCTGCTGCGGCACCTGGGATGCGTTCTGGAGGGTCTGGCAGCGTCTCCCACGGTGCTGGTGACAGACCTGCCGTGGATCAGCCCGGCCGAGCGGCATCAGCTGTCGGTCGAGTGGAACGACACGCAGCAGGCGAGAATGCCGCTGCTGCTGCACCGCCTGTTCGAGGCGCAGGCCGACCGCACGCCGGCCACCCCGGCCGTGGTCATACCTGGAGACGAGGGGAGCGGCGACACCTGGTTGACCTACTCCGACCTCGATGCGCAGTCGAGTCAGCTGGCGCGCTATCTGACCCGCCTCGGCGTCGGTCCCGACGTGCTGGTGGCCATGGCGGTGGAGCGCTCGCTGGAGATGATGGTGGGGCTGCTCGGCATCCTCAAGGCGGGGGGCGCCTTCGTGCCGCTGGATCCGTCCTACCCCTCCGAACGGCTGGCCTTCATGCAGCGCGACGCCCTGAGCGACAGCCCGTCGCCGATCCTGCTGACGCAGCACCGGCTGCTCGACACCCTGCCGGACGGCGGCGAGGACGGGCGGCCGCTGCGCCGGGTCTGTCTCGACGCCGACTGGCCGGAGATCGCGCGGGAGAGCCGCGAGCGCCTGCCCTTCGACCAGGATCACAAGAGCCTCGCCTACGTGATCTACACGTCCGGCTCCACCGGGCAGCCGAAGGGCGCGATGAACAGCCACGAGGGGATCTGCAACCGGCTCCTCTGGATGCAGGAGACCTACGTCCTGACGCCCGAGGACCGGGTGCTGCAGAAGACGACCCTCAGCTTCGACGATTCGGTCATCGAGCTGTTCTGGCCCATGATCACCGGCGCGCGGCTCGTCATGGCGCGGCCCGGCGGCCACCGGGACAGCGCCTACCTGGTGTCGCTGGTCCAGGCGGCGGAGATCACCCGTGTCCTCTTCGTGCCGTCGATGCTGCAGGCCTTCCTGGGGGAGCCGGAGGCTGGGGGCTGCCATTCGCTGCGGCAGGTGGTGGCGAGCGGCGAGGCTCTCCCCCCGCACCTGTGCCAGCTCTTCTATCAGCGTCTCGACTCCGGCCTGCACAACCTCTACGGGCCGGCCGAGGCGTCGGTGGACGTCACCTTCCACGCCTGCCGGCGCGACGAGCGGGGGAGCAGCATCCCAATCGGCCGGCCCATCGCCAATATCGAGATCCACCTGCTGGATTTCGACATGCGGCCCGTCCCGGTCTACGTCCCGGGCGAGCTCTGCGTGGGTGGCATCGGACTGGGCCGCGGCTACCACAATCGCCCCGGCCTCACCGCCGAGCGGTTCGTGCCCGACCCCTTCGGCGCTCCGGGAAGCCGGCTGTATCGCACCGGGGACCTGTCCCGCTGGCTGCCCGACGGCGAGGTCGAGTTCATCGGACGCCTCGACCACCAGGTGAAGATCCGCGGCAACCGGATCGAGCTGGGAGAGATCGAGGCGGCGCTGGCGGCCCATCCCGGGGTGCGCGAGACGGTGGTGGTGGCGCGGACCGAAGCGAGCGGCGCGGTGCGGCTGGTGGCGTACATGACGGCGCAGTCCGGCGAGGAAGAGGCCCTCGGGACGGCCGCGGGCGGGGCGGCCCACGCCCTGCGCGGCTTCCTCGGCCTGACCCTTCCCGACTACATGGTCCCCACCGCGTTCGTGGTGCTGGCCGCGCTGCCGCTGACCCCCAACGGCAAGGTGGACCGCCGCGCGCTGCCGGCTCCCGAGGTGGTCTCCGCAAGAGAGGATCTGGTGGCGCCGCGGACCCCGGCCGAGGAGCTGGTGGCGGGGATCTGGAGCGACGTGCTTCATCTGGAGCGGGTCGGCGCGGGCGACGACTTCTTCTCGCTCGGCGGCGACTCGATCCTGAGCCTGCAGGTGATTTCACGCCTTGCTCAGGCCGGGTACCGGCTGACGCCGCGCCAGATCTTCGAGCATCCCACGGTCGCCGAGCTGGCCGAAGTGGTGGAGCGGGCCCCCCGGGTGGCGGAGGTGGTCGAGAGGGAGACCGGCGCCGTGCCGTTGACTCCGGTGCAGCACTGGTTCTTCGCCCAGCAGCTGCCCCGGCCCGAGCACTTCAACCAGGCGGTCCTGCTTCAGGTCGAGCCGTGGCTCGACGCACCCCTGCTCCGGCGGGCGCTCGGGCATCTCATCGATCACCATGATGCCCTGCGCCTGCGCTTCACCGCCGGACCCGGTGGCTGCTTGCAGATCCACACCGCGAGCAACGAGCCCGCACTGTCGCAGCTCGACCTGGCGGCGCTGCCCGCGGAGCGCCGCCAGGTGGCCCTGGAAGCGGCGGCGGAGCAGGCCCAGGCGAGCCTCGATCTGGCGGCCGGCCCGGTGCTGCGCTGCGTCCAGCTCACTCTCGGCGGCGGTGAGGCGGCGCGTCTCCTCCTGATCGCTCATCACCTGGTGATCGACGGTGTGTCGTGGCGGGTCCTGCTGGAGGATCTGGCGACCGCCGGCCGGCAGCTGTCGCGCCGCGAGGACGTGGTCCTGCCCCCCCGGAGCACCTCCTTCAAGAGTTGGGCCGAGCGGCTGGTCGAGCATGCCCGTTCGCCCGAGCTGCTGCGCGAGGCCGGCTTTTGGACGGAGAGCCTGAGCCGGCCGCTGGCGGTGCTGCCGCTCGATCACTCCGTCGCCGCGAACGACGTCGCCTCGGCGCGCCAGATCGTGCTGGCACTGAAGGCGGACGAGACGCGGGCCCTGCTGCAGGAGGTCTCCCGGGCTTATCGCACCCGCGTGGACGAGGTGCTGCTGGCCACGCTCGCCGAAGCCTTCGCCGCCTGGACCGGCCACCGCCAGATCCTGGTCGACGTCGAGAACCATGGCCGCGAGGAGATCTTCGACGACCTCTCGCCGGCGCGGACCGTGGGTTGGTTTACGGCGATCTACCCCCTGCTGCTCGACCTGAGCGAGGCTGTCACGGCGGGGGAGGTCCTCAAGGCCGTCAAGGAGCAGGTGCGGGCGGTCCCAGCCCGCGGCGTCGGCTATGGCGTGGCGCGGTATCTGGGCTCAGCGGAGGTCGCGGCCACGCTCGGAGCGCTGCCGCGCGCCGAGGTCCTGTTCAACTACCTGGGGCAGCTCGACCAGGCTGTGCCCCAGGACTCCCCCTTCCGGCCGGCCGAGGGGCCCATGGGACGGCCGCGCAACGGTCTCCAGCCGCGGTCCCACCTGCTGGACATCGGGGGGAGCGTCGTCCGCGGGCAGCTTCTGCTGTCGGTGACGTACAGCGCCAACCGCCACGATTCTTCGACCTTGCAGAATCTGGTCGAGGGCTGGCGGGCGTCTCTGCGGCGTCTCATCGCGCACTGCCGGGCTCTCCCTGCCGGCAGTGCCGGCGTGCTCACCCCCTCGGACTTCCCGCTGGCCGGCCTGGACCGGGTCTCCCTGGACCGCCTGCTGGCACGTTCGGGGCCGGGGGTCGAGGACATCTACCCCCTCTCGCCGCTGCAGCACGGTCTGCTCTTCGAGAGCCTGGCGCGGCCGGGCTCGGGTGTCTACGTGCAGCAGCTCGTGTGCGAGCTGCGCGGCGCGCTCGACCTGGGGGCGCTGTCGCGGGCCTGGGAAGGGGTGGTGGAGCGGCATGGGACTCTGCGCACCACCTTCTTCTGGGAAGAGCAGAGGGTCCCGCTCCAGGTCGTCGCGCAACGCGTCGAGATCCCCTGGTCGTTCTGTGACCTGCGCGAGCTCCCGGAGCCGGCGCAGCGGGACGAGATCACAGCCTTCCTGCAAGCGGACGGGCGCCGCGGCTTCGCCCTGACCCGTCCGCCGCTCCTGCGCCTGGCGCTGTTCCGGCTCGCTGACTCGCGCTGGCGGCTGGTGTGGAGCTACCACCATCTGCTGCTCGATGGGTGGTCCCTGCCGCCCCTGGTGCGCGAGGTGTTCGCCCGCTATGCGGCTGCCTGCGGCGGGCGCGAGGCGGCGCTGCCGCGGACCCGTCCCTACCGCGACTACGTCGCCTGGCTGGTACGGCAGGACCTCGGCCGGGCGGAGAGCTTCTGGCGGAACCTTCTGGCCGGGTTCCGCTCTCCGACGCCGCTGCCGCCCGTGCCGGCCGGGCGCGCCGCTGGCCGCAAGGCCTCCGGCTTCGCACAGCTCCAGGTCTGGGTGGACGGCCCGGCCACGGCGGAGCTGGCCGAGCTGGCGCGGCGGCTGCAGCTCACGATGAACACCCTGGTGCAGGGGGTCTGGGCACTGCTTCTCTCCCGCTCCAGCGGCGAGCGCGACGTGGTCTTCGGAGCGGTGACCTCCGGCCGCTCGGCGCCGCTGCCCGGCATCGACTCGATGCTCGGGCTGTTCATCAACACGCTGCCGGTGCGCCTCGCGACCGCCGGCTCCACCCGTCTGTCCAGCTGGCTGCAGGACCTCCAGGCACAGCAGGTCGAGGCCCGCGAGCACGAGCATGCGCCGTTGGTGGCCATCCAGCGTTGGAGCGACATCGAGCCGGGCCGGCCGCTGTTCGAGACCCTGGTGGTCTTCGAGAACTTCCCCGCCGGCGAGGCGCTCACGGGAGAAGAGAAGCCGCCGGGCCTCGAGGCGGCCGGCGTGGAGATGAAGGAGCGGACCGGCTACCCGTTGACCCTGCTCGCGGAGCCGGGAGATCGTCTGCGCCTCAAGCTCATGTACGACCGCGAGCGGTGCGATGCGCCGACCGTCGCGCGGATGCTGCAGCACCTGGATGTCCTGCTGCGCGCCCTGCCCCCGCACGCGGAGCGGTCCGTCGCCGGCCTGCCCCTGCTGACCGATGCCGAGAGCCACCAGCTGCTCCACGAGTGGAACGACACGGAGGCCGAGCTGGCGCCCCCCCTGCTGCTGCATGGCCTCATCGCGGCGCAGGCGGCACGGACACCCGACGCCGTGGCGGTGGCGCTGGCGGACGAGCCCGCGGCAGGTCCCGGCTGCCTGAGCTACCGCGAGCTCGATCAGCGGTCGAACCAGCTTGCGCGCCACCTGGCGCGGCTCGGCGTCGGTCCCGACGTGCCGGTGGCGATCGCCATGGAGCGGTCGCTCGAGATGATGGTGGGGCTGCTCGGCATCCTCAAGGCGGGCGGCGCCTACGTGCCGCTCGATCCGAGCTATCCGCGCGAGCGCCTGAGCTTCATGCTGGAGGACGCGCTCGCAGGGTCCCCGGTCCCGGTGGTCCTGACGCAGGAGCATCTCGATGCGCGGCTCCCCCGGCCGGAGCCCGGCGCGCTCCTCGGGCCGGTCACGGTCCTCCAGGTGGACGCCGAATGGCCGCGGATCGGGCAGGAGAGCACCGCCCCGCCGGTGGTGCCTCAGCATCCCGACCACCTAGCCTACACGATCTACACGTCGGGCTCGACCGGGCGGCCCAAGGGAGCCATGAACAGCCACCGGGCCATCTGCAACCGGCTGCTCTGGATGCAGAACGCCTACGGCCTGACGCCGGATGACCGGGTGCTGCAGAAGACTCCGTTCAGCTTCGATGTCTCGGTGTGGGAGCTCTTCTGGCCGTTGATCGTGGGGTCCCGGGTCGTGATGGCGCGGCCCGAGGGGCACAGGGACAGCGCCTACCTGGTCCGCGTGATCGCGGCCCGGGAGATCAGCCACATCCACTTCGTCCCCTCTCTGTTGCAGGCCTGGCTCGCCGAGCCGGAGGTCGCGCGCTGCGTCTCCCTGCGGAACGTGATCGTGAGCGGCGAGGCCCTGCCCCCGCACGTGCGCCAGCTCTTCTTCGAGCGCCTCGACGCGGGCTTGCACAACCTGTATGGGCCGACCGAGGCGGCGGTCGACGTCACGTTCCATGCTTGCCGGCGCGATGCGGCGGGGGGCGTGCCGATCGGCCGTCCCATCACCAATCTGAGCATCCACCTGCTGGAGGCCGAGCTGCAGCCGACGCCGGTGGGCGTCCCGGGCGAGCTGTACATCGGCGGCATGGGGCTGGCCCGCGGTTATCTCGGCCGCCCCGAGCTCACGGCCGAACGGTTCGTGCCCGCCCCCTTCGGCCCGCCGGGCGCGCGACTCTACCGCAGCGGTGACCTGGCGCGGCGGCTGGCGGACGGCGAGCTCGAGTTCCTCGGCCGCACCGACCATCAGGTGAAGATCCGTGGCAACCGGATCGAGCTGGGGGAGATCGAAGCGGCTCTGGCGGCCCATCCAGCCGTCCGCGAGACCGTCGTGGTGGCGCGCACCGAGCCCAGCGGCGCCGCCCGGCTGGTCGCCTACCTGACCCCGCAAGCCGGTCGACAGGCCGACCTAGCCGAGGCTGTGGCCGGGGCGGCGGACGAGTTGAGAAGCTGGCTCGGCCGCACTCTCCCCGAGTTCATGGTCCCGACAGCGTACGTGACGCTGGCCACGCTGCCGCTGAACCCGAGCGGCAAGGTCGACCGGCGCGCGTTGCCGGCTCCCGAGCCCGCGCCCGGCGGAAACATGGAGACCGCAGCTCCGCAGACCGCAGCCGAGGAGCTGGTCGCGGGGGTCTGGCGCGACGTGCTGCATCTGGATCGCGTGGGGCGCGGTGATCACTTCTTCACCCTGGGCGGAGACTCGATCCTCAGCCTGCAGGTGATGTCGCGCCTGGCCCAGGCCGGCTATCGGGTGACCCCACGGCAGATCTTCGAGCACCCGACGGTGGCGACCCTGGCGGAGGTGATCACGCAGGCGTCCGGAGTGGAGGCCGAGGACGTGCGGGCCACAGGTGCCGTGCCGCTGACGCCTGTGCAGCACTGGTTTTTCGAGCAGCAACTGCCCCGGCCCGAGCATTTCAACCAGGCGCTGCTGCTGGACGTGGAGCCGTGGCTGACGGGCGCGTTGCTGTGCCAGGCGCTCGGGCATCTGCCCGAGCATCACGACGCCCTGCGCCTGCGCTTTACGTACACCGCCGGAGCCTGGCAGCAGGATCTCGCGGCGCGGTCGGAGCCCGCCGCGAGCCAGATCGACCTTTCCGCGTTGGCTCCGGAGCGCCGGACGGCGGTCCTGGAAGAGG
>DATFPH010000303.1:0-6627 GCA_035264905.1 Thermoanaerobaculia bacterium
CTGACGGCCGGTCGCATGGAAACGGACCCGGTCCCCCGTGCGGTAGAGCCGTTCTCCCCGGCCCGACGAAGATGGCACGAAACGCTCCGCCGTCAGCTCCGGACGGCCAAGATAGCCGCGCGCCACTCCCGGCCCGCCCAACCACAGCTCCCCGGCCGAGCCGGCCGGAACCACCGACCCCGCGGCGTCCCGCACTTCCAGCGCCACGCCCGGCAGCGGCCGGCCGATCCCGTTGTTCGACGCCTCGTCCGGCTCCTCCCAGGTCGCGAAGATCGCCGCTTCCGTGGGGCCGTAGAGCACCGCGATCCGCGCTCCCGCAAACGCCTGCCGCATCGACGTCACGAGATCCCGTTCCACCGCTTCGGCACCGGTGAACGCCCGGCGCAGGCGCGGGAGACGGGAGCCCCGCTCCAAAACCGCCGTCGTCAGCCGTCGCATCACCGAAGGGACCGCGAACAGCAGCGTCGATCGCTCGAGCTCCGCCAGCAGGAGCGCCATATCCAAAACCGGCCGGTTCTCGATGAGCACCGCCGTGCCGCCACCCAAAAGCGGCATCAGGAGCTCGAGGAGGAAAGCGTCGAACGTCGCCGGCGCCAAAACCGGCATCCGTTCCCCGGCCGCGAGGTCGAAGACCTCCTGCGCCGCCGCCAGGGTGTGCGCCAGGCTGCCGTGCTCCACCAGGACCGCCTTCGGCTGGCCTGTGCTGCCCGACGTATAGAGCAGGTAGGCCAGATCCGCGGCGGCGGGGGCAGCCGGCGGGACTTCCAGACCGGTCTCCCCCTCGTCGTCCACCCAGACGACCGGCATCGATCCCAGCCGCAGCGATTCATGGAGCTCCAGCAGCCCGCGCTGCGACACCACGGCCGAGGCACCGGCCGGCAAGGCGTCTTCGAGGAGCAGATGGAGGCGCGACGCTGGCTGCCCTGGATCGAGCGGCACCGCGGCCCCCCCCGCCCGCCAGATCCCCAGAAGGCCCACCACCAGATCGAGCGACCGCTCGACCAGGAGCCCCACCCGCGTTTCCGTACCCACTCCGGCCGCGCGCAGGCGACGCGCCACCGACCCCGCGCGCCGCGCCAGCTCGCCATGGGTCAACCGCGCATCTCCCCACTCGAGCGCCACGGCCGACGGCGTCCGCAGCGCCTGCAGCGCCAACCGCGCCGGCACGCTGAGCGCCGGGGCCTCCCCCTCCACCCCCCGCCACTCCCAGAGCAGCTGCTGGCGCTCCGCGGCGCTGAGCAGCGCAAGCTCCGAGATCCGTTGCTCCGCGCTCAATGCTCTCGACGAGGCGCTGCGCAGCAAGGTCTCCAGCTGACCGACCAGACGCTCGATCGTCGAAGGGTCGAACAGCGCTATGTCGTACTCCACGAACCCCGAGAGCCCGAGAGCCGTCTCGGTCAGCGACAGCGTCAGGTCGAACCGCGCCACGCTGCTCTCCAAGGAAAGCGGCTCGAGCCGCACGCCCGGCAGGTCGAGAGGGCCCGAAGGCGCGTTCTGGAGAGCGATCATCACCTGGAACAGCGGGGTGTGGGCCAGGCTGCGTTCCGGCGCCAGCTCGGAAACCAGCTTTTCGAACGGCAGGTCCTGGTGCGCGTAGGCCGCGAGCGCCTCCCACCGCACCGCCGCCAGATGATCGGCAAACGACGGATCGCCGGAAAGATCGCCGCGCAACACCAGGGTGTTGACGAAAAAGCCGATCAGATCTTCCGTTTCACGCCTCGTGCGGCCCGCGATCGGCGTGCCCAGGCAAAGCTCGGGCACGCCGCTCGTCCGAGCCAGCAGGCTTTGGAAAGCCGCGGTGAGCACCATGAAGAGCGTCGCCCGGTGCCGCCGCGCCAGCTCCGCCAACGTCTCCGACAGCTCCAGATCGAACACCACCGGCCGCGTCCGGCCGCGCAAGCTCTGCACCAGGGGGCGCGGCCGGTCGGCCGGCAATTCGAGCACCGGTGGGGCCCCGGCCAGATGCTCGCGCCAGTACGCCAGCTCCCGCGCCAAGACCTCGCCGGAGAGCCAGCTCCGCTGCCAGACCGCGAAATCCGCGTACTGCACCGGCAGCTCGGCGAGAGGCGACGCCTCCCCCAGGGAAAATGCCTGATAGAGAGCCGCCATCTCCCGCACCAACACCCCCATCGACCAGCCGTCGCCGGCGATGTGATGCAGGACGACGAGCACCAGGTGCTCCTCCGCGGCGAGCCGCCACACCCGCACCCGCAGCAGCGGGCCGCGCTCCAGGTCGAACGGCCGCTCCGCCTCTCCGGTGAGCCCGCTCGCCACCGCCGCATCCCTCTCGGGCACCGCGACTCCGGACAGGTCCACGAGCGGCACCGAAAAGCCGCCCGGCGGCAGGATCACCTGCCGTACCCGGCTGCCCTCGCCGCGGAATACCGTCCGCAGCACCTCGTGCCGGCGCACGATCTCCTCGAAGACCTGCGACAGCACCGCGATCGACAGCTCTCCGCCCGCCCGCAGCGCGACCGGCACGTTATAGAGCGAGCCGCCCTCCAACTGATCGATGAACCACAGCCGCTGCTGGGCGAACGACAGCGGCAGATCGGCTCCGTCCCGCGGCACGGGCACGAGCGGCGGATGGGCGGCCGAGGTCTCGCTCCGCCGCAGCTCCTCGACCGCATGGGCGAGCTCCGCGACGGTCGGCCGCTCGAAGAGAACCCGCAGCGGCAGCTCCACCTCGAAGGTCGCGCGGAGTTGCGAGACCAGCTGTGTGGCGAGGAGGGAGTGTCCGCCAAGCGCGAAGAAATCAGCCTCCGCTCCGACGTTTTCGATTCCCAGGACCGCGGCGAAAATCCCTGCCAGGAGCTCTTCGGCCGGGGTGCGCGGCGCGACCCGAGACCCGCCGCCGGCCAACAGGCCGGTCCCGCTGGGTCTACTGGAGAAGGGCCCACGTTCCACGAGCCACTTTCGGTCCACCTTGCCGCTGGGCGTCAACGGCAGGGCCGCGATGGGCACGAAGTGAGCCGGCACCATGTAATCGGGCAGCTGGTCCCTGAGCGCCTGCCGCAGCGCCGCCGGAGACGGCTCGGCTCCGGCGCCGCACACGAGGTAGGCGACCAATCCCCTTCCTCCGGCAAGGTCGTCGCGCAAAACCACCGCCGCTTCGGCAACTCCCTCGACCGCCGTCAACGCCAGCTCGATCTCCCCGAGCTCGATGCGGAAACCGCGCAGCTTGATCTGTTGATCGTGACGGCCGCGGAACTCGAGATTGCCGTCGGGCAGAAAGCGCGCCAGGTCCCCGGTCCGGTACAGGCGCTCCCCCGGGAGCGCCTGGCTCTCGACGAACCGTTCCCCGGTCCGCTCCGGCTGGCGCCAGTATCCCAGCGCCAGCCCCTCCCCGGCCAGGTACAGCTCCCCCACGCCGCCCAACGGCACCGGCTGCAACCCCGCGTCCAGCAGGTACACCCGGGTGTTGGCGATCGGCCGTCCGATCGGCACCGTCACCGCGTTCGCGGCAACGGCCTCGACCCGGTACCAGGTGCTCAAGGTGGCGTTCTCCGACGGGCCGTAGACGTGCAGCAGACGCTCCGGCCCGCCGCTCGCCAAGGCTCTCCGCACAGCTCCAGGGTCGGCCGCCTCTCCACCGAACAGCACGGTGCGGAGCACGGCGAAGATTTCCGGCGCCTGCTGCGCCACCTGATTGAACAGCGCAGTGATGAGAAGCACCACGTCGATCCGCGCCGCCCCCAGGAAAGCCGCCAGATCGGCCGGCGACAAAATCGTCTCCCTGGGCACTCCCACGAGCGTCGCGCCGGAGAGCAGCGCGCCCCAGACCTCGAAGGCCGCCGCATCGAACGAGATGCTCGACAGCTGCGCAACCCGCTGGGGCCCCCCCAGATCGCCGAAATCGATGTAGTCCGTCGCCAGGACCAGGCGAACGACCGCGCGGTGCGGCACCGCCACACCCTTGGGCCGGCCCGTCGAGCCCGAGGTGTAGATCACGTAGGCCAGATCCGCCGAGCTCGTCCCCGGGACGGCAACCGGCTCGTCCCCCGCACCGGCGATCTCTTCCCATTGCGAGTCGAGCCGTACCATCCGCGCCCGGGACGGCGGCAGGCGGAGCGCGAGACTCTCCTGGGTGAGCAGCAGCGGCGCCCCGCTGTCCTCCAGCATCCACGACAGCCGGTCGCGCGGGTAGTCCGGATCGAGCGGCAGGTAGGCGGCGCCGGCCTTCAAAATTCCCAGCATCGCCACCAGCAGAGCGCCCGAACGCTCTACGCACAGCCCCACCAGATCCCCCGCTCCCAATGCCTGCCGGCGCAGGAAGCGAGCCACCGCGTCCGACCGGACGGCAAGCTCCCCGTAGCTCAGCTCCTCCCCGCCGAGCACCCAGGCGAGCCGCCGCGGGTGGGCCGCCGCCTGGAGGGCGAAGAGCTCCGGCAGCGTGCTGCCCGACGGCCAGTGCGTGCTCGTGGCGTTCCACTCGGCCACCAGTTGATGCCGTTCGCCAGGCCCCAGAAGCGACAGCTGCGAAACCGGAAGCTCGGGATTTTCGACCGCCGACGTCAGGAGAACCGAGAATGCCACCGCCAATCGATCGACGGTCGGGGCATCGAATAGATCCCGCACGTAGGAGAGAGAGCCCGCGATCCTGTCACCGGCCTCGTGGAGCGACAGGCTCAAATCGAATTTGGCGACCTCTTCCAGAAGCTCCCGAGGAACCAGCCGCAGCCCCGGCAGCGCGAGCTCCCCCACCGCCGCGTTCTGCCACGCGAACATCACCTGGTACAGCGGCGTATGAGACAGGCTCCGCTCCGGCGCTAGATCCTCGACCAGCTTCTCGAATGGCAGATCCTGGTGCGCATACGCGGCGAGCGCCTCCCGGCGCACCCGCGACACGAGCTCGGTGAAGCGCGGCGCGGCCGACAGATCGGGCCGCAGCACCAGGGTGTTGACGAAAAACCCGATCAGGCTCTCGATCTCCAGGCGATGACGGCCCGCCACGGGCGTGCCCAGCGTGAGATCGGCCTGACCCGAAAAGCGCGACAGCAGCACGCCGAGAGCCGAAACCAGCGTCATGAAGAGCGTCGCTCCCTCCCGCCGGGAGAGGGACGCGAGAGCCGCGGAGAGCCCTGGCGACAGCGACAGGGGGCGGACCGCGCCGCGGAAGCTCTGCACCGCGGGGCGCGGCCGGTCGGTTGGCAGCTCGAGAACCGGCGGCGCGCCGGAGAGACGATCGCGCCAATACTGGAGCTCCCCTTCCAGCACGTCCCCGGCAAGCCAGCTCCGCTGCCAGGCCGCGAAGTCCGTATATTGAACCGGCAGCTCGGCCAAAGGCGACGGCAAACCGAGAGAGAACGCCGTGTAGAGAGCCGTCACCTCCCGCACCAGCACCCCCAGCGACCAGCCGTCGCTGACGATGTGGTGCATGGCGACGAGCATCAGGTGCTCCGTCTCGCCCAGACGCCAGAGCCCCACCCGCAACAGCGGTTCCCGCGCCAGATCGAACGGCCGGCGTGCCTCCTCCATCGCCAGGCCCATCGCCGCCGGCTCCCGCAGCGCCGGGGAGAGGCCCGTCAGGTCCACCAGAGGAAGGGCAAAATCGCCCGGCGGCAGGATCACCTGCCGCGCCTGTCCGCCGTCGCCGCGAAACACCGTCCGCAGGACCTCGTGCCGCCGCACCACCTCCGCGAACACCCGCGACAGCACCCTGACCGACAGCTCCCCGCTCATCCGCAGAGCGACCGGCACGTTGTAGAGAGAGCCGCCCTCCAGCTGGTCGATGAACCATAGCCGCTGCTGGGCAAAAGAGAGCGGCAGATCCGTGCCGCGATCGATCCGGATGAGCGGCGGCGGCGGCGGCGGCGTGTCGCCACCCAGGCGTGACGCCTGCTCGACCTCCTGGGCCAGGCCGGCGACGGTCGGGTGCTCGAAGACCACCCGCAGAGGCAGCTCGACTCCGAAGGCCGCCCGCATCCGCGAGACCAGCTGCGTGGCAAGGAGAGAGTGTCCGCCCAGGGCGAAGAAGTTGTCCTCGGCCCCGACCCGCTCCCGCCCCAGGATCTCCTCCCAGATCCCTGCGAGCATCTCTTCGACCGGGCCGCGCGGCGGCATGTGCTCCTCGTGCCGCTCCCCCTCGGCCGCGCCGCCGGCAGCGAGCAGAGCCGGCAACGCCCGGCGGTCCACCTTGCCGCTCGGCGTCAGCGGCAGCGCGGCGAGCACCTCAAATTGCGACGGCACCATGTACGCCGGCAGCCGCCGCGCCAGGAAGTGCCGCAGCTCACCGGACGAGGGCGCACCGCCCTCGCCCGCCGTGTAGACGGCCGCCAGCCGGCGGTCCTCGCCGCCGCCCCGGCCTTCGAGCAGCACCACCGCGGCTTCGTGCACTCCAGGGCACTGCCGCATCACCGCCTCGATCTCGCCGAGCTCGATCCGGTAGCCGCGCAGCTTCACCTGGTGATCGATGCGGCCCAGGTAGTCCAGCCTGCCATCCCCCAGGAAACGGGCCAGATCCCCGGTGCGGTAGAGCCGGGCTCCAGGCTCCGCACCCGTCGGGTCCGGCACGAACCGCTCCGCCGTCAGCTCCGGCCGGTCGAGATAGCCGCGCGCGAGCCCGGCCCCGCCGACGTGCAGATGCCCGGCGGACCCGAGAGGTGTGAGGTGGCCTGCCCGGTCCAG
>DATFPH010000304.1:0-5559 GCA_035264905.1 Thermoanaerobaculia bacterium
TCCAGCCGCTCCCGCGGGTACTCGGGATCGAGAGGCACATACGCGCCGCCGGCCTTGAGCACCCCCAGAAGCGTGGCGACGAGCAGAGGCGTACGGGGCAGGCAGACCCCGACCCGCACCTCCGGGCCGACCCCGAGATCGACCAGCCGGTACGCCAGGCTGTCGGACCACAGGTCCAGCTCGCGGTAGGTCCAGCGCTCGCCGGTGCTCCCCTCCACCAGCGCCACCGCCTGGGGAGTCCGCGCCGCCTGCGCCGCGAACAGCCCATGCAAGGTCGTATCCGCCGGCGCCAGGGCCGCAACATCGTTCCACTCGACCAAAAGCTGATGCCGCTCCAAGGACCCCAGAAGCGACAGCTGCGAGACCGGCAGCTCGGGTTGTTCGACCACCGCCGAAAGCAGAGCCGAATAGGCCGTGGCCAGCCGGTCGATCGTCGGAGCATCGAACAGATCCCGGGCATAGGAGATCGAGCCCGCGATCCCGGAGCCGACCTCGTGGAGCGACAGGCTCAAATCGAATTTGGCACCCTCCTCCAAGAGCTCCAGGGGAACCAGACGAAGACCCGGCAGCGCGATCTCTCCCACCGCCAGGTTCTGCCATGCGAACAGCACCTGGAACAGCGGCGAATGGGCCAGGCTCCGCTCCGGCGCAAGATCCTCCACCAGCTTTTCGAACGGCAGATCCTGATGGGCATACGCGGCGAGCGCCTCCCGGCGCACCCGCGACAACAGCTCGGTGAAGCAGGGCTCGGCCGACAGATCGTGCCGCAGCACCAGGGTATTGACGAAAAGCCCGATCAGGCTCTCGGTCTCCAGGTGATGGCGGCCGGCCACGGGAGTGCCCAGCGTGAGATCGGCCTGACCCGAAAAGCGCGACAGCAGCACGCCGAGAGCCGAGACCAGCGTCATGAAGAGAGTCGCTCCCTCCCGCCGCGAGAGAGCGGTGAGAGCCTCCGAGAGCTCCGGCGGCAGGGTCAGAAAGCGGTCCGCGCCGCGGAAGCTCTGCACCGCGGGGCGGGGCCGGTCGGCCGGCAGGTCGAGAACCGGCGGCGCGCCCGCAAGACGGTCGCGCCAGTATTGGAGCTCCCCTTCCAGCACACCGCCGGCGAGCCAGCTCCGCTGCCAGGCCGCGAAGTCCGCGTACTGCACCGGCAGCTCGGCCAGAGGAGAGGGTTGCCCCGCGGCGAACGCCGCGTAGAGAGCCGACATCTCCCGCATCAGCACTCCCAGGGACCAGCCGTCGCTCACGATGTGATGGAGGTTGAGCAGCAGCACGTGCTCCCCCTCGCCCAGACGCCAGAGCCCGGCTCGCAAGAGCGGCCCCCGCGCCAGATCGAACGGCCGGCGCACATCTTCCTTCACCAGGGCCTCCGCCATCGGCTGGCGCAGCGCTGGCGCAAGGCCCGTCAGGTCCACCAGGGGAACCGCGCAACCGGCAGGTGGCAGAATCACCTGCCGCGCCCGGCCTTCCACTCCGGGAAACACCGTCCGCAGAGCCTCGTGCCGGCGCACCACCTCCCCCAACACCCGCGACAGCACAGCGACCGAAAGCTCTCCCGAAACTCGCAGCGCGAGCGGCACGTTGTAGAGAGGGCCGCCTTCCAATTCGTCGATGAACCACATCCGCTGCTGCGCGAAGGACAACGGCAGGTCGGCCGCCTCCTGCCGCGGTACCGGCACGATCTCGGGCTTCCCGGCCGCGGTCTCGCCGGCCGGCTGCAGAGCCTGCACCGCAGCGGCGAGCGTCTGGGGCGTCGGGGCCTCGAAGAGAGCCCCCGGACCGATCTCGACACCCCAGGCGCCGCGCACCCGAGCGATCACCTGCACGGCCTGGAGCGAGTCGCCGCCGAGATCGAAGAAGCTGTCGTGGACGCCGATCGGGTCGATGCCCAGAAGCTCCTGCCAGATCACGGCCAGATGCCTCTCGATCTCGCTCTCCGGAGCGACGTAGGGGTTCTTGAGGTTCGGCCGGCCGTGGAGCGTCCCCGGGAAGCCCCCGGTCGATTGCGGGGATGCGGAGACCAGTTCCGGCCGCCCCTCCAGGCCGAGGGCCGCAAGCAGCCGGTCGATGTCGACGTCGACGTTGTCGTCGCCGGCCGTCACCTCCATCACCCGCGCCCCTGCCTGCCGCAGCCGCGCCGCGATAGACTCGCCGAGGCCGGTCTCCTTCACGAGCACCACGAGAGGCGGCACCTGACCGAGGGCCGGCCCCATGCGCTCGATCCAATACCGCCGCCGCTCGAAGGGATAGCTGGGGAGGGGGAGTCGGCGGCGCCGCTCCCGGCCCCAGACCGCCCGCCAGTCGAGGCGGACCCCGGAGAGCCAGAGCTTCGCCACGGTGCCCAACAGATGGGCGCAGTCCGGCTGCCGCTCATAGGCTCCCGGCAGCGAAGAGACCGCCACCGGATCGGCCGCCGCGGCGCTCCCAGCCGCTTGCTGCAAGGCGAGAGACGACAGGCTCGCTCCCGGCCCGATCTCCAGCAGCACCCGCCCCGGCTCCCGCCACAGCTCGGCCACCCCGGAAGCAAACTGCACCGGCCGGCAGAGCTGCGCCGCCCAGTAGTCCGGATCGGTCGCCTGGGACGCGGTGATCCAGGTCCCGGTCAGGTTGGACAGGTACGGGATGCGGGGCGCCGCGAGCGGAACCTGATGCAGCAGATCCACCAGCGCCGCCGCCACCGGCTCGAGCAGGGGGCAGTGGAAGGCGTGCGTCGTGGCGAGCGGCCGGCTGGCGATCCCATGGGCGCCGAGCCGGGGCGCGAGCTCCGCGACCGCCTGCGGGGTGCCCGAGACCACGGTGAGCCGCGGTCCGTTGACCGCTGCAACCCACACATCCCCTGCCAGCAGCGGCCGCAGCTCCTCCGACGCCAGCGGCACGGCGAGCATCGCCCCCGCCGGCAGGGCGTCGATCCGCCGCGCACGCTCCGCCACCAGCCGCAACGCGTCCTCGGCGGAGAACACCCCGGCCACGCAGGCCGCCACATACTCGCCCAGGCTGTAGCCGAGCATCGCCTGGGGCTCGATGCCCCACTCCCGCCAGAGCCCGGCGAGCGCCAGCTCGACCGCGAAGAGCACCGGCTGCGACACCGCCGTGCGCGCCAACCGCTCCGCCTCCCGGGACGCGCCGCCCGTTCCACTCCCTGCTCGCCCGAGCATCCGCCGCAGGTCGGGACCGACCGCCGCCGTCTCCGCCTCCTCGCGGTCCGCACCCGCGAAGAGCACCGCCAGCGGATCGACCCCGAGGACCGGCGCAAGCGCCGCGGCATAGCGGTCCAACCGCTCGCGGAAGGCCGGCTCGTCGCGATAGAGCCCGGCCGCCATCGCCGGATACTGCTCGCCCAACCCCGAGAAGAGGAACGCCACCGGCCGGCTCGCGCCGTCCACCGTTCCCGAGAGAAGCCGCCGCGGGTCGCGCGCCGCGAGCACCTCCCGCGCGTCCCGCCCGTCGCGGCAGACCACCGCCCGCCGCCAGGCGTGCCCCTTGCGGCCGGTCGCGAGCGTCGCGGCGACATCCGCCAGATCCTCCTCCGGATGCTCCGCGAGATGCGCGACCAGACGGTCGGTCACCGCCTCCAGGGCCGTCTCTGTGCGCGCCGACAGCACGAGCGGCTGCCACGGGCGAGACGGCTCCGTCTCCGGCCGCGCGGGCGCTTCCTCGACGATGACGTGGACGTTGGTGCCGCCCAGGCCGAAAGAGCTCACCCCCGCCCGCCGAGGCCCCTCGCCCGCCGGCCACTCGGCCAGCTCCCGGTTGACGTAGAACGGGCTCGAGGCGAAGTCGATCCGCGGATTGGGCCGCTCGTAGTGCAGGCTCGCCGGGATCTGCCGGTGCTCCAAGGCCAGCACGGCTTTCAGCAGGCCGGCGATCCCGGCAGCCGAGCCGGTGTGGCCGATATTGGTCTTCACCGAACCGACGGCGCAGAACCCCTGCCGCGCCGTGCCGGCCCGGAAGGCCCGGGTCAACGCCGCGATCTCGATCGGATCGCCGACCGGCGTGGCGCTGCCGTGCGCCTCGACGTAGCCGATGCCCTCCGGCGACACCCCCGCCGCCGCCTGCGCGGCGGCGATGGCCTTCGCCTGCCCCTCCTCCGAAGGCGCGGTGAAACCCACCTTGCCGGCCCCGTCGTTGTTGAGCGCCGAGCCGAGGACGACGGCGTGGATCGGGTCGCCGTCAGCCACCGCCCGGGCGAGAGGCTTGAGCACCACCACCCCGGCGCCGTTGCCGTTGACCGTCCCCTTGGCGCGCGCCTCGAATGCCCGGTTGTGACCGTCCGGCGAGGCGACGCCCCCCTCCTGGTAGACATACCCCTCGGTTTGCGAAGACGAGACGCCCACCCCACCCGCCACCGCCAGGTCGCACTCGCCGTCGAGCAGGCTCCGCACCGCCAGGTGCACCGCCACGAGCGAGGTCGAGCACGCGGTCTGCACGGTCAGCGCCGGCCCCTTGAGGTCGAGCTTGTAGGAGAGGCGGGTGGCGAGGAAGTCCTTGTCGTTGCCGAGCGACATTTCCAGGGCGTCGAGATCCGGGTGCCCGACCAGGTTGTTGAGGGCGTAGGTGCTCGTGCCGCCGCCGGCGAAGACGCCGATGCGCACCACCTCGGCCGCCGGGCTGCCCGCTCCGTAACCGGCGCTCTCCAGCGCCTCGGCGGCACATTCCAGGAGCACCCGTTGCTGCGGATCCATGACCTGCGCCTCGCGCGGCCCGATGTCGAAAAAGCCGGCGTCGAAGAGCTCGGCGTCCGCCAGCACTCCCGCGGCGGGGACGTAGCCGGGGTGCCGCCGCAGCTCGCGGCTGACCCCGTCCCGGTCGAGCTCGAAGTCGGTGAAGAACGAGATCGACTCGATCCCGTCGCGGAGGTTGCGCCAGAAGGCCGAGAGGTCGGCCGCCCCCGGGAAGCGCCCGGCCATACCGATGATCGCGACCGCCCGTTCTCCCGGCCGCGCCGGCGGCTCGACCACCGCGGCCTCCGCCAGGGCGGGCTGCCGCCGCGCCGCGAGCGCGCGGGCGAGAGCGCCGACGTTGGGGTTGCGGTAGATCTCCAGCAGCGGCACCTCCTCGCCCAGTTGCTTGGAGAGCCGGCTCTGCACCTCGGCCAGCAGCAGCGAGTGCCCACCCAGGTCGAAGAAGTTGTCGCCGAGCCCGACCTTCTCGACTCCGAGCACCTCCTGGAACACCGCGGTGACCAGGCCCTCCAAGCCGGCCGGGAGCGCCTGCGCCTGCAACGCTGCGGACTCCTCCGCCGCCTTCTGGGTCTCCAGCTCGGACAGAGCGCGCCGGTCCACCTTGCCGTGCCGCGTCAGGGGCAGCCGATCCAGGCAGACGAAGCGGCTCGGCACCATGTAGGAAGGAAGCCGCGACTCGGCGAACCGGCGCAACTCGGCGCTCCGCAAGCCCGCCTCGCCCGCCACATAGGCCACCAGCCGCTCGTCGCCTGTGCCGTGCCGCTGGACCACGACCGCCGCCGCCGCCACCCCCGGACAGCCCAGAAGCGCCGCCTCCACCTCCCCAGGCTCGATGCGGAAACCCCGCACTTTGACCTGCTGATCGATCCGTCCCAGG
>DATFPH010000305.1:0-5985 GCA_035264905.1 Thermoanaerobaculia bacterium
GATCTCGCGCGCCCGCGGGTTGTCGTCGTAGAGGCCGGCGTGCATCATCATCTCCTCGACCCCGGTGGCGAGTCCCTCGGACCGGCCGGCGAAGATGTTGTAGAGCAGGGGGCCGCGGCGGACCGGGCTGGGGTTCGGCTCCTCCCGCATGCGCGCGATGTCCCACCAGTGGTAGAAGTGGGTATACAGCGCCATGGGCTCGTAGTGGGTGACGATCTGGAAGAAGTTGCGCGACTCGAGGGGCACGAAGGCGCCGAGATGGGCGCGCAGCGCCGGATCCATGGAGCCGCGGATCGGCATGATCTCGTTCCGCTTCAGGAAAGCCAGGTATTTGGTCACCGCCTCGTTGGCCCGCCGCGCGTACTCCTCGGGGGTGGCGATGGCGGTCAGGGACGGAAGATTTCTGTTGCGCTGCTCTTCGAGGTGGAGAGAGGCGTGGGCGCGATCGAGCTCCCGCCGCAGCAGACGGACCTCGTCGTCCCAGGTCATCGGAATCAGGTGGACGTTGCGCAACGCCCAGTTGTAGTTCTCCTTGCCGATCCCCGACGGGCCGGTCTTCGAAGGCGCCTGCTCTTCGAGCCAGGCGACGAAGTCCTGCGTCGACCGCAGGGCCGCGGCCGTGGCGCCCGTGAAGGCCTTGCCGGCACCGGCGGTGCGCCGCTGCAGATCCTCCAGCGCCGCCACCTGGCCGCGCATCGTCCCGATGCCCGTCAGCCAGAGCTCGCGGGCATTGCCCGTCAGGTTCTGCCGTGCCTGCCGGAGGAGGAGAGGGATCGTCCGCAGCTCGGCAGCCAGCTTCGCCTCGTCCGCCGCCGTCAGCGGGAAGGTGTACGTCCACAGGTCGATCGCGGCGTGGTGGGTCGGTCCCTCATGGGCTGGCGTGTCGCTCTGCTCGCTCCACACCGAAAGGTAGAAGGCCGGGTCGCGGGCCCAGGGGCGGAGCACCCGGTGGTTGAAGTCGAGCCCATTCATCTCGGCCCGCACGAGGTGGTATTCCACCTGCTGCGGGATGGGCCACCCGCTCGGATCGATCGCCCGCAACCGGGCCTGGAGAGAGCGCAGACCCTCGTGCTGAGCCGCCATGGCCGTTGCCCCATAGTCGGGCGCTCCATCGCGCAATGGCGGCTTCTCGAATGCCCGCCACTGCGCAAAGAGGGTGACCAGCGCATCGTAGCTTCCCGGCGCCTCTTGCGAGCGCACGGTGAGCGGCAGCAGCATCGTGACCAGCAGCCCGAGGGTCAGGGCGCGGCGGGGAAGACGGCGGGGAGCTTCAGAGCCCATAACAGATCCTTTCTCCAGTCCCGCTATCTTGTCACGGCTGTCTGTAACGTTTCACCCACAGTCCTTCGCCTAATCCAGTAATGGCGATGAAGGCAGGAAGGGAACGCGTTGCGCCGGCGAAGGCCGGAACAGCTCGCGGAGCTGCCGTTTGGTTTCTAGATCGAGCAGCTCCGGATCGGCGGATGTGTTCATCTCGCGTAGTGTCTTGTCGACCGCGGCTTCCACAGCTTGTTCGAACGGCCGCTCGCCGGATCGCAGGCTCTGGCCGAGCCGTTCCGACAGGCGCGCGAGCTCGGTCTCCTCCTCGGCGGTGCGCTCGGCTTTGCCGCGCAGCTCGGCGAAGCGGTCGAGGTCGTTTCCTGCCGAAGGTCCGGGCTCTGGCGCAGCAGCACCAGCTCGGGGTTTTGCAGCGACGCATCGTCGTCGAAGAGGGTGCGAACCGCGTCGCGGACGGTATAGGTCTCGAAGCCGGCGTGCGCCTGGCGTCCACGGTTGGTGCCGTAGCCGCATACGAAAGAGCTTGTTCCAAGGGAAGGGGTCCGGGTCGGGCTCCTTACGCAGTTTCTCCTCGCCGGTTGCCTCGTCGCGGAGGATCTGCGTAACAATCGACAGGTCGCGATCGTCCTCGTCGTCGTCGACTTGACAGCAGAACGAGGACCACGTCGCTGGCTCAAAGCACCTTAACGGTTGCTTCACGCCAGGGAGAACCAAGATCTACGTCCTCTTCGTGTAGGTCCTCTTCGCGCATCCAGACACGGAGTCCGGCTTCTCGCAGAGGGGCAGCCTTGCGCGCGCCTGCGGCCCGGCTCGGCTCACGTCCGGAGCATCGCGAGGATGTCGGCTGCCGAGGCGGCGGCCGCTTGGCCGAGAACGGTTTCGAGAGTGGCGGGGTCGCCGCACTGGTCGAGGGCTGCTCTCAGGTCGTCGCCGACGACAAGACCCCGACCCAGCAAGACCGCGACGACTGCCTTGCGCAAACCCTGGATCTCTCCCTGCGCCTCGCCCTCGGTACGGACCTCGTCCAGGCTCGCATACCCCTGGCGCTGGAGGAGGTTGCGGAAGATCACCTGGCGTGCCACTTCGCGATCCCAAAGCGCCTCCACCGGCACCGGGTTGGCGAGGATCCCCGGGGCTTCGAGCTGATCGCCGGCGTTCGCGGTGCGCAACTTCGACCCCGGCTGATGCACCTCGACCCGCCGCGGACCGTTCAGCCGCACCACCCAGATGTAGCGGGTGCCGGCGGCGAAGAGCTCCTGGATCTTGGTCTGCAGCTCATCCTCGTCCTGGCCGGTGTCGGCGTACTCGACGGCCAGTGGAGGAGCGCCCTGGACCCAGCCCGGCTGGTCGGGCATCTCTCCGACGGAAAGATCGGGGGCGCGGAGGATCTCGGGAGACGGGGAGAAGCCGACGTTGTTACCGACATCCTCCACCGCGGGATCGCTGGCGAGCACGCTGCTTCCGATGCTGATAGCCATTCCTCGCCGGCTACCAGCCGGCAGGCAGCGAATCGGGTGACCGTTGGACAGCTCGTAGGAATCTCCGGGCCGAAGCTGATCCGCACGGAAAGGCCCCGGACTGTTACCGAACTGCGGCATCCTGATCGTCATCCAAGAAAGTATAGCATGGCTGTCGCTTGACGAGAAAAAAGCCCGGCTTCGCGGCCGGGCTTTTTGGGGCTCGTCACACCCCCACCCCCACCTCCGCCTCCTGGGGCTTTGGCACCTCGATATCCACCGCCAACGCGCCGCCCCGCACGTCCACCCGCACCACCGAGCCGTCGGTGACCGTGCCGGCCACCAGGGCGCGGGCGATCTTCGACTCCAGCTCGTGCTGCAGGAAGCGCTTGAGCGGCCGGGCGCCGTAGACAGGGTCGTAACCTTCCCTCGCCACGAGCTCGCGGGCGGGCTCGGTCAGCTCCAGGCGCACGCCGAGGTCGGCCAAGCGGCGCCGCAGGTCCTCGGTCAGCAGGTCGACGATGAGCTCGATCTCGGGGAGCGTCAGCGGCTTGAAGAGCACGATGTCGTCCACCCGGTTCAGGAACTCGGGCCGGAAGTGGCTCCGCAGCTCCCGCATCACGGCCTGCCGCGCCGGCTCGGTGATCTCACCCGCGGGGGTCACCCCTTCGAGCAGATGCGGCGAGCCGATGTTCGAGGTCATGATGATCACGGTGTTCTTGAAGTCCACCGTGCGCCCCTGCGAGTCGGTCACCCGCCCGTCGTCGAGGATCTGCAGGAGCACGTTGAACACGTCGTGGTGCGCCTTTTCGATCTCGTCGAACAGGATGACGGTGTAGGGCTTCCTGCGCACCGCCTCGGTGAGCTGCCCGCCCTCGTCGTAGCCGATGTAGCCCGGGGGGGCGCCGATCAGCCGCGAGACGGTGTGCCGCTCCATGTACTCGCTCATGTCGATGCGGATCAGGTTTTCCTCGCTGTCGAAGAGCGTCTGCGCCAGCGTCTTGGCGAGCTCGGTCTTGCCTACGCCCGTCGGGCCCAGGAAGATGAACGAGCCGATCGGACGCCGCGGGTCCTTGATGCCGGCCCGGGCGCGGATGACCGCGTCGGAGACCAGCCGCACCGCCTCGTCCTGCCCCACGACCCGGCGGTGGAGAAGCTCCTCCATGCGCAGCAGCTTCTCCCGCTCGCCCTCGACCAGCCGGGTCACCGGGATGCCCGTCCATTTCGAGACGATCTCGGCCACTTCCTCTTCGGTGACCTCCTCGCGCAGGAGCTGGCCGCCGCTCTGCTGCTTCGCGGCGAGCTGCGCCTCCTTCTCCTTGATCTCCCGCTCGAGCTGCGGGAGCTTCCCGTAGCGCAGCTCCGCGCCCTTGTTCAGGTCGTAATTGCGCTCGGCCTTCTCGATCTCCAGGCGCACCTGCTCGAGCTGCTCGCGCAGGGTGCGGACCTCTTCGATCGTCCCCTTCTCGCCCTCCCATTGCGCGCGCATCGCGTCGGCCTGAGCTTTGAGGTCCGCCAACTCGCGGCGGAGCTGCTCCAGCCGGTCCTGGCTCGCCTTGTCCTTCTCCTTCTTGAGCGCGGCTTCCTCGATTTCGAGCTGCATGACGCGGCGGGTCACCTCGTCGAGCTCCTGCGGCATGGAATCGATCTCCGTGCGCAGCATGGCCGAGGCCTCGTCGATCAGGTCGATCGCCTTGTCGGGCAGGAAGCGGTCGGTGATGTAGCGGTTCGAGAGGACCGCCGCGGCGACAAGGGCGTTGTCCTGGATGCGCACGCCGTGGTGCACCTCGAAGCGCTCGCGCAGGCCGCGGAGGATCGAGACCGTGTCCTCCACGGTCGGCGGCTCGACCAGCACCGGCTGGAAGCGCCGCTCCAGGGCCGCGTCCTTCTCGATGTGCTTCCTGTACTCGTCGAGCGTGGTGGCGCCGATGCAGTGCAGCTCGCCGCGGGCGAGCATGGGTTTGAGCATGTTGCCCGCGTCGGTCGAGCCCTCGGTCTTGCCGGCGCCGACGATCGTGTGGAGCTCGTCGATGAAGAGGAGGATCCGCCCCTCGGCCTGCTTGATCTCGTTGAGCACGGCCTTCAAGCGCTCCTCGAACTCGCCGCGGTATTTGGCGCCGGCCAAAAGCGCGCCCATGTCGAGCGAGAAGACCGAGCGGTCCTTGAGCCACTCGGGCACGTCGCCGCGCACGATGCGCTGGGCGAGGCCTTCCACGATGGCGGTCTTGCCAACGCCCGGCTCGCCGATCAGCACCGGATTGTTCTTGGTCTTGCGCGACAGGATGCGGATCACCCGCCGGATCTCGGCGTCGCGGCCGATCACCGGGTCGAGCTTGCCGCGCCGCGCCTGGGCGACCAGGTCGACGCCATACTTGTCGAGCGCCTCGTACGCCGCCTCGGGGCTAGCGCTGGTCACCCGCTGGTTGCCGCGGACGGCGGTCAGTGCGGCCAGGAAGCGGTCGCGCGTGACGCCGAACTGGTTGAGCACGCGGCCGGCCGGCATCGAGGAGCCCTCCTCGATCATGGCGAGCACCAGATGCTCGACCGAGACGTATTCATCCTTCAGGCGCTTGGCCTCGTCCTCGGCACGCAGGAAGACTTTCTGCAGCCGGTTGGAGACATAGATCTTGCCGGCCTCGACGCCGGGGCCGGAGACGCTGGGCCGGCGCGACAGCTCGCGCTCCAGCTCGGCGACCAGCGAGGCGGTCGGCACGTCCATCCGGGCGAGCAGGCGGGGCACGAGCCCCTCAGGCTGCTCGAGGAGGGCGAGGAGAAGATGCTCCGCTTCCACCTCCTGATGCCCATAACGGAGCGCTTTGGTCTGGGCGCTCGAGAGCGCCTCTTGTGATTTCTGGGTCAGCTTATTGATGTCCATTTGCTACCCTCCTTCAGGCTCTCGCCCGAAATTCCGATGCTTCCGCGAGCTCCTCGAACAGAGCCCGCTCGCGGTCCGACAACTGCTCGGGGATCATGATCCTGAACTCGGCGTACAGGTCCCCCTTGGTGCCGCCCGCCGCGGACAACCCCCGCTCGCGCAGGCGGATCTTGCGCCCCGAGGACGAGCCGGCGGGGATGCGCACCCGCAGGCGGCCGGTCGGGGTCTCCACCTCGGCCTCGCCGCCGAGCGCCGCCTCCCACGGGGTCACCGGGACCGTCGTGTGGAGGTCGGAGCCGTCGATCCGGAACCGCGGATCGGGCAGGATTTCGACCTTGAGCAGCAGGTCGCCGGCGGGGGAGCCGTCGAAACCCG
>DATFPH010000306.1:0-22292 GCA_035264905.1 Thermoanaerobaculia bacterium
GAGCTCCGCGTGCCGGGGCGGCTCCACGGTCAGCGGCGTCAGGGCGGGGTAGGTGGGATGGATCGTATGGCCCAGGCCGCGGACCATTTCGAAACCGAGCCCGTCGCTCCCGGTGCCCGGCAGCGACGTTCCGCCGGTAGCTACGATCACGGACGCGGCCAGGATCTCACCGCCGTCGCGCAGCCCGATCGACCACACACCGTCCGGCCGTGGCGTCAGAGCATCCACCAGGACGTCGAAGCGGATCTCGACGCCGCGGCGCCGGGCCAGGGCGACGAGACCGTCGCGCACCTGGCGGGCACTGTTCGACGCGGGAAAGAGCTTGCCGGTCTCCGGCTCCAGGACCAGCTCCAAGCCCACCTCCTCCTCGAAGAAGCGCCGCTGCTCGGCGAGCGGCCAGGAGAGCAGCATCTTGCGCAGCGTGTTGGGAGAGGAGCCGGTGACGAACCGCGCCGGCTCGAGCTGCGACGGCAGGACGTTGCACCGGCCGCCGCCGCTCACCAGGATCTTGCGTCCGCCATCGCGCGTGCGCTCCAGCAGCAGCACGCGCCGGCCCGCGCCGGCGGAGGTGATCGCCGCGAGGAGCCCGGCGGCTCCGGCGCCCACGACCGCGATGGGAAGACGGCTCTCCGGCATGCCGGAAGCTTAGACCACCGGATACCGCGGAGCTGCGAGGAGGATAGACTTCCCGCGTGGACGCCACCGATCTCTGGAAGCGCATCGCCCTCAAAGCCGCCCTGTCGCCCGTCGTGCTCGCCACCTGGGCCGGGACGGCGGGGACCGCGGTGTGGCTGCACAGCGCCTGGCCCTTGTCCGTCGGCGCGGGGTTGTCCCTGGCCTGGGTGCTGGCTGGCTCGCGCAGCTCCCGCTACCGCGAGGCGGCGCTGGCGGACGTGCGTAAGGAGAGGGAGGCGCAGGCCACGGCCGAGCGGGCCCAGGTCGTCCAGGAGGTCGGGGCGCAGCTCGACGAGCCACCGCTGCGCGGCTGGATCCAGAGCGGCATGCTCCCGGACTACCTGCAGATCTATCGCCGCCTGGTCGAGATCCGCGACCGGGTGGCCCGCGTCGCCCGCGAGCGCGCGCAGGTGGAGGCGGTGACCCGCGAGGAGATGATCGGGCAGCTCGACGGTATGCTCGGCTCCTATCTCCAGTTCGTCCGCGAGCGGATCAACTACCTCCAGATCCTCAACAACATCCGGGTCGGCGGCGACGCGGATGGCGTGATCCCGCACGCCCCGGCCCCTTCGTCCATCGCACAGCCTTCTCTCCCTGGGTGGGCTGTGACCGCGCCGCCGCCCGCCGGCTTCGAGGCGGACCGCTGGCAGCGTGTCGGTAAGGCCGCTCCGGCCTGGGTGGCGCGTCCGGACGCTCCGGAGGAGGAGCCGCGCGGGCTGCCCAGCTTCGAGCGGCGGCTGGCGGAGGTCGAAGGCAAGATCGCGCGTCTCCGCGAGCTGGCGGAACAGGAACCGTCCACGGCCAAGACCCGGGAGTGGCACATCGCCATCCTGGAAAAGCAGCGCGATCTGCTGCGCGAATGCCGCGAGCGCGACCAGCACGTGGTGGCGCAGCTCGGGGTGTTCACTGATGTATTTGAAGTCATCCTTGGCCGCGTCACCGCGACCCAGTTCAGCCCGGGCGAGATCGTCAGCTCCATGGCCCCCGTGGTCGAGCAGATCGAGCAGACCGAGCAGTTCATCGAAACGCTCCGGCCGGCGATGGACGAGCTGATGGGCAGCGCGCGAGCGGCTCACTGATGCCGGTCTGGCTGATCGCCGGTCTCTGGGGCTTCCTGGCCGGGGGAGCCCTGTTGATCGGCGCGGTGGTCGGTTACTTTCTCCGTGTCCCGCAGAGAGTCGTCGCCGCGATCATGGCCTTCGGCAGCGGCGTGCTGGTCTCGGCGCTGTCGTTCGAGCTGATGAACGAGGCTTTCAAGCGTGGAGGCTTCGGGTCGACCGCCATCGGCTTTCTCGGGGGAGGCCTGATCTACACGCTGGTCAATTGGCTCCTCGCGAGGCAGGGGGCCAAACACCGCAAGCGTTCCGGCGAGCATCAGCCCTCCGAGGAAGAGCACGGCGGCAGCGGCATGGCCATTGCCGTGGGCGCCCTGCTGGACGGGATCCCGGAATCGATCGTGATCGGTCTGAGCCTCCTCGCAGGCGGGGTGGTGAGCTGGGTTGCTGTGACGGCGGTCTTCCTGTCCAACATTCCCGAGGGGTTGTCCAGCGCGGCGGGCATGAAGCAGGCGGGACGCTCGAAGGCTTATATCTTCAGCGTCTGGGGAGGCATCGCCGCCATTTCGGGGCTTGCCTCGATCCTCGGCTATACAGTGTTTCGGGGTTTCTCGCCGGAGGTCATCGCCGCGACCACGGCCGTGGCTGCCGGGGCGATCATGGCCATGCTCGTGGACACCATGATCCCCGAAGCGTTCCAGGAAGCCCATGATCTCGCCGGCTTGATCACCGTCCTGGGCTTCCTGGTTTCGTTCCTCCTGTCGAAGCTCGGTGAGTGAGGCTGCCTCGTTACCCGCCCCTCGGAACCGGGCACGCATCCGAAGGCAGCACGACCGTTGGGTACGCCCCTCCCTGGGCCTGGCCGAGGGTGGCGGCGTCGAGCTGCTGCAAGGTCTCGCGCTGGAGCTGTAGCTTCTGCGGGGTCTTCTTCTTCATGGCTCGTCTCCTTTCTCTTCAACCTCTCCAACGAGCCGCCGGGCTGGTTCCTCTCAGGCGAAGCGAGAAGAGGGGTGGTATAAAGCTCTCCATGAAGACTCCGCCCGAGCCGCCCGTTCCCGCCCCGCCGCCCGTCGAAACCTTCCAGGATCTCGGCCTGAGCGACCCGCTCCTGCGGTCCATCGCGGAGGTTGGCTATGAAGCCCCGACGCCGATCCAGTCCGTCGCCATCCCCCCCCTCCTCGCCGGGCGCGACCTCATCGGCCAGGCGCAGACCGGCACGGGCAAGACCGCCGCGTTCGGGCTCGCGCTCCTCCAGGCGATCGATCCGGCGGACCGCAACGTCCAGGCGCTGGTGCTCACTCCCACGCGGGAGCTGGCGATCCAGGTGGCGGAGGCGCTCCACACCTACGGCAAGTATCTCCAGCGGTTGGTCGTCCTGCCGGTCTATGGCGGCCAGTCTCTCGACGTCCAGCAGCGGCGGCTGGAGCGCGGCGTCCACGTCGTCGTGGGCACTCCCGGCCGGATCATGGACCACCTCCGCCGCGGCACGCTCCGCCTCGACAAGCTCCGCATGGTGGTGCTCGACGAGGCGGACGAAATGCTGCGCATGGGGTTCATCGAGGACGTGGAGTGGATCCTGGCGCAGGCGCCGCCCCCGGCCGCCGGGCGCCAGACCGCGCTCTTCTCGGCCACCATGCCGCCGGAGATCCGGCGCATCGCGCAGCGGCACCTCAAGGACCCGGTGGGGATCGAGCTCGAGCGCAAGGCGCTCGCCGTCCCGCTCATCGAGCAGCGCTACGTCCTCGTCCCGCAGGCGCAGAAGCTCGACGCTCTCACCCGGCTCCTCGAAACCGAGCCGATCGAGGCGGTGCTCGTCTTCACCCGCACCAAGACCGCGGCGGCGGAGGTCGCGGAGAAGCTCGAAGCGCGCGGCTACTCGGTCGCCGCGCTCCACGGCGACATGAACCAGCCCATGCGCGAGCGGGTCGTCGAACGGCTGCGCGGCGGCAACGTCGAGATCGTCGTGGCCACGGACGTGGCGGCCCGCGGGATCGACGTGGACCGGATCACGCACGTGGTGAACTTCGACGTCCCCTACGACCTCGGGGCCTACATCCACCGCATCGGGCGGACCGGGCGCGCGGGCCGGGCGGGGATCGCCGTCCTCTTCGTCACCCCGCGCGAGCGCCGCATGCTCCAGGACCTCGAGCGCTTCACCGGACAGCGCATTGCGCCGATGAAGATGCCGACCGCCGCGGACGTGGCGTCGCGCCGCTCGGAGCTGTTCAAGGAAACTCTGCGCAAGACGATGGCGGAGGAGGACCTGGAGCTCTATCTCGCGCTGGTCGAGCAGCTGGTGGAGGAGGGGCTCGACGTCGCGGAGGTCGCCGCCGCCGCCGCCTACCTCGCCCGCCGCGAGCGCCCCCTGGAGGTCGCCGTCGAGCCGGAGTCTGCCAGCCTGCCCTACGCGGATGGAGGAATGGTGCGCCTCTTCCTGAACGCCGGCCGGATCGCGGGCGTGCGCCCGGGCGACATCGTCGGAGCCATCGCCAACGAGGCCGGAGTCCCCGGCAAGGAGATCGGCTCGATCGACATCAACGACCGCTTCTCCTTCGTCGAGGTCCCAGCCCGCTACCAGCAGCAGGTCGTCGAACGCATGGCCAACGCCACCCTCCGCGGCCGTCCGATCGAGATCCGCATCGCCGGAGAAGGAGAGAGAAGGCCAGCCCCCGCGCGGCGGCCGGGTCCCCCCGGCCCCCGCGGCGGCGGCCGGCCGGGTCCGCCCGACCGCGGTGGGCCGCGCGGACCGCGCAAGGGACCGGGTCAGGACGGGGGGCCGAAGCGGTCACGGTGGCCGTAGGCCCTCGCCGCCGGCCCTCATAGGCTAACTTTGCCGCCAAGCGGCATGCGGCGGCCCCACTGGAGAGACGCCAGCCGGGGCGTCTCTCTCGCGCGCGCCAGCCGGGTCCGCCCTTAAGTTATACTCGCTGTGAATCGTGTCTCAGGATCTGGTCGAGGCTCGGTAGGGTTCAGCCCCTCCTGCAGCAGGGCTAGAGCTATGGAAAAATCTCTACTTGTCCGTCCAAACGAGTAGCGGATCAGCTCCGCCCTCAGCTCGACCGTGAGAAGGAAGACCGATGCGGAAAACCGTGGTCAACATCCACACTTACCCAGATGCAAGAGATGCATCCAATCAGGGCTTTTCTGCCCAGGCGCGCCAGAACCAGATCGCTGCGGATTTGGAAGCCCTCTTCGCGATCCCCGGCCAGTTCTCGATCAAGGTCCATTTCCAAGGGGCGGTCCCTCAGGCCACTCAATCTTCGGAGATCGAGGACTCGAAGCTCCTGGCGGACATGCAGAATTGTCTCCCATCCAGCTCCCCACCCGATTGGTTTGCCCGAGTCTTGATCGCGCGCTCCTCTGTCCGCGGCCTCGACAGTCTTGGAGTCATCTTCGACACCCAGAAACGGCAGGGATGCGCCGTCTTCACGGAGGGCATCAAGGATACGTTCACCAGCTTCGATCCTCTGCTGATCCGCACGCTCGCCCACGAGCTCGGCCATGTGTTCAACCTCGCCCACGAGGACGGAGAAGAGGAGGCTGATGGGAATGGCATTTTCGAGATCATGAGGTCCGGCCTCCCGACGGCGAACAGTCAACCTGTGTTCTCCGCCTTCTGCAGGTCGCACCTCACCGGCCACGACGACGCCTCCGTCCAACCCGGAAAATCGGGTTTTCTCACGCGCTCCTGCAGCGGGCATCCCGTGGCGTTCCTGGATCCAGGCTCCGTCGCCCGGGGCGCAGGCTCCTCGACCCGCAAGGTGCGCCTGAGAATTCACGTCCATCCCGGAACCGTCTACCCGGGCACGAGCACGCCGACGTTCGTCATCGGAGAGCCCATCCACGTGAGCCTGGAGCTGGAAAATCAATCGCAGCGCTCCCTGCGGCTTCCGTGTCATCCCTCCACCGCCAATCAGGACTTCGTGCTTCTGCGCTCCGACGGAAAATCTTTTGTTAACCTTCTCCCTCCCTTGCTCTTCTGCGAAACGAGAGTCAAAGCCGGCTGGCGACGTCTAGAGCCCGGCGCGCACGCTGTCTTCCATGAGACTCTGCTGTTCCGCAACGGCAGCCTGATCTTCCCTGAGGAGGGCAAGTACAAGTTGATGGCCGGGCTGCGCTTGCAGAAGGGATACCTCTGGAGCGAAGTCCAGGACGTGCGCGTCGCTCCTCCCTTGAAGCCGAGACAGGAGAGCTCTTGCCAGGCCGCTGCCGAACCTCAGTCCGGGCTCTTCGTCGAAATGGGAGGGACCGGACGCCTGGGCCCGGAGCACGAGAGTCTACGAGCCTTGCAGAAGAACAACCCTGATTTTCCTTTGAACGATGTCGTCAAGCTGCTCCTTGGACGCCATGCGGTCCTCGCTCCGGCTCGGACCCCCGACCATCACCGGACCCGGCTCCGGCAGATCTCGGTAGACAAGCGGCTTCCGCGATTCGTCCGGAGCGAGGCTCGGCTTCTGTTGGATCTCGATCGACTCCAGGAGGGGGAGCTCCGCTCGGCAGCCAGTCTCCGGCGCCGGCTCGTGGAAGGAGCGATCCCACTCTACCCAGCAACCCTCATCCGGAAGAGGCTCGAAGAGCTTGCCCCGACCGGATCTAAAAAGGAGGAAACTTGATGAAACCTCTGCGGTCCTTGCTTGGGATCTTCTTGCTCCTGGCCGTCGGCTGCGCCAGCCTCGAGGGCAAAAAGATCCAATCCAAACCCGAGGACGACAAGGCTGAGGATGGTCTGAGCTACTACCTGGTCAAGCCGGTCTTCACGGTCGAGGTCAAAGACAAGCACGAGAACAAGAGCGCCGAGCCGGTCTACGACCTGAAGGTCGGTTTTGTCCCCGATCTCAGCGAACGGTATGAGGTACGGCTCAAGAACGGGTTGGTGTCCAACGACAGCCTGAGTCTGAAGATGTTGGACGATGGCCGCCTGGTCAGCATCAACAGCAAATCCGACAGCCAGGTGCCCGAGGTGATCAAGTCGCTCGGCAACCTCGCAGGATCGGTCGTGGCTCTGGCAGCTTTAGCCGAGGCGGATACTTCCAAGATATTGAACAAGGCCGCCTGCGAGAAGAAACTGACGCCCGAAGAGTACGCCATTACCGTCTGCGTTTTCGAGCAAGTCGTAAAGAAGCAGAAGGATACCACGTGCTCTTTCAATCTCGCTTGCGAAAGTCCTCTGCCTCTGCCCCCCAGTCTTGTTGTACCCTTAAACGAGAAAAACCTCGACACGGCTTCCGCGTCGGTCCAGAAGCTGATCGCCCTCCGTGAAAAGCCGATCGTCGACAGTTTTGAGAAGGGTGGCTTTGCCAACGAGAAGGAAGCCCCGGCTTCGGAGAAGAAGTCGCTGGAGGCGTACGAGGAGATCCTCAAGCTGGAGGCGTTCCAGGCCGCGATTGCGGCAGCCAGGCCCGCTGGTCCCCGGCAACAGATCGCGAAGCACCTGAAGGAAAAGAAAGAGGAGGCCGAACGGCAATACCTCAGGTACGTCAAAGGTGAGATCGACGAGAGAACGTTCAAGGAGGCTGTCGCGGGATATTCGCAATCCGTCGACCGTTTCCTGCAGTTCGACGACCGATTCGACGAGACCGACCTCGACACGCGCCAGACCAAGCTCGCTGGTTTCCTGTCTCGGGAAATCCCGGCTCCTCCGGGTCCGACAGACAAGCAATCCAAGGCTTTCGTCGACTACCGCTCGGAGCTTGATCGCGTGATCAACGAGATGAGCTCACGGGTCGGAGGTCTGGCCGCAGAGAAAAAGACGGAGCCTCTGCCGCTCGGCACCCAGGTGACCCGCAAGCTGGAAGACGTCATCACCTGCACCCTTTGCCGCGGCGACCAAATTTTCTCGGAGGAGCAGAGGCTCTTGAAGCTTGCGGATCTCTGGATCAAATATGGCAAGAAGGATGCCGTCGTCTTCCAGGTTTCGGAGTCTGGAGCCTCAAAGGTCGAGTGCGACAAGTTCTTCAACAGCAGCGGAGGTCAAAAGACCTGCTCCCAGGGAGGTGCCCAATGAAGACCCGTCTATCTGCGTCGCTCCCGCTGCTTCTGCTGCTTGCCGCTTGTGGCAGCATGAACGTCGTGCACGTGGTGAGGAAGCCCCAATCGGCTCAGGCCCAGCCTCCGGTGCAAGCCGCTCCTGCGGAGAAGGTCGACGGCCTGCGGGTCCAGGTGCCTCGCCCGCACGAGGTGATCGTCGTCCTTCACGATCCGGCCGGCAAGCGGGTCCTTAAGACCACCACGCTCAGTCTGCCGGCGAAGAACGAGTTCTACGATCTGAGCTTCCAGGGAGGGCTTTTCAGCGCCCGTGAAGTGACCGTCAAGGTCCACCCGAACGGCGCGCTCGACGAGTTCAAGTTCGATTCCAAGCAGGAGGTCGATGCCGCGATCCAGAACGTTGCGGACGCTACGGGCACCGTCACCAAGGCGCTCAAGGAAAACGCTCCCGTTACGCCAGACCCAGTTGAGACCGAGAACAGTCAGCTGAAGCTGCAGTTGCTCAATGAGATGCTCAAGGCCAACCTCAAAGCCATCGAAGAGGGACGGCCTTTACCATTTCCAGATATTTTTGGATGAAATAGGTCTGAGGCCCCTACCCTTGGGCCCGCTCCCGGCCGCGGGAGCGGGCGAGGGCTTCCTCCCATTTGGGGGTTCCTTGGCGAGCTTCTCTATTTTAGCCGATGACCGTGGGAAAGGTTCTTAGGAGGGTGAACCCAGCTACTCGCCAGCAAGCTCCCGAATCTTTCTGATCAGCCCAGGCGACAGCCGGTACCCGCCAGCCGTGAGTTGGTCAAGGACCGGTGATACCTGCTCGATCAGCTTGTGCTCTTTGGCCGAGAGGAGCACCCCGCCGGTCCCTACGATGCGAAGCCCGCGGCCCTTTGCAAGGGCCCGCCCTGCTTGTCATCGATGAGGAGGAATCGCGCACCTCTTTGGATTGCCAGGATAATGGCCTCGGCCTCGCCCGGATCAACGAGCAGCAGGAGGCTTTGAAGCTCCTCTGTCGGCTCGGGTTGCACACAGACGAGCCATTGCAGGCGGATGGCTTCCAGCAGGGCTCTGGAGCCGAGGCGGCTCTCAGATACCCGGAGCTCGTCGAAGACACGAGGCGGAATCAGGATCTCTTGATAGAGATCCCTGAGAAGGTCCAGCAGTCCTATCCTGGCAAGCCCGACGAGCGGACCTGCGTCTGCGATGACAGAGCCTGTCACCGGGCGATCTCGAGCTCCTCGGCCAGCTCATCCGGGGAGTAGTCCACGGCAGGAATACCTGCTTCGGCCAAGAGATCCAGAAAAGCTTCCAGGGAAAGGTCTGCCAGCTCGGCAGCTTGCGCGAGGGTCAGTTGGCCGGCTTCAAAGAGGTGCAGGGCGACAGAACGGTGAACACCCTGCGAGAGGAGGCGTTCATCGAACGGGACGGCCAGGATGGCGGGGCGGCCGTGCTTTGTGATGATGGCCAGCCGGCCCTCCTCAGCGTCCCGAAGGAGATCGCCCGACCGCTGCCGCAGATCCCGTACCGTGAATACATCGAAGGGCTCCATGGTGGCCTCCTCTCTTGTGCCTACACTTCGTAGCACACTTGGGGGCGCATGCGCAAAGGAGTGCCCTACCCCCCTACCCCGGCATAATCCGAAAAAACGCCCACAGCGCCAACCCGCTCAGCGCCAGCACCGTAGCGTTCAAAAACAGCGCGATCTTGGACGCCCCTCGCCCTTCCGGCCGGCGCAGGCCGACCAGGGCGAAGAGGAGGCCGATGCCGGCGAGAAGGGGGACGGTGAAGGCAGTCAGGACTGGACGCCAGATGATCCCGACCAGGAGCTCCCGCGGCACCAGCGCGGTGAGGAAGCGGGCTCCCAGGGCTGCCGCGAAGAAGAGCAGCGAGAAGACGTGCCAGGCGTGCGGGAAGGTAATGGTCCCGTACTCGCCGGCCAAGGGATCGGGAATGTCGTCGTGGATGTGGACCACCGGGTCCAGTCTACTAAAACTAGGCGGCGTCCGGGCCGTCGGTCGCGGGAACGTTGATGGTCTCGCTGGCGGTCTCGCGCGCTCCCGCGGCGAGGAAGAGCAGGAGACCGATCGTGATCGCGACGTCGGCCAGGTTGAAGATCCCGGTGCGCAGCGGGCCGATCCCCAGGCTCACGAAATCGACCACGGCGCCGTGGGCGATGCGGTCGATCAGGTTGCCGATGCCGCCGCCCACCGCCAGGATCAAGCCCATCTTCTGGGCCGGAGCCGTCCGGTCCGCCTTGAACGCGAAGGCCAGGCCGGTGATCAGGATGGGGCCGACCAGGCAGACGAAGAGGAGGAAGCGCGCCTCTTCCGGCAGGTCGGCGCCCAGGCTCAGGAAGGCGCCGGTGTTCTCGGCATACTGCATCCGCACCGCCCCGTTCAGGAACTCCAGGGGCAGCCGCGACGCGAGATGACTCTTCGCGAGAATCTTGGTGGCCTGATCGCAGCCCACGCAGGACAGGAGCAGCACCATCAGGCCGAATTGCAGCGCTCTGCTCATGACGGTCTCCGGGAGCCTGGGCCTCCCACCCGCGCCACGATCTCCTGGAACCGTGGGTCCGCCCGCACAGGATCGAAGGCCGGGTCCACGTCCACGGAGACGAGCATCGGGTCTCGCTCCTCCAGCGCCCGCGTCAACGCGGCGAGTGCCTCGTCCTGGTTTCCGATCTCGGCATGCAGCGCGGCCAGGGCGTAGGGCGAGACGTAGGCTGTACTCCCTCTCCCTATGAGGTGCTCCAGACGGCGTTTTGCGAGCCGCTTCAACGCGGCGTCCGGATGGGCCGGATCGGCGGGGAGCTCGGCCAGAGCTTCGGGGAGCAGGCCCTCCTGCCGCGCCGCCTCGCGGGCCTGCCGGAGCGCCTCCTGCGGCCGCCCCGCGTGGACGAGCGCGCCCTCCAGGCAGCGGCGGGCGGACAGGAAGCGCGGCTCCATCTCCAGCGTGCGCTCCATCTGACGGATCGCCTCGCCATAGCGCCGCGCCCGGTAGTAGACCCAGCCCACGTCGGCATTGGCGCGCACGGACATCGGCTCGAGCTCCTGCGCGGCGCGGATCTCGGCGATCGCCTCGTCGAAGCGGCGCGAGGCGAGGAGGAGCCACGCCAGGTCGTGATGCACCGCGGCCGACCGCGGATCGAGCTGCACGGCGCGGCGCATCTCCGCCTCGGCTCCGCTCCAGTCCCAGTGATACCGGAACCGGATGGTGCCGAGCGTCGAATGCGTTGCCGCCAACGTGTCGTCCAAGGCCAGCGCCTTGCGAGCGGCCTCCTCCGCGGGAGGGATGCCCTCTCGGGGGTGCACAGCTCCGAAGAGGACGAGCAGATGCAAGGCGTCCGCCAGACCGGCCCAGGCCGCAGCCGAGCCGGAATCGAGGGCGGCCGCCTGCCGGAACGCGCCGGCGCTCCGGCGCAGGTCGTCCGGCATCCCGCGGCTGAGGAAGTACCGCCCGCGCAGCACCGCGTCATGAGCCTCGGAGCTCTCCGCCAGGAGAGCCGGGTGCGGCGTGGCGGGCGAGGCCGTCTCCAGCCGGCGGACGCCCAGGAGGATGATCATTGCGATGAGCGCGAAGCCGGCGAGCAGAGAGAAGCCCAGGACGCTGCGCGGAACGAGGTGCTTGGGAGGCGGAGGGGAGAGGGGGACCGGGGCTGAGGGCTCCACCAGGCGGTAGCCGCGCTTGGGGATGGTCTCGATGGCGCCGCGGGCGTCGTCGCCGAGGGCGCGGCGGAGCTCCCGGATGCTCCTCCAGACCACGTCGTCGCTGACGAAGCGCCCTTCCCAGACCGCCCGGACCAGCTCTTCCTTGGAGACCACCTCGCCCCGCCGCTCCGCGAGATGGACGAGCACCTCCATGACCTTCGGCTCCACCTGGACCGGACCGGCCGGGCCGTCGATCCGGTTCAGTCCGGGGCGGACGATCCGATCGCCGACCCGGAAGTCGGAGCGGAACGGAGGAGCCGAGGTCTCGGATTGCATCCGCACCAGTGTAACCGGCTCTGAAGAGGAAGTCTGCGGAGCGGGAGGACGAGAGGAATGCGCGGGCGGAGGGCCCGGAGGCCCTCCGCGATGCGCGGCCGGCGTCAGTCGGCCATTTTTGTGCTTCGGGGATCGTAGCTCGCTGAGACCATCCACCTTGTGCTGGCCGTCTCACCTCCTGGAAAAGCGGTGTCGTCCAGGTCTGGCACTTCGGCTTGGGCCGCGGGACGCAACGGAGTCCGGAAGCCCGCGCGCAGGAGCGCCGGCTCGCCGATCACCTGGCGGCCCGCCTCCAGAATCGAAGGCCAGCGCCATACGCGCCACGTCCGGAATCGCTGGTTGCCCACGGCCAATCTCATCGAAAACCCCTCTACAAGAAGCAGTGCTTTACAAGCGGCGGACCGGGACAGGACCACGGCCAGACTCTGGCCCACGACTTGCAAACAGGGAAAGGTATGTTGTTGATGTCGTGTCAGGGAAAGCCCCACCTTGCCGTCGTATGACGTATCACGAAGACCTAACGCTGAGAGAGACGACACACTACGATCTGGAGAGGATCTCGATGGAGAGAATCGTTCGCCGGGCACTGACGCTGGGTTTGGCCGCCGGACTGGCGTGCACCCTCGCCGCCTGCCGGACCAAGGAACGGACCGATGCTCTTTTGCCTGCCGCGCCCTCGGGCCAGGCCTCCTCAGGCGTTCCGCCCGCCATCGCAAGCCGCGAGGCGGAGGACGGCCAGTGGCTCATGGCCGCCAAGGACTACGCCAATACGCGCTTCAGCGGGCTGCAGCAGATCAACACGACCAACGCCTCCCATCTAAAGGTCGCCTGGACGTTCTCCACGGGGCTCGTCCGCGGCCACGAGGCGGCGCCTCTGGTCGTGAACGACACCCTGTACGTCGTCACCCCTTTCCCGAACGACCTCTATGCCCTCGACCTGACGAAGCCGGGCGCCCCCACGAAATGGGTCTACCGGCCGCAGCCCACCGCCGCGGCTCAGGGAGTGGCCTGCTGTGACGTGGTGAACCGGGGAGCGGCGTACGCGGGCGGTCGTATTTTTTACAACACGTTGGACAATCATACGGTCGCCGTGGACGCGACGACGGGCCAGGAGGTCTGGAAGACGAAGCTGGGGGACATCAACAAGGGCGAGTCGATGACCATGGCCCCCGTCGTGGTCAAGGGCAAGGTGCTGGTCGGCAACAGCGGCGGCGAGTTCGGGGTGCGGGGGTGGCTGACGGCTCTCGATGCCGCGACCGGGCGGATCGCCTGGCGGGCCTACACCACCGGCCCGGACAAAGACGTGCTGCTCGGCCCTGACTTCAAGTCGTTCTACCCGCAATACCACGGGAAGGATCTGGGGGTGCAGACCTGGCCGTCCGAGGCCTGGAAGATCGGCGGCGGTACGGTCTGGGGGTGGATCTCCTATGACCCCGAGCTGGACCTGATCTATTACGGGACGGGCAACCCCGGTCCCTGGAATCCCGATCAACGACCTGGCGACAACCTGTGGACCTGCGGCATCTTCGCCCGCGATCCCGATACCGGGGAGGCCCGCTGGTTCTACCAGTGGAGCCCGCACGACCTCCACGACTACGACGGGATCAACGAGAACGTCCTGCTCGACCTGAACGTGAACGGCCGCCCCCGCAAGGTGCTGGTGCGGCCGGAGCGCAACGGCTACGTCTACGTGCTCGACCGCGCCACGGGCGAGGTGCTTTCGGCGGACCCGTTCGCCTACATCACCACCAGCAAAGGGATCGATCTGAAGTCCGGCCGCCCGATTCTGTCGCCCGATACGAAGCCGGAGGTGGGGAAGGTCGTGCGGTCGATCTGTCCCGCCGCGCCCGGAGCCAAGGACTGGCAGCCCTCGGCTTATTCGCCGCGCACCGGTCTGCTCTACATGCCCGGCAACAACCTCTGCATGGACTTCGAGGGCGTCGAGGCGAGCTACATCGCGGGGACGCCGTTCGTGGGGGCCAACGTGCGGATGTACGCGGGCCCTGGCGGCAACCGCGGCGTGTTCACGGCCTGGGACCCGGTGGCGCGGCGGGCGGTGTGGAAGATCGAGGAGAAGTTCCCGGCGTGGAGTGGCGCCCTGGTCACCGCGGGCGACGTGGTGTTCTACGGCACCATGGACGGATGGTTCAAGGGGCTCGACACGCGGAACGGCAAGGAGCTGTGGAAGTTCAAAGTCGGCTCCGGGATCATCGGACAGCCGATTTCGTACCGCGGGCCGGACGGCAAGCAGTACGTCGCCATCCTCTCGGGCGTGGGCGGATGGTCCGGCGCGATCGTCGCCGGTGAGCTCGACGCGCGCGACGCGACCGCGGCTCTCGGCTTCGCTGCCGCCATGAAGGATCTGCCGGACAATTCGACCCGGGGCGGCATGCTCTACGTGTTTTCCCTCCCATGAGCCGGCCATGAGAACGAAAGGGTTTTTCCTCCTCGCTCTTCTGGTTCTGCCGCTCTTCGCCGCGGCCTGCGCTCCGGATCCGGCGGCGCGGCCCGTGCGCGAGCTGCGCATCTGCGCCGATCCCAACAATCTCCCGTTCACCAACCAGCGGCTGCAGGGGTTCGAGAACGAGATCGCCGCGCTTGTCGCGCGCGACCTGGGAGCGACCGTGCGCTACACCTGGTGGGCGCAGCGGCGCGGCTTCATCCGCAATACCCTGAACGCCGGCGTCTGCGACGTGGTGATGGGTGTGCCCAGCAGCTTCGACATGGCGCGGGTGACGCGCCCCTACTATCGCTCGACCTACGTCTTCCTGTCCCGCCGGAGCCGCAAGCTGGGCGTCCGCTCGTTCGACGATCCGGCTCTGCGGAAGCTGAAGATCGGCGTCCAGATCATCGGCGACGACTATGCCAACTCACCGCCGGCGCACGCGTTCACCAAACGCGGCATCGTCGGCAACCTGATCGGTTACACGGTCTATGGCGATTACCGGGAGGACAGCCCGCCGGCGCGGATCGTCCGCGCCGTGGCCCTGGGGGAAGTTGATCTGGCGGTCGTCTGGGGGCCGCTGGCGGGGTATTTCGCGCCCCGGCAGCAGGTGCCGCTCGACATGGTTCCTGTATCCCCCCAGATCGATCTTCCCTTCCTTCCTTTCGTGTATGACATTTCGATGGCGGTCCGCCGGAGCGATCCGCAGCTCCAGGAGGAGCTGGACACGATCCTGGAGAAACGGCGGCCGGAGATCGATGCCATTCTGAACCGCTTCGGGGTTCCGCGCGTCGGACGCGGCGCGATGGCCCGCGGGGGGATCTGACAGCCATGCGATGCGAACGGTCGATTCGAATTCGATGCGGCGCGGTTTTGCTGCTGACCGGGCTGCTGGCCGGCGTGCTGCTCGCCGGCTGCGAGCGCGAGGAGCGCCGGTTCCGCAGCCTGCCCGCGTCCTCCGTGCGGCCCGAGGTCGCGCGGATGAGCGAATTGCAGCCGGGACCGCCGACGACGGATCCGGCGGCGGCAAACCCGTACATCAAGAACGCTCCTGGCATCTCGGACGGGCAGCAGCTCTACATCCAGATGAACTGCGTCGGATGCCACTTCCACGGCGGCGGCGGCATCGGACCGCCGCTGATGGATCAGAAGTGGATCTACGGCAGCGATCCGGAAAACATCTTCTCCACGATCGTCCAGGGGCGGCCCAACGGCATGCCCGCGTTCCGGGCCAAGATGACGGATGACCAGGTCTGGAAGCTCGTCGCCTACGTGCAGTCGCTGGGCGGCCTGCCGGACCAGTCGGCGCTGCCAGGGCGGCCCGATCACCTGCGGGCCAAGGACGAGGGCGTTCCGCTGTATCCGAAGCCGCCCCTCGCCGCTCCGGCGGAGCACCCATGAGAGACCTGCATTCCGCTCTCGATGCCGCGGGTCCGCAGGCCGGAAGGATCGAAGACCTCTGGTGGATCTTCTTCTGGATCTGCACCACGGTCTTCGCGCTCGTCCTGATCGCTCTGCTCGCCGCGGTCCTGCACCGGCGGCGGGAAGAGCTGCGGCGCGTGGACGGAGGGGAGCGCAGCCTGACGCGGGCAGTCGGCGGCGCCACGGCCGTCTCGGCCGTTATTCTGATCGGTCTGCTGATCGCCAGCGTCTCGACCGGCCGCGCGGTCCTCAGCCTGCCTCCCTCGGACGCCTTGACGATCGAGGTCGTGGGGCACCAGTGGTGGTGGGAGATCAACTACGAGGATCCGGTGACGAGCCACCGCTTCTCCACGGCCAACGAGATCCACATCCCGGTGGGCCGTCCGATCCGCGTGAAGACCCGTTCCGCGGACGTGATCCACAGCTTCTGGGTCCCCAACCTCCATGGCAAGCGGGACCTGATCCCCGGCCACCCGTCGGAAACCTGGCTGCAGGCCGACCGCGCCGGGGTCTTCCGCGGTCCGTGCGCCGAGTTCTGCGGCGCGCAGCACGCGAACATGCACCTGCTGGTCGTGGCCGAGCCGCCTGCGGCCTTCGAGGCCTGGCGACAAGCGCAGCTCCAGACGGCGCCGCCTCCTGCGACGCCGCTCCAACAGCGCGGCCACGCGGTTTTCCTGTCCCTGCCATGCCCGACCTGCCACACGATCGCCGGCACTCCCGCGGGAGGGAGGGTCGGACCGGATCTGACCCACCTGGCGAGCCGGCGGACCCTGGCCGCCGGTGCTCTGCCGAACACCAAGGGGTATCTCGGGGGCTGGATCCTCGACCCCCAGACGCAGAAACCTGGAACCAAGATGCCGCCGGTCGCCATGCAATCGGACGACCTGGAGGCGCTGCTGTCCTATCTGGAGAGCTTGCGATGAGCGTGGCGGAACGTTACGAGCCCACGGTCGACGCGGATGCGGAGGAGGCGCGGCAGCTCCGCGAAACCTGGAAGTCCCGGTCCGGTCTGATCGGCTGGCTGGGTGAGACGAATCACAAAAAGATCGCCAGCCGCTACATCGTGGCGGCGTTCGTCTTCTTCATCCTCGGAGGCCTGGAGGCCGCTCTCCTGCGCTTCCAGCTCGCCCGCCCCGAGAACGGGCTGATGGGCCCGGACCTCTACAACCAGGTCTTCACCATGCACGGCAGCACCATGATGTTCCTGTTCGCCGTGCCGATCATGGAAGCCGTGGCCATGTACATGGTGCCGTTGATGATCGGTGCCCGCGCCATGGCCTTCCCGCGCCTCAACGCCTACTCCTGGTACGTCTACGTGATCGGCGGAGGATTGCTCTATGGAGCCTTTTTCCTGAACGTCGGGCCGGACACCGGCTGGTTCAGCTACGTGCCGCTCTCCGGGCCGGAGTTCGCGCCGGGCAAGCGGGTCGACATCTGGGCTCAGATGATCACCTTCACCGAGCTGGCGGCCCTGGCGGCGGCGGTCAACCAGATTGCCACGATCTTCAAGTATCGAGCCCCGGGCATGTCGCTCTCGCGGATGCCCCTTTTCGTCTGGTCAATCCTGATCACGGCGTTCATGATCATCTTCGCCATGCCCGCCGTGATGGCGGCGAGCAGCCTGCTGGCGCTGGACCGCCTGGTCGCCACCCACTTCTTCAACCCGGCGGAGGGAGGGGACGCGCTCCTCTGGCAGCATTTGTTCTGGTTTTTCGGTCACCCGGAGGTCTACATCATCTTCATCCCGGCCCTGGGGATGGTCTCGACGATCGTCGCGGCGTTCACGCGGCGCAAGGTCTTCGGCTATACGGCGCTGGTGCTGTCGCTGGTGTCGACCGGCTTCATCGGCTTCGGCCTGTGGGTGCACCACATGTTCGCCACGGGCCTGCCGCAGCTCGGGCAGAGCTTCTTCACCGCGGCGAGCATGATGATCGCGATCCCGAGCGGCGTGCAGATCTTCTGCTGGATCGCCACGCTGTGGTCCGGCCGGCCGCGGCTCGCTCCGCCTCTCCTGTTCGTCCTCGGCTTCGTGTTCATCTTCGTGATGGGGGGGCTGACCGGCGTGATGCTCGCCTCGGTGCCGCTGGACATCCAGGTGCACGACACGTTTTTCGTGGTGGCCCATTTCCACTACGTGCTGATCGGCGGCGCCGTGTTCCCGCTGCTCGGCGCGATCTTCTACTGGTTCCCGAAGATGACGGGACGGCTGATGTCCCAGCGGCTGGGCAAGTGGAGCTTCTGGATCACGTTCGTGGGCTTCAACCTGACGTTCTTCCCCATGCACATCCTCGGGCTCAATGGGATGCCGCGGCGCATCTACACCTACCGCGCCGAGACCGGATGGGGGGATCTGAACCTGCTGGCCACGGCCGGCGCCCTGGTGATGGCGTTCGGTCTGCTGCTCTACCTGATCAATGCGCTGTCGAGCTGGCGCCACGGTGCCTGGGCGGGGGACGATCCCTGGGGCGGCGAGGGTCTCGAGTGGTCGGTCTCGTCGCCGCCGCCGGACTACAACTTCCAGCATCTGCCGACCGTGAGCAGCCGCGCTCCGATGTGGGAGCAGGGGCCGGACCAGCCGGTCGTCGTCGGCTTGCGCAGTGACCGCCGGGAGGTCCTGGTGACGCAGCTGATCGATGCCGAGCCGGACCATCGCGAAACGCTGCCCGACCACGCCATCGCCCCGCTGGCGGTCGCCATCGCGACCGGAGTGACGTTCGTCGGCGTGATCTTCTCGCCCTGGGCCTTTCCCATCGGCCTCCTCGTCACCGGCATCGCTCTGGTCGGATGGTTCTGGCCCAGGGACGAATCGCGAGAGCTCCTGGAGGAACAGCCATGAGACCCCGGCCGCGCATCGACGTTGCGTCTCTGCCGACCCTGGCCTTCGGCCCGCGCGCCCCCCTCTGGTGGGGTGTCGCCTCGATGCTCGCCATCGAGACGACCGTGTTCGCGCTCCTCTTCGCGACCTATTTCTATCTGCGCGGCAACGAGTCGTTGTGGCCGCCGGCCGGCGATCCTCCGGTCGGCCCCGCCACGGCCGGCCTCTTCCTGATGCTGCTCAGCGTGCCGCCCATGGTCATGACTCATCGGGAGTCGGGGAGGGGGCGGCGCCTGAAAGTCATGCGTTTCTGGCTGATCGTTTCGATGGCGATCGGTCTGCTGGCCCTGGGTTTCCGGTTCGCCGAATTCGGCGAGCTTCCGTTCCGCTGGGACCACCACGCCTACGGCTCGATCGTGTGGGCGATTCTCGGCATGCACGGGATCCATCTGCTGGTCTCCGGCGGAGAAAACCTTCTCTTCGTGGCGTTGCTGTTCAAGGGACCGGTGGAGGAGAAGCACCTGCTGGATCTGCGGCTGAACGCCTTGTACTGGTACTTCGTGGTGGCCTGGGGGATCGTGACGTACGCGTTGATCTATCTGGACCCGGGAGTCCTGCGGAGCTGAAGGAGGCGGGATGATCCGAGACGATGCACGCGAGGTCGAGAGCGTTCCGGAGAAGCGGAGGACGCGGGCCCTGGCGGCTGGACTGTTCCTGGCGCCGTTCGCCTGGGGCTTTCAATTGCTGACCAACTATTCGCTCACGGAGACCGCCTGTGCGGACGGCCAGGAGTGGCTGCTGCACCTGGTGAGCCTGGCCGCCGTGCTCGCCGCGCTGGGGGGCACGCTGATCGCCCGCAGCGCCTGGACGCGGCTGACCTCGGGCTCGACCGTGGACGGCGACGCCCGCGAAGCAGGCCGGCGCTTCCTGGCCCTGTCGGGCCTGGGGCTGAGCCTCTTTTTCGTGCTGGTGATCGTAGCGGAAGAGCTCCCCACCTGGTGGCTGAGCGCGTGCCAGAGGTGATCCGCGCGTGATCTTTCCCGCCGCCCTCGATCCGCTGGCCGTCTTCCTCCTCGGCCTCGCCGCCTGGCTCTACGCCCGGGGCTTGGCGGAGGTCTGGCGGCGCGCCGGTGGACGCAAAGGCCTCCGCGGCTGGGAGGCCGCCTGCTTCGGCGCGGGCTGGATCACGCTGGCGATCGCCATGGTCTCGCCGCTCCACCCTTGGGGCGAGATCCTGTTCTCGGCGCACATGGCCCAGCACGAGACCCTGATCCTCGCGGCGGCGCCGCTCCTGGTCCTCGGACGGCCGCTCGCGGTCTTCCTCTGGGCGCTGCCGCCGGCCGCCCGCGAACGGGTGGGGGAGTGGACCGCGTCCCGGCCGGTCGCGGCCATCTGGCAAACGATCACCGGACCGCTCGCCGTCTTCGTGATCCATGGGCTCGCCCTGTGGCTCTGGCACGCGCCGACCCTGTACCAGGCGGCATTACAGAATGATGCGGTCCATCTGGCGCAGCATGCGAGCTTCTTTGGCAGCGCGGCCCTGTTCTGGTGGGCCCTGGTGCACGGCCGCTATGGACGGATGGGCTACGGCGTCGCGGTCTTCTACGTGTTTGCCACGGCGCTCCACAGCGGCGTGCTGGGCGCACTGCTCACATTCGCACCCCGTTTGTGGTATCCCATCTACGCGGAACGGGCCGCTGTCTGGGGGCTGAGCCCGCTGGAAGACCAGCAGCTCGCGGGTCTGATCATGTGGGTCCCGTCGGGAGCCCTCTTCGTCGCCTTAGGGCTAGGCCTCTTCGCCGCCTGGTTGGGCGAGTCGGAGCGGCGGGCCGCGATGGGGGAGACGGAACGGCTCCGCCAGGCCTGGGCCGAACGAGGAGGAGATGGTGTCTGATCGAAAGAAATGGCTGCGAGCTGTCGCGGTGTTCGCAGGGGTCGTTGCCGTCGCGGGATTCGCGGGATGCACGAACACCGAGGAAGAGGCCGCGCGCCTGACTGGAGGCGATCCCGGGAAGGGAGCCGTCCTCATCCGCAAATACGGTTGCGCCGCCTGTCACACGATCCCGGGGATCGAAGGAGCGCGCGGCATGGTCGGTCCGCCGCTCAACGGCATCGCCTCGCGGACCTATCTCGGCGGCCAGCTCCCCAATTCGCCGGACAACATGATGCGTTGGATCGAGGACCCCCAAGGGATCGAGCGCGGGACCGCCATGCCCAACCTCGGCGTAGGCCACACCGAAGCGCGGCACATCGCCGCGTATCTGTACACGCTGCGATGACCAGCCGCCGCCGCTTTCTCCAGCTCACCGCCACTGCTTTCGCCTGGGCCGGCGGAGGGCGGCTCGTCCGAGCGGAGACACGCCATCTCCTCCTCGCTCAGATTTTGCCGGCGACCCAGAACACCGCCGCCGCCCAAGGCGCCCTCCTGGCCGCCGAAGAAGCAGCGCGCACCGCGGAGCTCCTGGGAGCACGCCTGGAGCTGCGAGTCGGCGAGCCTCAAGAAGCCGCCGCCTTGATCGATCAGGGAGCCCTCGCCCTGATCGGTGGCCTCGATACCACGACCCGAGCCGCGCTCACCAAACTGGCGGAAGCGCGCGGAGTCCCGCTCCTCACCACGCGGGCGCCCGGCGACACCAGCCCTGACGAGCCGCTCCGCGAGCACGTCTTCCATGTCGCCTCCAGCCCGCGCGACCGCCGCGAAGCCCTGGAGCGTTGGAAAGGGCAGGAAAGCGTCGAAATCGTCGACTGGCATCCATCGCTCAAACGCTTCGGCGCCGAGCAGCTCAACCAGCGGTATCAAGAGCGATTCGGCACCGCCATGGAGCCGCTCGCCTGGGTCTCTTGGATGGCAGTCAAAGCCGCAGCCGAGACAGCATTGCGCGGCGCGGACACACCGACCGAATTCTCCCGCCGGATCGCCGCTCTGGGCTTCGATGGCCACAAAGGCCTGCGCCTGCGCTTCCGGCCCAACGACCACCATCTCCAGCAGCCGCTCTACGCGGTGAGCGGTGGGCGCGTCCTCGCCGAGATTGCGCCGGAGGAACAGGAATTATGATTCACCGAGTGGTTCTCCCTCTCCCGGGCGGGTGTGAGTGCGTGTGGGAGAGGGGGTTAGGGGGCATAGGCGCTCATTTGGGCTCAGGGCTGGAGAGAGGAGCGACCCTGGAAGGGGCGCGAGCATGTAGCCCGGGGCGCAAGCCCCGGGTTTGGAGCATCCCCTTTCTTCCAAAGCCCCGGAGGGGCGACAGCGCAGGCCTCGCGATTTCGTGGTTCCGGAGCGAGCTTGGAATCTGTCGCCCCGCTGGGGCTTCGAAAATTCAATGCGGCCCGCAAACCCGGGGCTTACGCCCCGGGCTACATGCTTGCGCCCCCTCCAGGGGCGCCGGCAAGGCCGGTTGGATTTTCTTGGCGTTTTTCCCGGCTTTCCTGCTCTCCGCCGTCACCACCGCTTCCGCCGCCCCCTTCGTCTACGTCACCAACGAGCGCTCAGGCAACGTCACCGTCATCGACGCCGCCACCGACAAGCCGGTCTACAACCTGCACACCGGCGGCCGGCCGCGCGGCATCCAGGTGAGCGCCGACGGCCGCACCGTCTACGTGGCCCGCAGCGATCCGCAATTCAACAAGCAAAGCCCTCTCGATTCGATCCTCGCGATCGACGTGACGAAGAAGCGCGTGACGGCGCACCTCGACGCTGGAAGCGATCCCGAGCAGTTCGCCATCAGCCGCGACGGAAAGCGCCTGTACATCACGAACGAGGACGCCGGAACCGCCAGCGTCACTGACCTGACACAAAAGAAGGTCACCGCAACCTTGGTGGTCGGCGTCGAGCCCGAAGGAGTCGCCCTGAGCCCCGACGGCCGCTGGATCTACGTCACCGCGGAAACCAGCAACACCGTCTCGGTGATCGACACGAA
>DATFPH010000307.1:0-8648 GCA_035264905.1 Thermoanaerobaculia bacterium
GCTCGATGCGGAAGCCGCGCACCTTGACCTGGAAGTCGTGCCGTCCGAGGAACGCGAGGGTGCCGTCGGGGCGCCATCGCACCAGGTCGCCGGTCTTATAGAGCCTCCCCTCCTCGAACCGGTTGGGGAGGAAGCGCTCGGCCGTCAGCTCGCGGCGGTGGAGATAGCCGCGCGCGAGCCCCGGGCCGGAGAGATAGAGCTCGCCGGCAGAGCCCATCGGCACGGGCGCGAGCGTCGAGTCGAGCACGTAGGCGCGGACGGTCGAGATGGGCCTGCCGATGGTGACCGCTCCCTCGGCCAGCAGGCGGGGCACCCGGTAGGTGGAGGTGAAGACGGTGTTCTCGGTCGGTCCGTAGCAGTGGATCAGCTCGACCTGCGGCAGCGCCGCGAGCGCCCGCTCCAGGTGGGAGCGCGACATGACGTCGCCGCCGACCAGGAGATGGCGCAGCCCCGCGAGCCCCGCCAGGCCCTCCTCGACGGCGACGTGGAACAGCCCGGTGGTCAGAAAGATCGCCGTCACCCCGTGGCGCTCCACCTGCTCGTAGAGGTCGCCGAGCGCGAAGCGCCCGGGCGGCGGCAGCGCCACGCAGCCGCCGTTCGCGAGCGGCCCCCAGAGCTCGAGCGTTGATGCGTCGAAGGACAGGAGCGCTATCTGGAGGAAGACGTCCCCGGGGCCGAAGGGGAAGTATCCCGTCTCGCGTACCAGCCGCACCACCGCCTCGTGGGTCACCTCGACGCCGTTGGGCGTCCCGGTCGAGCCCGAGGTGTAGAGGACGTACGCCAGGCTCTCCGGCGGCACGTCGGCCGAAAGCTCCTCCTCCTCCGCCTCCGCGGCGGGAGCCTGGGCCCCCTCCACCATCGTCCGCATCAGGGCCCGCGTGTCACCGTCGTTGGCGCGGTAGACGCCGGCCAGCCGCTCGACCAACGCCTTCGCCGGCTCGTCGGGGGCGAAGCCAGCGCCGAGCCGGCGGGCGAGGTGCCGGGCCGTCGCCGGATGGACGGCGAGGAGGTCGACCGCGAGCTGCGGCACCTTGCCGGGCAGCGACGCCAGCGAGCGGGTCGTGCCGACGACCGCCACCGGCGCCGCGTCCTCCAGCAGGAGCTCCAGGCGCTCCCGCGGATAGGAGAGGTCGATCGGAAGGTAGGCGCCGCCCGCCTTGAGAACGCCCAGGACCGCCGCCACCATCTCCGCCGAGCGCTCCAGGTAGAGGGCCACGCGCGACTCCGGCCCCACCCCCAGCCGCCGCAGCCGGCGGGCGATGCGGCCCGCCTGCCGGTCGAGCTCGCGATAGGTGAACGCCCCCCCGTCCCACACCACCGCCGGCGCATCCGGCCGCGCCGCCGCCTGCTCCTCGAAGAGCTTGTGGAGCGCGCGGCGCGGGAAGGCGGACGCCGTGTCGTTCCACTCGGCCAGCATCTGGTGGCGCTCGGCCTCGCCGAGGAGCGGCAGGCGCGAGAGCGGCAGCTCCGGCGCCGCCGCGGCGCCGGCCAGGAGCGCCGCGTAGTGCTCGAGAAGGCGCGCCGCGGTCGTCGCGTCGAAAAGGTCGACAGCGTAGTCGAGCGTGACGAGGAGCTGCGGCTCCCCTTCTCCACCCTCGACCTCGCGGGCGGAGAAGGCGAGGTCCACCGCGAGCTGCCGCTCGCCGGACGGGAGGCGCGCCGAGCCCACGGCGGGTCCGGCATCCGGCCCGGCAAAAATCACCTGGAGCGGGGCCTCGAATGGCGGATCGGCACTCGCGAGCGCCGCAGAGAGGGCGCTATCCACCACCGCCACCAGCTGCTTGAAGGCCGGATCGCCGGCCCACTGGATGCGTAACGGCAGGAGGCTCGTGAGGCCGGCGGCCCCGATGACGAGCTCCTCGGCGCCGCTGTAGCGCGCCAGGAGGCCGGCGAGGCCAGCGAGGAGGAGCACGTCGAGCGAGACCCCCTCGCGCCCCGCCACCTGCCGCAGGCTCGCCGTCACAGCCGCCGGCAGGCGCAGCGCGCAGGTCGCGCCGCGGAAGCTCGGAACGGGAGGACGCGGCCGGTCCACCGGCAGCTCCAGCCCGCTCGGTGCGCCGGCCGGCTCGCGTTGCAGGTGGAGACGCTGCCGCTCCGGCGGCTCGGCGGTCGCAGGGAGCGCGGGCTCGGGGAGCGCCATCGTGCCGGGCGTTTCACCGCTCACAAGCGGGCTCACGAGCGGGCCTCCAGGGCCTCCCACCGCTCCACCAACTGCAGCGCCACCGATCAACGCGGTGATGCTATCGCCGGTCACGATATAACCCCTCAGGCTTCGAAGCCGAAGCTCCACCGGTCCACCCTGAGACTCGGCATGGGAAGATCTCGCAATCGATGCAGTCCAGGCCGGCAGAATCTCCTCGCAACGGTGCATCTTTGACCTGAGCAGGGCTTCGGCCAGGAACTCCTCGACGGGACCATAGCCAGCTCGGTGAAGAACGAGGTGTCGAAAAAGTCCTTCCCGTATAGCCACGGCACGAGCAATCTTTCGATCCTCCTCGTTCCCGAAAGCCGGAGTCGCGATCCGTTCCCAGGCTCGATGGACGTCAGCGATCGCTCCCTGAAGAGAGTCCAGCCGGAGAAGGAAGCTCTGGGTCTGTTTAGCCCGATCCGTGCAGGCGGAAAGTGCACCAGGCAGGTCAGAGTTCGGCGGCAAGGGATGAGCGAGCAGGACGCTCTCGACGAAGGAGGAAACTGCGTCGTCTTCCAGAAACTCCTGAATCTCCTCCGCTGCGATCTGGCGTGTTTCGGATGGCAAGCTCCCATCCAGGAGGAGCAGAGCGGTGTGAAGGGCGTCCATCTGGGTGGAGGCCAGCTCGAGCCGCCGGATCACCTCACCGACTTCTACATCCTCCAGGAACTGGAGATCTCCGGCATCTCCCAGAAGGAAATGAGCTTCCGCCGGGCTCCGCCGGACGATCTCTCCGGAGCGGCCGGCATGGATGGAGGCCAGCTCTGCTCCATTGACCAGGAGGGCCACGCCCGCCTGGCCGGAGACCACCGCGTTTACGTTCACGGCAGGACCTCCCAGGTCACCCCGACGGCCTTGAGGCGAGCTCCGATCGCGCTATGGGCAGACCTCTGTCCTTTCCGGGGCGCCGACACCACCGCTCGCTCAATGGTACGGATCGTCATCGGACCCCAGACATGGACCTCCACAAACCGGTCCTCGTCGGGCGTGGCCCCGGACTGCAGGAGCAGGCTCGGGAGCTCCACTGGCGTGGTCGTCGACTCGACTTCTCCTCCCAGCTTCGCCACGCAGAGCTTGCCGCGCTCTCCCCAGGTAGCCCTGTGGCCCGGCGGAGGTTCGTAGGCGTGCTTCTTCATCGCGACGGCCGAGTTCTCCTCGTAGACCGAGGCTCGGTGTGCGATCATGCTCTCCTGAAGCACAAAAGTGCAATCGCCGTAGTGCGGCAGCCCGCGGCCGTCCAGGGACAGGGCGGCGAATCGGATGGCCTCCCGGGAGCCGGGGAACAGCGCTTCGTCCGCCAGCCCCCTCAAGCCATCCCACTTGTTGCCGTGGGGGAGGCGGACCTCGCCTCGAATCAACTGGTAGAACGTCGAGACGACCTCCTTGTCCGAAGAGGACAGGCGATCCAGCTCCCGGAATGGGCGGGAGATCACGGCCTTCGAGCCCCTCGCCGCCGTCTCGAATGCCTCGACAGCCTGCCGCGCTCCACGGCTCTCGGCCTCTCGAAGAGTGGCCTGGTATCTGGCCTCCAGCGCCGCACGCTCGGCCGGCACCGCAGCTGCCCGTACGTTCGGGAACAAACCCGGGCGTGCACAATGAGGACAACGCTCCCAGGACAGGGGAACGTCGTACCCGCAGTGCTCGCATGGCGATGAGCTCACGAGCGGGCCTCCAGGGTTTGCGGCATGAAGGCGACCGACGGGCCGTCCAGAGCCCTCGGCGCCGCGGCGAGCGAACGTTCGCTCCAGGAGCGGAGGCGATCCGCCAAGCCGGCGACCGCGGGGGGCACCAGCATCGAGTAGTGGTCTACAGCCATTTCATGAAACCTCGACAGGCTCAGCGACGAGCGCCGAAACCGTTAAACCTTACGCGAAAAACACCAAGTCTCCACGGCCCCCGCGTAGGGTCAGTATATAGAAGTGCGTCGAAGTGCTTGGGCGTGGACAGCTCCTTGGAGTGCCTGATAAAAACGGCGTCGCCGCCCAAAGACCCTCACCCCCTGGCCCCCTCTCCCACCCGCACTCACACCCACGCGGGAGAGGGGGAGAAAGGGCAGGCACAAGGCCTGCCCCTACGGAATGCGGTGTAGGGGCAACCCTTGTGGTTGCTCTGGGCGGGGACGCCCTCTCCCGTGCGGGCGTGAGTGCGGGTGGGAGAGGGTCGGGGTGAGGGTCTTTGGGCGGGGGAAAGCTCCGGCTCCGACGACTTTGACGGGACCCTTCCCTCCTCCTTCGGCGCCTCGCGGCGGGCCGGATGATTGTGCCATCATCGCCCGATGAAACTGCGGTTTGAGAGGAGACGCCATGACGCCCACGGCGCTGAGGACAGTTGAGCTGGGCGCCACCGGTCTCAAGATCACCCGCGTCGGCTTCGGCGCCTGGGCGATTGGAGGCGGTGGCTACGAGGGGGGCTGGGGACCGCAGGATGACGAGGACTCGATCGCGGCGATCCACCGCGCGCTGGCTCTCGGGGTGAACTGGATCGACACCGCGGCGCATTATGGCTTCGGGCACTCGGAACGGGTCATCGGGCGCGCCCTGGCCGGTGTCGAACCGCGCCCCTACGTCTTCACCAAAGGCGGGCTGCCCGAGGGACCGGGGAGGACCAAGACACGGAGCCTCCGGCGCGACTCGCTGCTGCGCGAGGTGGAGGGCAGCCGCGAGCGCCTCGGCGTCGAGGCCATCGACCTCTACCAGATCCACTGGCCGGTCCCCGATGAGGAGATCGAGGAGGGCTGGTCGACGCTCGTCGAGCTGAAGGAGCGCGGGGTGGTGCGCCACATCGGCGTGTCGAACTTCAACGCCAGACAGCTGCGGCGAGCGCAGGCCATCGCGCCGGTGGAGACCCTGCAGCCGCCGTACTCGCTGATCGACCGCCGGATCGAAGTGGAGATCCTCCCCATCGCCCAGCGGGAAGGGATCGGAATGATCGTGTACTCGCCGATGGCCTCCGGCCTGCTCTCCGGCGCGATGACGCGGGAGCGGATCGCGGCGCTGCCCGAGGACGACTGGCGCCGGCACAGCGAGGAGCTCCGCGAGCCCCAGCTCACCCAGCACCTCGAGCTGGTGGAGCGGCTGCGGCTGGTCGCCGCCCGCCACGACACCACGCCGGGGGCGGTCGCGGTGGCCTGGACCCTCCGCAACCCGGCCGTGAACGGGGCCATCGTCGGCTTCCGGCGCCCTGAACAGGTCGATCCGATCGTGGCGGCGGCCAACCTCACGCTGGACAAGCACGACATCGCCACGATCCTGCGGAGGAAGTGAGACCGCCGGGGTGGGTCGCGGGAGCGCGCTTCACGCCTTCTCCGACTTGCGCCGGTAGTGCTGGGAGATTGCGCCCGACGCCAGGCGCTCGGTCGATAGGAGCTCGAGGCGCTTCGAGCGCGTCACTCCCTCGAACAAAGTGGGACCGTGGCCGGCCATGACGGGATGAATGAGGAAGCGATATTCGTCGATCAGGTCGAGGGCCTCGAGCGCGCCGGCGAGCTTGTGTCCGCCGAGAAGAATGCCGCCAGGCGTCCGTTCTTTGATCTTCGTCACCGCCTCGCGGAGATCGCCTTCGACGAGGTGCGTGTTGGACCACGAATAGTCGCGGCGCGAGGTCGACACGACGTACTTCGGTTTGGCGTCGAGCTTGACCGCCCACTCGCGCATCGCGGCGGGTGCCTGGGTGTCGCGGGCGACGGCGGGCCATGCGCCCTCCATCATCTCGTACGTGACTCGGCCCCAGAGCATCGCCGCTCCGCCATCCATCAGCGCCGTCCAGTACCGGTGAAGCTCGTCGTCCGCGAGGCCCTCGCGATGATCGATGCAGCCGTCGAGGGTGATGTTGATGCCGAAGGTGAGGAGGCCCATACGGGCGATACTATTTCATAATGCCGCCGAGAATCAGATCGATCCCGGCGAGGGCGGTCGCGGTGGCCTGGACCCTCCGCAACCCGGCCGTGAACGGGGCCATCGCCGGCTTCCGGCGCCCTGAACAGATCGAACCGATCGTGGCGGCGGCGAACCTCGTGCTGGACAAGCACGATATCGCCACGATCCTGCGGAGGAAGTGAGACCGCCGGGGGTGTTTCACCTCTCGCCGCGGCTGCGCTTCGCGAGGAGCTTCCGTTTGGCCGGCGAGAGGGAATCGAGGCTCCGGACCCGTTGGTCCTAAGCGCACCTAACAGAACCGGTGGCAGACCGGCCCAACGGGCCGGGAGATTCTAGCCCAGGGATGAGGCCGAAGGCCGATTCCCTGGGTGAGAAAGCCCCGTCCACCCAAGCGGCCTGAAAGGTCGCGAGAAATCTCTGCCGGATTACCTCAACTGCGGCTCAGCCGAGCCTCTCGCGGCCCTTCAGGCCGCTTTGATGATTCTCTCTTTCCCTTACCCAGGGAGTCGAGTAGCCAGGGGAGCTTGCGCTCCCCCGGCTCTCACAGAACCGGACTTGTGGGCGCACATCCGGCTCTTCGGGACACCGACGTTCAGGACCGCTCCTGTAGTTCGGTGCCGGTGTTGCCACCCGCAGCTATCCCAGATCCAATGCAAGCTGGATCGGGCCGATGACGGACTGGTCGCGTAGCTCCAGCCAACGCTCCTTCAGGGACAGCAAGCCGCGGTCGCGGAAGTACGCGTTTGACAAGGCCTTGTTGACGGGGCGGGTCAGTGACAACGCCCACCAGGATTTGTTCTGGCGGTACACCACCGTCCCGGCGGTTGAGGACTTGGCTCCCAGTCGGGTGAGGCGCCGGACGATCGTTCGCCGGCGCTTCCATTGTTTGAGCACGATGGCTCGCAGGCGTCTCCTGATGTAGCCGTCCAGGTCCCGCAGCGGATACTCCTCTGTGATGACCTGGAAGAATCCGAGCCAGCCGGCCAGGTAGGCGTTGAGCCAGCGGATGCAGACCGCCAGCGGCCGGCCCCACTTGCGTGGCGTCAGCTCTCGAATCCTCGCGTTGATCCGATCTTTCGATCGTTTCGACAACAGCACTCCCACCTCCCCGCTCCGCGGATCTCGCCGCAATCGAAACCCCAGGAAGTGCCGGTCTTCCGGGCGCGCCACGGCGCTCTTTGCTGCGTTCACCTTGAGGCGCAAACGCTTCTCGATGAAACGCGTTACCGAAGCCATCACCCGACGACCCGCCCGCTCCGAGCGGACGTAGATGTTGCAGTCGTCGGCGTACCGGACAAAGCGGTGCCCGCGCCGGGCAAGCTCCCAATCGAGCTCGTCCAGGACGATATTACTCAGCAGCGGAGACAGAGGACCGCCCTGCGGAACTCCCTCGTCCGTGCTGACCACCACTCCATCGGGCAAAACGACCTTGGCGTTGAGCAATCGGCGGATCAGCCCGAGCAGTCGAGCGTCCTGCACTCTCTGCCCGAGACGGGCCAGAAGCCGCTCCCTGGGCACTCGGTCGAAAAAGCTGTCCAAGTCCAGGTCGACGACCCATTCATAGCCCTCTTCCAGATAGCCCTTCGCCTCGTGGATGGCCGTGTGACAGCTCCGCCCCTCCCGGAATCCATGGCTGCTCGGATGGAACGACGGGTTGTAGTGCGGCGTCATCACCTGCGTGATGGCCTGACCGACTACCCGGTCGATCACATTCGGGATGCCAAGACCTCGCTGGCCGCCACCCGCCTTGGGAATCCACACGCGGCGGATCTCCCCAGGACGGTATGTTCCAGCGAGAAGCTCCTCGCGCAGGCGGCTGAGAATCTCGTCCAGGTGCTCGCGCACCTGCTCGATCGTCTCACCGTCCACTCCGGGAGCCCCGTGGTTGGAGGATACCTGCCGGAACGCCTCTTTCAGGTTGTACCCGCTCGCCACCTCTTCCATCGTCATCGGCGGCAGCGACCCTCTCCTCGTGGTCTCCGACTTCGGCACCGCGTCTGGCGCAGGCACGGGCCGGCCCGTGTCCGCTCCAGCGACGGCCCCTCGCGGGCTGTCGGCTGTCTCGGAGAACAGTTGGAGCTGTCCTGCCTGTTCACTGGCCGGGGTCGCCTTCCCTCCCCGCGGGACAACTGCCCCCGCGGTTGGGACCGCCTTTCGACGGCCTTGCGGTACTATTCGACCCTCCGACTTCTCTCGTCCCATCGTTGTCTCGTCCTTGGTTCCTCGACAACTACCGTGAGCCACTCCCTTGCCGATTAATTCGGCCACTCCCTCTCTTCCACGGAGGCCGAGAGATCTCCCCGGGTAAGAACATAGAACTTCGTGCCAGACCCGTCGCCTTTACGCACAACCCCCGACGAATATCGGGCTTCGCCGTCGGATGCCGGCTTACCCCGGGTTGTACGCCTTGCCCGGCGCTTCGCACGTGCTCGGTTCGGCACTGCACCTAGGAGCCTGCGCGCCAGGATGAGGCTGAGTTGTTGAGGTTGGGGGCTACGAGGGTTGATTCGCCGTTCTCTTGGAGGGCTCCCTTGTTGTCTCTTTGGCTCTGGTGTCCCTGCACGTCGCGGACTTTGATGCGATTC
>DATFPH010000308.1:0-2914 GCA_035264905.1 Thermoanaerobaculia bacterium
GCGATCCGCGGCATCGGCGTGACCCGGCTCTCGCTCGGCATCGAGAGCTTCGACGACGACGTCCTGCGCGAGAACGGCCGCGCCCACGTCTCGGCCGAGATCTACCGCACGCTCCCGTGGATCCGCGAGATCGGGTTCGAACAGCTCAACATCGACCTCATCGCCGGCATGGTCGGCGAGACCTGGGAAACCTGGAAGGAATCGGTCAGGAAAACGGTGGAAGTCGAGCCGGACAGCGTCACGATCTATCAGATGGAGCTGCCGTACAACACGGTCTACTCGCAGGGCGTGCTCCACGGCGAAGGCTTCGCGCAGCCGGTCGCCGACTGGCCGACCAAGCGCGAGTGGCAGGATTACGCTTTCGCAGAGCTGGCCGCCGCAGGGTACGTCCTCTCGTCCGCCTACACCATGGTACGGCCGAAGGGGCAGTCGTCGAGCTTCGTCTACCGCGACGCGGTCTGGCACGGCAGCGACATGCTGGGGACCGGCGTCGCCTCGTTCTCGCACGTCAGCGGGGTCCATTTCCAGAACGTCGCGCAGTGGGACGAGTACCTGCGCATGGTCGCCGAAGGGCGCCTCCCGCTCGGGCGCGGGCTCGCGATCAGCCACCGCGAGCGGCTCACCCGCGAGATGATCCTGCAGCTCAAGCTCGGCACCTTGCGGACCGCCTACTTCCGCGAGAAGTTCGGCGTCGACGTCCTCACCGAATTCGCGCCCGCGTGGCGGCGGCTGGAGGAGGAGGAGATGCTGCGGGTCGAGGGCGATACGGTCGCGCTCACCCGCTCCGGCCTCCTTCAGGTCGATCGCCTGCTGCCCTCGTTCTATGAAGACCGGTACCGGAACGTCCGTTATACGTAGGAGGAAAGCCATGCGCCGTCTCCTCTCCCGTCCGCTGCTCGCCCTCTGCCTGGGTCTCGCCGGTTTCACCATGGCCGCGGCGGACTGGCCGCAGTTCCGCGGTCCCAACCGCGACGGGATCTCCAACGAGACGGGCGTCCTCAAACAGTGGCCGAGCGGCGGGCCCCGGGTGCTGTGGAAGATCCCGCTCGGCGAGGGCTTCTCCCAGGTCGTAGTCGTCAAGGACCGCCTGTACGCCTTCTACGGCCAGGGGAACGACGAGGTCGCCGCGGCGCTCGACGCCGCTACCGGCAAGCAGCTCTGGCGCGTCCGCCTCGACAGCAAGTTCCAGAACGACCAGGGCAACGGTCCCCGCTCGACGCCGACCGTGGACGGCGACAAGGTCTACGTCCTCTCGGCGTCGGGGAAGCTCGCCGCCCTCAAAACCGCGAACGGCCAGACGGTCTGGCAGCACGATCTGCGCGGCGAGTACGGCGCCCGGATTCCCCAATGGGGCGCCTCGACCTCGCCGCTCGTCGAGGGCAACCTGCTGCTGGTCAACGTGGGCGGCACCGGCAACAAGTCGGTCATCGCCTTCGACAAGACAACGGGGAAGCCGGTCTGGACCTCCCAGAGCAACGGCGCGGGCTACTCGGCGCCGATCGGCATCACCGTCCGCGGCGTGCGCCAGCTCATCGTCTTCGCCGCCGATTCGGTTCTCTCTCTCTCCCCGAAGGACGGCAAGCTCCTCTGGCAGGTGCCCTGGGAGACCAGCTACGACGTCAACGCCGCGGCTCCGGTCTTCTTCCCGCCGGACAAGCTCTTCATCTCGTCCGGCTACAACACCGGCGCGGCTCTCTTCCAGATCAAGGTGACCGGAGACCAGGTCTCCGCCGCGGAGATCTGGCGGAGCCGGGAGATGAAGAACCAGTTCAGCTCCTCGATCCTCCACGACGGCACCCTCTACGGCTTCGACAACGGGACGCTCAAGGCGCTCGACGCCGCCACCGGCGAGGAGCGCTGGAAGCAGCGCGGTCTCGGGCACGGCTCGCTGATCCTCGCCGCCGGTAACCTGATCGTCCTGTCGGACCAGGGGACGCTCGCGCTGCTGGAGGCCACGCCCCGGGAGTACAAGCAGTTGGGGGCCATCCGGGTCCTCGAAGGGAAGTGCTGGACCGCACCGACGCTGGCCAACGGCCGGCTCTACCTGCGCAACGAGGAGCACCTCATCGCGCTCGACTGGAAGCCGGCGCCGCCGGCGAGGACCGGAAAATGAAGACGATCGATGGCGCCTTCGCGCTCGTTTTCTTGTTGGCAGCCGCCCCGCTGGCTGCCCAGACCGAGGAGTCGCAGCCCGCTCCCGAGGAAACCCAGCCCGCCGCCACCTACGAGGACGTGCTGTTCGTCGAGGACAGCCTGCCCTACGTGCCGGATTCGAGCACGATCGCCACCAAGCTGCCGCTGCCGCTCCAGAAGACCCCGGCGAGCGTGGGCGTGGTGACCGGATGGCTTCTCGAGGAGCAGGGCAGCGACGTCCTCGGCGAGGCGCTCCGGAACGTCAGCGGCGTCAACGTCCAGACGCAGAGCGGCGTGGCCGACTTCTTCGTGGTCCGGGGCTTTGACTCGATCGCCAACGGCCTCGTGATGGTCGACGGCGCGGCCGAGCCCGAGATCAGCTTCTACCAGCTCTACAACGTCGAGCGGGTGGAGGTCCTGAAGGGCCCGGGCGGCTTCCTCTACGGCGGCAACCCGATCGCCGCCACGATCAACATGGTCCGCCGGCAGCCCGAGCCGGGCGGCTTCCTGACCCTCGGTCTGGAGGGCGGCAGCTTCAACACCCGCGGCGGCAACCTCGACTGGAACCTGGGGACCGATGGCTCCTTCGGCTTCCGGTTGAACGGCCTCTGGCGGGAGTCGGACGGCTGGCGCGACCGGGCGAGCGAGGTGCGCGCGGTCAATCCCGGCTTCTCCTGGCAACCGAACGAGAAGAGCGCGCTCCACGTCAACGTGGAATTCCTGGACACCAGCTTCGCGCCGGATTCCGGGCTGCCGATCCTCTCGGGTTTCTTCACCGCCT
>DATFPH010000309.1:0-8802 GCA_035264905.1 Thermoanaerobaculia bacterium
GGTGGTGGTCCAGGAGGTGGCGTTCCGCGGCGTCGATCTCGGCGAGGTGGCGACGGCGATCCGCCAGGCGGTGGCGGAGGAGCACGAGGTGCCGGTGTCGGCGCTGGTGCTGGTCAAGCCGGGCGGCGTGCCGAAGACGACGAGCGGCAAGATCCAGCGCCGCGAGTGCCGGCAGCTCTTCCTGACCGGCGGCCTCGTGCCGCTCGGCGAGTGGCGCGACGGGGAGGGAGATGAAACGCGGGAGCGCCTGGCATCGAAGACATCGCCGCGCACGCCGGCCGAGGAGCGCCTGGCGAAGATCTGGGAGGAGGTCCTGGGCCTCGCTCCAGGCACGGTGGGGGCCGAGGACAACTTTTTCGCGCTGGGCGGCGACTCGCTCCGCGGTACCCAGCTGCTGGCGCGGTTGCAGGAGGCGCTGGGCGTCGAAGTCTCGCTGGAGGAGCTGTTCGCGGCTCCGACGCTGGCGGACCTGGCGGCGAGGATCCCTCCTCCCTCGCCCGCCCGTGCACACATCCCCCTGGGAGCGGGGGCGCCGCCCTTGACCTCCCCGCAGCGGCGGCTGTGGTTCCTGGATCAGTTGGAGCCGGGCAATCCGGCGTACAACCTGGGGATCGCGGTGCGGCTCTCGGGGGCTCTCGACGCGGACGCTCTCGCCCTGGCGCTCGCCGAGATCGTGCGGCGGCACGAGGCGCTGCGGACGGTGTTCCGGGTCCTCGACGACGTGCCGGCGCAGGTGGTCCTGCCGGTCGATGCGGTGGTGGTGCCGCTCGCCCGGGTGGACGTTTCGGTGGATGCGGAGCCGGCGCGGGCCGCTTTGGACCTGGAGCGGGAGCTGGCGCGCGAGCCGTTCGAGCTGGAGCGCGGACCGCTCCTGCGCGCCCGCCTGGTGGGGCTCGCTCCGGACGAGCACGAGCTGCACGTCGCCGTGCACCACATCGTGGCGGACGGCTGGTCGTTCGGCGTGCTGCTGCGCGAGCTGGCGATCCTCTACGACGCGTTCTCCCGGGATCTGCCGTCGCCGCTGCCCGAGCTGCCGGTGCAGTATGGCGAGTACGCGCGGTGGCTGGAGGGCCGGCTTGTCGGGGACGCGCTGGAGCCGCGGATCGCGGTCTGGAAGCGGCGGCTCGGCGGCAATCTGCCGGTGCTGGAGCTGCCGTCCGACCGGCCGCGCCCGCCGCTGCCGAGCTACCGCGGCGCGCATGCCACGCACGTCCTGCCCATGGCCCTGGCGGGCGCCCTGCGGGGGCTCGCCGGCCGCCGCGGCGCCAGCCTGTTCATGGCGCTGGCGGCCGGCTTCCAGGCTCTCCTCGGCCGCCTGACCGCGCAGGACGACGTGATCGTGGGCACGGCGGTGGCCAACCGCGACCGCGTGGAGCTCGAGGGGCTGATCGGCTTCTTCGTCAACACCGTGCCGCTCCGCACGGACCTCTCCAGCGAACCGTCGTTCGACATTCTGCTGGAGCGGGTGCGCGGCACGGTGCTGGAGGCTCTGGCCGGGCGCGAGGTGCCGTTCGAGCGGCTGGTGGACGAGTTGCGCCTCCGGCGCGACCTGTCGGTGCCGCCGATCGTGCAGGTGATGCTCGTCCTCCAGAACGAGCCGCTGGAGGCGCCGCCGGTGCCGGGTCTCGCGCTGCGCGGCCGGGAGACCGACAACGGCACGGCGCGGTTCGATCTCGCGGTGTCGCTGCTTGATACCGAGGAGGGGCTGGCGGCGGTCTTCAAGTACAGCCGCGATCTGTTCGACGCGGCGACGATCGAGCGGCTGGCCGGGCACTTCGAGCGCCTGCTGGCCGGGGCCGCAGCCGCTCCGGAGCGCCGGCTGAGCGAGCTGCCGCTGCTCTCCGCGGCGGAGCGCCAGCAGATCGTGGTCGACTGGAACGCCACCGACGTTCCGGCCCTGACGGAGGCGGGCTGCCTCCACGAGCTGATCGAGGCGCAGGTGGAGCGCACGCCGGAGGCGGTGGCGGTGAGCTGCGAGGGAGAGTCGCTCACCTACCGCGAGCTCGACCGCAGGGCCAACCAGCTCGCCCGGCACCTGCGGCGGCTGGGCGTGGCGCCGGAGGTGCTGGTGGGCGTCGCGGTCGAGCGCTCGGTCGAGCTGATGGTGGGGCTCCTGGGCGTGCTCAAGGCCGGCGGGGCGTACGTGCCGCTCGATCCCTCGTATCCGGCGGAGCGGCTGGCGTTCATGGTGGAGGATGCCGAGGTGGCGGTGCTGCTGACGCAGGACCGGCTGCTCGGTTTGGATGCGGCGGAGACCAAGGACGGCAAGGACTTCAGGGACGGCAAGGGCGTTTCCCTGGACAACGCCGCCTACTGCATTTACACCTCAGGCTCCACCGGTCGGCCCAAAGGTGCGGTCAACACCCACCGCGGGATCGTCAACCGCCTGCTCTGGATGCAGGCGGAGTATGGCCTGGTGCCGGGCGAGGGGGTGCTCCAGAAGACTCCCATCAGCTTCGACGTCTCGGTGTGGGAGCTGTTCTGGCCGTTGCTCGTCGGGGCTCGCGTGGTCTTCGCCCGGCCCGGCGGCCAGCAGGACAGCGCCTACCTGGCGGAGCTGATCCAGCGCGAGGAGATCACCACCCTCCACTTCGTCCCCTCGATGCTCCAGGTCTTCCTGGAAGAGCCGCGGCTCGGCGCGTGCTCGTGCTTGCGGCGGGTGATCACCAGCGGCGAGGCGCTGCCTCGCGAGCTGGAGGAGCGTTTCGGGGCGCTCCTCGGGGCCGAGCTGCACAACCTGTACGGCCCGACCGAGGCGGCGGTGGACGTGACGTATTGGCCCTGCCTGCGCGAGCCCGAGGCGCGCACGGTGCCGATCGGCCGGCCGATCTCGAATCTGCGCATCCACCTGCTCGACCCGGCGGGCGAGCCGGTGCCGGTGGGCGTGCCGGGTCACCTGCACATCGGCGGCGTGGGGCTCGCCCGCGGCTACTGGAAGCGGCCGGAGCTGACGGCCGAGCGTTTTGTGCCTGATGGGCGGGCGGGCGGAAACCGCCTCTACGCCACCGGCGACCTGGCGCGGTGGCGGCCGGACGGCGTGATCGAGTTCCTCGGGCGCATCGACCACCAGGTGAAGATCCGCGGCTTCCGGATCGAGCTGGGCGAGATCGAGGCCGCGTTGAACGCCCATCCGGCGGTGCGCGAGTCGGTGGTCGTTTCGCGCGAAGGGGCTTTGGCGGCTTATGTGGCTCTTCATCGGACCGATCCGACCGATCCGTCCGATCCGACCGATCTGAAGACCACCCTCGCCGCTTGGCTGCGTGCGCGGCTGCCGGAGCACATGGTGCCTGCCACCTTCGTGGTGCTGCCGGCATTTCCCCTGAACCCGAGCGGCAAGGTGGACCGCAAGGCTCTCCCCGCGCCCGAGGACCCCCACCGGTCGGAGGAGACGCCGTGGGTCGCTCCGCGCACGTTGGTCGAGGAGCGGCTGGCGGCGCTCTGGCGCGAGCTTTTGGGCGTCGAGCAGGTGGGCGTGCTCGACGACTTCTTCGCGTTGGGCGGCGACTCGATCCAGGGCGCCCTGCTGATCAACCGGTTGCAGCGCGAGCTGAACGCCATCCTCTACGTGATGGCGCTGTTCGACGCGCCGACCGTGGGACAGCTCGCCTCCTACCTGGAGGAGAAGTACCGGGATGCCCTGGTCGCCGCCGGGTGGATCGCGCCAGGAGAGGCTGATACTGCGGAGCCGGCCGACGCGGCGACGGAGGACGCGGAGGTCGCGGCGCTCACGCAGCACCTCGCGACGCGGTTCTCTCCGGCCGCGGGCCGCCACGGTGCCGCGCAAGCCTTGAACCGCCCGGCGGTCTTCCTGCTCTCGCCGTTCCGCTCGGGGTCGACCCTGCTGCGCGTGATGCTCGCCGGACACCCGGGCCTGTTCGCTCCGCCGGAGCTGGAGCTGCTCGGCTTCGAGACGATGGGCGAGCGGCGGCGGGTGTTTTCGGGGCGCGACAGCTTCTCGCGTGAGGGGCTGCTGCGGGCGGTCATGGGGCTGCGGGCGTGCGACGCCGAGGAAGCCGCCGCGCTGCTGGAAGAAGCGGAGGAGCGCGACGAGCCGACGCCCGACTTCTACCGCCGGCTTCAGGAGTGGGTGGGCGGCCGCCTGCTGATCGACAAGACGCCGCGCTACGCGCTCGACCTGCCGACGCTGCGGCGCGCCGAGGACTGGTTCGAGGCTCCCCTCTACGTCCACCTGGTGCGCCATCCCGTGGCCGCGATGCAGTCGTACCTCGAAGCGCGAATGCAGGAGGTCTATCGCTTCCCGCTGCCGCCGCGGCGCCAGGCGGAGCTGGTCTGGCGGCTCGGCCACGCGCACGTCCTGGAGCACCTGGCCGCGGTGCCGGCGGCGCGCCAGCATCGGATCCTCTTCGAGGAGATGGTGCGCGATCCGCGCCCGGCCATGGAGGATCTCTGCGCGTTCCTGGGGATCGGCTTCGCGCCGGCCATGCTCTCTCCCTACGAAGGGGAGCGGATGACCGACGGCCTACACGGCGCCGGCCGGATGATGGGCGATCCCAAGTTCCACCAGCACCGGGGGATCGACGCGGGCGTGGCGGACCGCTGGAAGGACGCGCCCGAAGTCGCTTGGTTGAGCGAGGCGACCTGGGCGCTTGCCGCGCGGCTCGGCTACGAGGCTCCCGCGGCGGTGGCGCCGCGCCCGCTGGAGCGGCCGCACGTCGGGGAGATCGACCTGCCGCTGTCGTTCGCCCAGCAGCGCCTCTGGTTCCTCGAGCAGCTGGAGCCGGGGAGCAGCGCTTACCACATGCCGGCGGCGGTGCGCCTCGCGGGAGAGCTCGACGTGGAGGCGTTGGCCCGCGCCTGTGCCAAGGTCGAGCGCCGCCACGAGGTGCTGCGCACCGTCTTCCCCGCGGTCGAGGGGCGCCCGCGGCAAGTGATCCGCACGCCGCGGACGGACCTGCTGCCGCTGGCGGACCTCGGCGCGCTGCCGGAGGCGGCCCGTCGCGAGGAGGCCGAGCGGCTCGCCGTGGCGGAGGCGCTCCGCCCCTTCGATCTCGCGGCCGGGCCGCTCTGGCGGGTCCGCCTCCTGCGGCTTGCTCCGGCGGAGCACGTCCTCCTGGTCAACCTGCACCACATCGTCTGCGACGGCTGGTCGGTCGGCCTGGCCACCCGCGAGCTGACCGCCTTCTACCAGGACGCCTTCCTGCCGGAGCTGCCGCTCCAGTACGCCGACTTCGCGGCCTGGCAGCGGGAGCGCCTCGCCGGTTCTGTTCTCGACGAGCTCCTGGCGTATTGGAAGGAGCGGCTCGCCGGGCCGCTGCCCGTCCTCGACCTGCCGCTCGACCGGCCGCGCCCGCAGCTCCAGACGCACCACGGTGCGCGCCTGCCGCTGGCGCTCCCTGCGGAGGCGGTGGCCGGGCTCAGAGAGATGGGCCGAGGACAGGGTGCGACCCTCTTCATGGTCCTGGTGGCGGCCTTCCAGACGCTGCTCCACCGCTACAGCGGGCAGGACGACGTGTTGATCGGCACGCCGGTGGCCTCGCGCAACCGGGCGGAGGTCGAGGACCTGATCGGCCTGTTCGTGAACACCCTGGTGCTGCGCTCCGACCTGGCGGGCGACCCGGCGTTCCAGACGCTCCTGTCGCGGGTTCGGCAGGTGGTCCTGGCCGCGGTGCGCCACGAGGAGATGCCGTTCGAGAAGCTGGTCGAGGAGCTGGGTGTCGAGCGCACGCTCGACCGCTCGCCGCTCTTCTCGGTGATGCTGGTCCTCCAGAACGCCCTACCAGGCGCGCTGGAGCTGCCGGGCCTCACCCTCGAGCGGCTGGACCTCGACACGCGCACGGCGAAGTTCGAGCTGACCCTCGATCTGGCCGAGCGGCCGGACGGCGGCCTCTCGGGGTCTCTCGAATACAACACGGATCTCTTCGAGGCCTCGACCGCGGCCCGCCTCGCCCGGCATTTCGCGAGCCTCGCCGCCGGAGCGGCGGCCGGGGCGCGGTTGTCGGAGCTGCCGCTGCTCTCGCCGGCCGAACGGCACGAGCTGGTCTCCGGATGGAACAGCTCGGCGGTCGCGGTGCCGGGGGACGTCCGGGTGCACGAGCTGATCCTGGCCGTGGCGCGGCGCATCCCGGACTCGGTGGCCATCTCGTTCGAAGGGGAGAGCCTGCGCTACGGCGAGATCGCGGAGCGCGCCGAGCGGCTCGCCCGGCGCCTGGCGCGGCTGGGCGTGGGGCCGGACGTGCTGGTGGGGATCTGCGCCGGGCGATCGCCGTCTCTCCTCGTCGCGCTGCTCGGCGTGCTCGCCGCCGGCGGCGCCTACGTGCCGCTCGATCCGGCGAACCCGGCGGAGCGGCTGGGGCACATCCTGGCCGACGCCGCGGCGCCGGTCCTGCTGACCGAGCGATCGCTCCTCGCAGGGTTGCCGCCGTTTCATGGGACCGTGGTCTTCCTCGACGAGGAGGAGGGGACGGACCGGGAGGAGCGGGCGGGCGCGCCGCTGCCGCGGCCCTTGCCGGAGCACCTCGCGTACGTCCTCTACACCTCGGGCTCGACCGGCCGGCCGAAGGGGGTGGAGGTCACCCAGCGCTCGCTCTTCAACTTCGTCTCCTGCATGGCGCGGCGCCCGGGCCTCGCGGCCGGCGACGTGGTGATGGCGCCGACCACCCTCTCGTTCGACATCGCGGCCACCGAGTTGCTCCTCCCCCTGACGGTCGGCGCGCGGATCGAGCTGGTGAGCCGCGAGACGGCGGCCGATCCGGTGCGGCTCGCCGCCTCGATCGAGCAGGCCGGGGCCACCTTCCTGCAAGCCACGCCGTCGGCCTGGGCCCTGCTGCTGGACGGCGGCTGGGCGGGGCGGCCGTCGCTCACCGCGCTCGCTGGCGGCGAGGCGCTGCCGCGCCCGCTGGCCGGCCGCCTGCTGGCGCGCGTGGCCGCGGTGTGGAACGGCTACGGCCCGACCGAGACCACGGTCTATTCGGCGTTCCACCGCGTGGAGCCGGACGGCCGGCCGGTGCCGATCGGCCGGCCGGCGGGCAACCACACGCTCCACCTGCTGGGCCGCTGCGGCGAGCTGGTGCCCCTGGGCGTGCCCGGGGAGCTGTGCATCGGCGGCCTGGGGCTCGCCCGCGGCTACCGCGGCCGGCCCGACCTGACCGCGGAGCGGTTCGTCCCGAATCCCTTTGTTGATCGGACGGATCAGTCGGATCGGTCGGATCGGTCCGATCGAATGGATGAGCCCGGCTCCCGCCTCTACCGCACGGGCGACCTGGCGCGCCGCCTGCCGAACGGCGAGATCGAGTATCTCGGCCGCTTCGACCATCAGGTGAAGATCCGCGGCTTCCGCATCGAGATCGGCGAGGCCGAGGCGGCGTTCCTGGCGCATCCCGCGGTGCGGCAGTGCGTGGTGGTGGCGGCTGGGGAAGGGGCCGACCGCCGGCTGGTCGCCTATGTGGTGCGCGACGGCGACCTCGGTTGGGAGGCGCTGCGCGCGTTCCTCCGCGAGCGGCTGCCGCACTATATGGTCCCCTCCGCCGCCGTCTTCCTGGACAGTCTCCCGCTCCTGCCGAGCGGCAAGGTGGACCGCAGGCGGCTGCCCGACCCCGGGAAGGAACGGCCGGAGCTGGAGGCCGCGTTCGTCCTGCCGCAGACCGGGCGCGAGCGCCTCGTCGCCGGGATCTGGCAGAAGGTCCTGGGGCTCGACCGCGTCGGCATCGACGACAACTTCTTCGATCTCGGCGGCCACTCTCTCCTCGCCGCCGAGGTACACGGCAAGCTGCGCGAGCGCTTCGGGACGGACCTGCCGCTCCTCGAGCTGTTCCGCCACCCGACCGTCCGCGCCCTGGCCGGCCGGCTCGGCGGGAAGGAGACGGGCGGCCGGCTCCAGGAGCTGGCGCTCGGCGCGGCCCCAGAGCAGCGCGGGTCCGAGGACGTCGCGATCGTCGGCATGGCGGGCCGGTTCCCGGGGGCCGCCGACCTCGACGCGCTGTGGCGCAACCTGCGCGGCGGTGTCGAGTCGATCTCGTTTTTCTCCGAGGCCGAGCTCTCGGCCGCCGGGGTCGATCCGGCGCTCCTCGCCAATCCGCGCTACGTCCGCGCGCGCGCCGTGCTCGACGGCATCGAGCTGTTCGACGCGGCACACTTCGGGCTCAGCCCGCGCGAGGCGGCGATCACCGATCCGCAGCAGCGGCTGCTGCTGGAGTGCTCGTGGGAGGCCCTGGAGAGGGCGGGCCTCGATCCCGGCAGGTTCGGCGGGCGGATCGGCGTCTATGCCGGCTCGGTCTTCAGCACCTACCTGGTCTCCAACCTCCTGCCCCAGGCGGCGCCGGACGAGAGCTGGCAGATGGTTTTGTCGAACGACAAGGACACGCTGGCGACGCGCATCGCCTACAAGCTGAACCTGCGCGGACCGAGCCTCAACGTCCAGACCGCCTGCTCGACGTCGCTCGTGGCCGTCCACCTGGCGCGCCAGGCGCTGCTCGCGGGCGAGTGCGACGCGGCGCTCGCGGGCGGCGTCGGCGTGCGTGCCCAGCAGACCTCCGGCTATCTGTTCCAGGAGGAGGGGATCCTCTCTCCGGACGGGCATTGCCGGCCGTTCGACGCCAAAGCCCGCGGCACGCTCTTCGGGAGCGGCGCCGGCATGGTGGTGCTGAAGCGCCTCTCCGACGCGCTGGCCAGCGGCGACACGATCCACGCGGTGATCAAGAGCTCGGCGGTCAACAACGACGGCTCCGACAAGGTCGGCTTCATGGCCCCCAGCGTCGAGGGGCAGGCGGAGGTCATCGCCCGCGCCCTCGCTCTCGGCGGGATCGATCCCGAGACGGTCACCTACGTCGAGACCCACGGCTCGGC
>DATFPH010000310.1:0-4264 GCA_035264905.1 Thermoanaerobaculia bacterium
GTGGGGGTGGACATCTCTTTCTTCACCCGCGCGCGGATCGCCGGGTCCTTGAGGCGGCCGGCCCAGGCCTCGTAGCCGCCCTCCTGCACCCAGGGCGGCATGGCGGCGTCGAGCCCGGTCGCGCCGGCGGTGTAGGTGTACATGTCCGCCGTGATGCGCAGGCCCGAGGCGCGCGCCTCCTCGATCTTCTGGAGGACCTTGTCGATCTTTCCCCAGTTTTGCCGGCCGCCGAATTTGAGGTGGTAGATCTCGGCCGGGAGCTTGGCGCGGCGGGCGATCTCGATCAGCTCGTCGACCGCCGGCTCGATGCGGTTCCCTTCGCTCCGCATGTGGGAGATGTACATGCCGCCGGACTGGCCCGCCACCTCGCAGAGGGCCACGAGCTCGTCGGTCTTGGCGTAGAAGGCCGGAGCGTAGATGAGCGAGGAGCCCACGCCGAGGGCCCCTTCCTCCATGGCCTGGCGCACCAGCGCCTTCATCCGCTCCAGCTCTTCCGGCGTCGGCGGCCGGTCCGCGTAGCCCAACTCGTGGACGCGCACCGAGGTGGCACCGACGAAGGAGGCCACGTTCGGCGAGATGCCGCGCCCCACCAGTTGGTCCAGGTACTCGCCGAGGGTGGTCCAGGTGACGTCGAACTTGATGTCCCCCTGCTGCGCCTTGGTCTCCTTCTTCATCGCATCGTTGAGCGGCCCCATGGAGAACCCTTCGCCCATCACTTCCAGGGTCACTCCCTGCTTGATGTCGCTCATGCCGCGGCCGTCGACGATCAGCGACTCGGTGGCCCAGCTCAGCATGTTGACGAAGCCGGGCGCCACGGCGAGCCCGCGGACGTCGAGCTCGGTCTTGCCCTTGGCCTCGCCCAGGTTGCCCACCTTGACGATGCGGTCGCCCTGGATCGCAACGTCGCCGGTGAACGGCTTGCCGCCGCTGCCGTCGTAAATCGTTCCACCGCGCAGGATCACGTCATAGGGCTCGGCGGCCCGCGCGGCGCTGGGAAGGGCAAGGACCGCAAGGACGGCAGGGACCGAAAGGACGGCGAAAGAGAGACTCTTCATCGGCGCTCCTCCAGAAAGAGGAGAGCAGGTTACCACTCCCCGGCCAGCGGCACCTGTCCCGCACCCGGCGTGCCGAACCGGACGATCCGGTCGTCCGGGCCGGAGCGGAGCGCGTCGAGGAGGCGGAACGTGGCGGTGGCCGGATCGTAGAGGCCGACCGAGTCCTTCCCGTCGCCATCCCAATCCCCGGCCAGAGGGAGACAGCCAGCTTTGGGCGTCCCAGTGCGGACGCGGAGGCTCGGCGGTCCGGCGGAGAGCTCGTTGCGGAGGAGGAAGGCACCGCGCCCGGAAACATAGAGGCCCACCGTGTCGCGCCCGTCGCCGTCCCAGTCTCCGACAACGGGCAGGCCGCCGCCGCCGAACTGGAACACGACGGGCAAGCCGGTCCCGGCCAGGACGTTGGTCAGATGGAAGGTCGAGGTCGTGGGTTCGTAGAAGCCGACCGTGTCCTTGCCGTCGCCGTCCCAGTCGCCGGCGAGCGGAACGGCGTGGCTGGACGGGGGCTGGATCGCGAAGAGAAGATCCGCGAAGCCTTGCTGTATGGTGTTCTTGAGGCGGAACAGGCCCGCGCCCGCATCCCAGAGCCCGACACCGGTGCGTCCGTCGCCATCCCAATCGCCGGCCAGGGGAACCCAGAGATTGCGGGGGCGGCCCCAGCGGAGCGTCCGGTCCTCGGGTCCGTCCTGCAGGAGGTCCTTGAGGAGGAACCGCGCGGCGGCCGGGTGGTAGAGCCCGGGGGTGTCCACCGGGAGCTCGGGGACGAGCTCGAAGAGCTCCCCCTCGTGCGTGGCGGCCCAGAGATTGCCGGCGTGGTCCTCGCCGAACGTGTCGACGCCCGGGAGACGCTGCGGAAGCTGGCGGACCCTCCAGCTTTCTCCCTGCCGGTCGGCCGCCCACAGCCGGCCGCTGCACAGGTCGCCGAAGAAGTAGATGCCCCAGACGTGGGGGAGGGAAGGCGCCCGGGAGACGTAGCCGCCGGTGATGGAGCACTCTCCGCCGCCATGCCCGTACTCCAGGACCGGCGGCGTGAGGTCGGGCGAGCCGCACGGAGGCGACCCCACCGGGCAGGAGGCGGTGGAGAAGCAGGCGGTCCCCTCCATCAGCTTCCAGCCGTAGTTGCGGCCGCCCGGCGTGCCGGCGGGCTGCACGTCGATCTCCTCGCGCGCGCTCTCGCCCACGTCGGCGATCCACAGGTCTCCGGTGAGGCGGTCGAACGAAAACCGCCAGGCGTTGCGCAGCCCCGTGGCCCAGATCGGGCTCCCCGGGAACGGGTTGCTCGCCGGGATGCCGTGGTAGGGCGGAGTGTCGACGTTCGCGTCCACGTCGAGGCGCAGCAGCTTCCCGAGCAATGAGTCGCTCTTCTGGGAGAAGCACGACGGGCCGCCGGCCCCGCCGCCGTCGCCCACGCTCACGTAGAGATAGCCATCCGGCCCAAACTGGATCTGTCCGCCGTTGTGATTGACGTATTGCTTGGGGATGGTCAGGAGGATGCGGCCGCTCGCCGGATCAGCCCGCTGCGGATCCTCGGCCGAGACCCGATACCGGGCCACCACGATGGCGCCGAGCTGGTCGGTGTAGTCCACGAAGAAAAAGCCGTTCTGGGCATACCGCGGGTGAACCGCGAGCCCCAGGAGACCTTGCTCGCCGCTGTGCGCGCCGGGACCGCTCTGGGTCATCAGCGGCCGGATGTCGAGGAAAGCCTCCGGCCGCAGCGCGCCCTGCTCGACGATCACGACGAGCCCGCCCTGGAGCGCGAGAAACAGCCGGCCGTCGCCCGCGTTGGCGATCGCGGTGGGCTGGTCGAGCCCGCCGAGCACCCGGCGCAAGGCGACGGAAACAGGCGGCCGGGGTGGATCGGTGTCGAAGAGGAGCGCCGCCCCTCCGGGTGCCGCGGCGAGCAGGGGAGCCAAGGCCAGCAACAGGCGCGAAAACGACCGGCGTGTCATACACCTCTCTCCTGGATCGAAAGTCCGCGGATAGCGGAGGGAAAACCTGCCGTCTTTGACATCAAGAAACCGCAGCAAGAAACGTACCGTGATGCTACGATCCGGACGTCATGATCGAGATCGAGAGCGGTATCGGCGGCGGGGGCGGCCTGGCGATTCCCGACGACGAGGTCTCCTTCGTCACCTCGCGGAGCGGGGGGCCGGGCGGGCAGAACGTGAACAAGCTGGAGACGCGGGTCACCGTGCGGTTCGATCTTGCGGCGTCGCCCAGCCTGACCGATGAGCAGAAGGCCCGGCTGCGCGAGCGGCTGGCCACCCGGATCACCCGCGCCGGCATCCTTCACGTCACCTCCCAGAAGCACCGCACCCAGGCCGACAACCGCGAGGCCGCGGTCGCCCGGTTCGCCGAGCTGCTCCGCGAAGGGCTCCGGGAAGAGGCGCCGCGCAAGAAGACGAAGGTGCCGAAAGCCGCCCAGCGGCGGCGCCTGGACGCCAAGCGCCGGCATTCGGTGCGGAAGAGGCAACGGACCGCCCGCTCCGAGGTGGAGTAGGATCGCGGCGATGCTTTTCTCCGACGCCGACCTGGAATCCATTCGCGACGCCGTGACGGAGGCGGAGCAGCGCACCTCCGGCGAGATCGTGCCGTACGTGGTGCCGGCGAGCGACGCCTATCCCAATGCCCTCTGGAAGGGAGCGGCATTCGGAGGGCTGGCCGGTCCGCTCCTCGCCCTGGCGCTCCACCGGCTCCTGGATCTCTGGGGGATCCTCCTCGATCTCTGGATCATCGTCCCGGCCGCCGCGGGCGGCGCGATCGGTTTCCTGCTGGCCGCCTTCGTGCCGCCGGTCAAGCGCTGGCTTGCGGGAGACGAGATGCTCGAGCTGCGCACCCGGCAGCGGGCCGAGATGGCCTTCCTCGAAGAAGAGGTCTTCCGCACCCGCGAGCGCACCGGCATCCTCCTCTTCCTCTCGCTCTTCGAGCACCGCGTCGTCGTCCTCGCCGACGGCGGCATCCACGCGCTGGTCCAGCCCGGGCAGTGGGACGGCATCGCCGCGGAGATTGTCGCGGGCATCCGCGCCGGCCGGCCGGGCGAGGCCCTGCTGGCGGCGATCCGGAGCTGCGGAGAGCTCTTGGAGCGCCACGGCGTGGCCCGCCGCGCCGACGACGTCAACGAGCTATCGGACGAGCTGCGCCGCGGGGGAAAACCGGAATGAGGAGCCCTCACCCCCGGCCCCTCTCCCGCAAGCGGGAGAGGGGTGTAGGTA
>DATFPH010000311.1:0-13107 GCA_035264905.1 Thermoanaerobaculia bacterium
GTGTCGTTCCATTCCCGCGACAGCTGGTGGCTCTCCGCCTCGCTCAGGAAGCTCAGATCGCGCAGCGGACGGCCGGGGTCCGCGCAGGCCGCCGCCAGCAGAGCCGAGAAGTGGCCCAGAAGACGGCCGGCCGTCGGCGCATCGAACAGGTCCGTGGCATAGCCCAAAGTGCCCGAGATCCGCCCCGCCTCTTCCACCAGGCTCAGGGTGAGATCGAGCTTCTCGGTCCGCGTCTCGGGCTCCAGCGGCCACAGGCGCAGCCCCGGCAGCGTCAGGGCCGTCTGCGGCACGTTCTGCAGCACGAACAGGACCTGGACCAGCGGCGCATAGCTGAGCGAGCGATCGACGTTCAGCTCCTCGACCAGCCGCTCGAACGGCAGGTCCTGGTGTGCGTAGGCCTCGAGCGCCACCTCGCGGACGCGCCCGAGCAGCTCCCGCCAGCTGGGAGCTCCCGACAGATCGCCCCGGAGGACCAGCGTGTTGACGAAGAGGCCGATCAGGCGCTCGGTCTCCCACCGGTTGCGCCCCGCGATGGGTGCGCCCACGGCCAGATCCTCGCAGCCGGCGTAGCGGCCCAGCAGTGCCAACCAGCCCGCCAGCAACGTCATGAAGAGCGTGACCCCTTCCCTCCTCCCCAGCTCAGCCAAGCCAGCCGACAGATCCGGACCGAGCGCAACCGGGCAGGCCGACCCCCGGTAGGTCTGCACGGCCGGGCGCGGCCGGTCGGCCGGCAGCTCCAGCCGCGGGGGGAGCCCCGCCAACCGGGTCCGCCAGGAACCGAGCTCCGCCTCCAGCACCTCGCCGGCCAGCCACTGGCGCTGCCACACGGCAAAGTCCGCGAACTGCACCGTCAGCTCCGGCAGCGGCGACGGGCGGCCCTCCAGGAAGGCCTGGTACAGCGCACCGACCTCCTCGACCATCACCTCCATCGACCAGCGGTCACTGATGATGTGGTGCAGGGTCAACAGCAGCGTGTGCTCCTGAGGACCCAGCCGCAGCAGCGCGGCGCGCCACAGCGGACCTCGCGGCAGGTCGAACGGCCGCAGTGCCTCCGCGGTCATCCGCCGGGACGCCTCCGAGGGCCGCGACGAGGGCGGCAGCGCCGAGAGGTCCACGACCGGCAGAGCGGGAGCGCAGAGCGGAGCGATGACCTGGACCGGCTCACCCCGCATCTCGCGGAAGCTGGTCCGCAGGGACTCGTGCCGGCGTGCCGCCTCTCCCAGGCTGCTCTCCAGCACGTCCACCCGCAGCGGCCCCTGCATCCGGAGGGCCGCCGGGATGTTGTAGGCCGGACTGTCCGGCTCCAGGCGGTCCAAGAACCAGAGCCGCTGCTGGGCAAACGAGACCGGCAGGGCCGCGGTACGCGGCACCGGCACGAGAGGGGGAGCCACGGGGGCCCGGCCGGTCCGGCGCGCCTGCTCCACCGCCCGGGCGAGCCCCGCCACGGTCGGCGCCTGGAAGAGGACCCGGACCGGCAGATCCACCCCGAACAGCCGGCGCACCCGCGAGATCACCTGGGTGGCCAGCAGCGAATGCCCGCCCAGCTCGAAGAAGCTCTCCTCGATCCCCACCCGCTCGAGGCCCAGCACCTCGCGCCACGCCCCGGCGAGCAGCTCCTCCACCGGAGTCCACGGCGCCTCGAACGCGCCGCGCGAGACGGACGGCTCGGGCGCGGGCAGGGCCTTGCGGTCGACCTTGCCGTTGGGAGTCAGCGGCAGCGCGGCGAGCTCCACGAAGAGCGCGGGCACCATGTGCTGGGGCAGCCGCCGGCCGAGGTGCGCGCGCAGATCCTGGACGTCGAGCCCCGCGCCAGCCGGCACCACGTAGGCCACCAGCCGCGGCTCTCCCCCGTCCGCGCGCGCCACGGCCACCGCCGCCTCGACCCCCGCGTGCTCCGCGAGAGCCGCCTCGATCTCCCCCAGCTCGATGCGGAATCCCCGCACCTTGACCTGATGGTCCCGCCGCCCCAGGTACTCCAGGCTGCCGTCCGGCAGCCACCGCGCCACGTCGCCCGTCCGGTACAGGCGGGCGCCGGGCCCGGCGCCGAACGGATCCGGCACAAACCTCTCCGCCGTCAGCTCCGGCCGGCCGAGATAGCCGCGCGCCAGACCCTCGCCCCCGATCCACAGCTCCCCCGCAACCCCCACCGGCTGCGGAGCGTGCTCCTCCACCACAAAAACCCGTGTCGCCCGGATCGGCCGGCCGATCGGCACCGCGCGCCCGACGGGCGCCACCCGCGCGAAGGTCGAGTAGGTCGTGTCCTCCGACGGACCGTACAGGTTGTAGACGCGCTCCACGTGGCCGGTCCGGTAGATCTCCTCGACCAGCCAGCGCGGCAGCGCCTCGCCCGCCAGATTCACCGTCCGCACCGTCCGCGGCAGCCCCAGGCGCAGCAGCTCCGCCATCGCCGACGGCACCGTGTTGACCAGGGTCACCGCCGCCTCCAGCCCCGGCAGGGCCAGGGCGTTCTCCGCCAGCACCACCGTGCCGCCGCGGCTCAGCGGCAGGAACAGCTCGTAGACCGACAGGTCGAACGAGACCGACGTGGCCGCCAGGACCCGCGACAGCTCCTCCGCACCGAACACCTCCGCGGCCCAGGCGAGCAGGATCGACACGCTGCGATGGCGGATGCCGACCGCCTTGGGCCGGCCCGTCGAGCCCGAGGTGTAGATCAGGTAGGCCAGATGGTCCGGATCGACCCGGACCGCTCCCGCCGCGGTCTCCTCGTCCTTCTCTTCTTCCTCTTCGCTCTCCACGCGGCACACCGGCACGGACGCGGGGAGACGGTCCTCCAGCTCCGCGCGGCTGATCACCGTCACGGCCCCGGCGTCCTCCAGCATCAGCGCCAGCCGCTCCTGGGGATAGGCCGGATCGAGCGGCAGGTAGGCGCCGCCCGCTTCGAGCACCGCCAGCAGAGCGACCACCAGCTCCGGCCGGCGCTCCAGGCAGACCCCCACGATCGTGTCCGGACCCACTCCCTGGCGGCGCAGCGTCCGGGCCAGGCGGCTCACCCGCCGGGCGAGCTCGCCGTAGCGGACCTGCTCGCCTCCCCAGATCAGGGCCACAGCCTCCGGCCGGGCCGCGGCCTGCCGCGCGAACAGCTCGTGGACCAGCGCTCCCCCGGCCCCCGCGCCGGTGTCGTTCCATTCCCGCGACAGCTGGTGGCTCTCCGCCTCGCTCAGGAAGCTCAGATCGCGCAGCGGACGGCCGGGGTCCGCGCAGGCCGCCGCCAGCAGGGCCGCGAAGTGGCCCAGAAGACGGCCGGCCGTCGCACCGTCGAACAGGTCGCGGCTGTACTGGAGGCTCCCCTCCAGGGGCTCGCCCCCCTCGCCCGCCGCGAAGCTCAGCAGCAGGTCGAGCTTGGCGGTGGCCACGCCGAGGTCGAGCCGGTCGAGGCGCAGACCCGGCAGCCGGGCGTCCCGCAACGGGCTCGGCTGGACGTCGAACATCACCTGGAACAGCGGCGCGTGGCTGAGCGAGCGCTCGACGTTCAGCTCCTCGACCAGCCGCTCGAACGGCAGGTCCTGATGCGCATAGGACCCGAGCGCCGCCTCCCGCACCCCCCCCAGCAACTCCAGAACACTCGGCTCCTGCGCCACGCTCACCCGCAGCACCAGGCTGTTGACGAAGCAGCCGATCAGCCCCTCGACCTCGCGCCGCGTGCGGCCCGCCACCGGCGTGCCCACGCAAAGGTCCGGCTCCCCGGTGTAGCGGTGGAGCAGCGCCGCGAAGCCCGCCAGCAGGGTCATGAACTGCGTCGTGCCGGCCCGCCGCGACAGCGCCGCGACGCGGCTCGCCAGCTCCGCCGGCAGCCGCGCCGGCACCGCGCCGCCCCGCGCCGTCCGGACCGCCGGACGCGGCCGGTCGGACGGCAGCTCCAGCACGCGCGGCGCCCCCTCCAGCCGCTCGCGCCAGTAGCCCATCTGGCGCTCCAGCTCCTCGGCCAGCCAGCGCCGCTGCCAGACCGCGTAATCGGCGTACTGCACCGGCAGCTCCGCGAGCGGTGACGGACGGCCTTCGACGGCCGCTTCATAGAGCGCTCCCAGCTCCCGCACCAGCACCCCCATCGACCAGCCGTCCGCCACGACGTGGTGCAGGTTGAGCAGCAACGCGTGCTCGTCAGGTGCCAGCCGCAGCAGCCGGACCCGCAGCAGCGGTCCTGCCGCCAGGTCGAACGGCCGGCCCGCCTCTTCCTCCGCCAGACGCCGGACCTCCTCCCGCCGCGCCTCGGCGGCCAGACCCGTCAGGTCCGCGACGGGGAGAGGCACCGCCTGAGCGGGCCCGATCGCCTGCACCGGCCGGCCCCCGGCGTCTGGAAAGGTGGTCCGCAGAACCTCGTGCCGGGAGACGACCTCCCCCAGGGCCCACGCCAAGGCGGGCACGGCCAACGCGCCCTCCAGCCGCACCGCCGCGGCGATGTTGTAGGCCGCGCTCGCGGGCTCGAGCTGTTGCAGGAACCACAACCGCTCCTGGGCGAACGAGGGGGGCAGCGCTCCGTCGCGGGGAACCCGCTCGAGCGGCTCCCCTGCCGTTCCCGCGCCCAGGCGCCGCGACACCTGGAGCGCCAGGTCCGCCAATCGGGGGGACTCGAAGACCTCCCGCACCGGCAGCTCCACGCCGAACAGCTCGCGCAGCCGGGACACCAGCCGGGTTGCCAGCAGCGAATGCCCGCCGAGAGCGAAGAAGTCCTGCCAGCGGCCGATCCGCGGTATCCCCAGGAGCTCCTGCCAGACCGCCGCCAGCGCCTCCTCGACCGGACCCTGCGGTGAAACGAGAACGCCGGGCTCCGCGGACGCGAGACCCGGCTCGGGCGCGGGCAGGGCCTTGCGGTCGACCTTGCCGTTGGGAGTCAGCGGCAGGGCCGCGAGCTCCACGAAAACCGCGGGCACCATGTGCTGCGGGAGCCGCCGGCCGAGGTGCTCGCGCAACTCCCGCACGTCGAGCCCCGCGCCGGCCGGCACCACGTAGGCCACCAGGCGCGGCTCTCCCTGGTCCGCACGGGCCACGGCCACCGCCGCGTCGACCGAGGCATGCTCCGCGAGCGTCGCCTCGATCTCTCCCAGCTCGATCCGGAAACCGCGCAGCTTCACCTGCTGGTCGAGCCGGCCGAGGTACTCGATCTCTCCGGTCGCCCGAAACCGCGCCAGGTCCCCGGTCCGGTAGAGTCGAGATCCCGGCTCGGCAGCGAACGGATCCGGGGCGAAGCGCTCCGCCGTCAGGTCCGGACGTTTCAGGTAGCCGCGTGCGACCTGCGCGCCACCAATCAGCAGCTCCCCCGCAATACCGGCCGGGACGGGCGCGAGGGATCGGTCTACCAAGTAGATCGCCGTGTTGGCCACAGGCCGGCCGATGGGCACGGGCCGCGGTCGCTCCGCAGGAGCGCAGCGCGAGAATGTGACGTCCACCGCAGCCTCGGTGGGCCCGTACAGGTTCCAGACCTCGGCTCTCAGGCGATGCAGGGCCTGCTGCTCCGTTGCGTACGGCAGGGCCTCTCCACTGCAGATCACCCGGCGGATCACGCTGCGGCATCCCTCCGCTGCCTCGTCGGCCAGAAACGCCTGCAGCATGGAAGGCACGAAATGGATGGTGGTGATCTTCTCGTCGCGGATGAGCCGAGCCAGATAGGCGGGGTCCCGGTGTCCGCCCGGCCGGGCGATCACCAGCCGTGCGCCGGCGAGCAGAGGCCAGAAGAATTCCCAGACGGAGACGTCGAAAGAGAACGGCGTCTTCTGCAGCACGCGGTCGTCCGCCCTCAGGCGATAGACCTCCTGCATCCAGAGCAGACGGTTGACGATTCCGCGGTGGCTGTTGACCACCCCTTTGGGACGGCCGGTCGACCCCGACGTATAGATGACGTAGGCCGCGGATTCGGGAGGGACAGCCACCCCGGCGAAGGTCTCCTCCGCCGGATCCGCATCGGACTCGTCGAGCTCCACGACCGTGCCGCCCCAGGGAAGACGGAGCCCCACAGACCCCTGGGCCAGCAACACGCCCTCTCCCACCGCCTCTCCGGCCATGAACGCGAGCCGTTCGGCCGGATATTCGGGATCGAGAGGCACGTAGGCTGCGCCGGCCTTCAGAATGCCCAGCATGGCCACAACCATCTCCACCGAGCGATCGGCGCAGACGCCCACCCGGTCCTCGGGCCCTACGCCGAGCGCACACAGGCGGCGGGCGAGCCGGCCGGCCCGCCGGTCGAGCTCGCCGTATCCGACACTCCGCCCTTCGTACACCAGTGCGACGGCGTCGGGCGTACGTCGGGTCTGAGCCGTGACCAGCTCATGAATCCCGAAGCTGTCAGGGTACGACGCCGCCGTATCCGACCACTCGGCCAGAAGCTGCCAGCGCTGCCCCGCGTCCAGCAGGCCCAGCTCCGAGATCCGCGTCTTCGGGGAGTGGGCAATCGCGCTCAGCAGGCGCTCCAGGGAACCCGCCAGCCGCTGCACCGTCGTCCGGTCGAACAGCTCGGTGTCGTATTCGATCTCCCCCGCCAGAGCATCGTTCCGCAGCTCGAACGTGAAAGTCAGGTCGAGCTTGGCCGTCCCGGAGTGGATCGGCAAACGGTTCAGGCGAACCTCGCCCAGCCGGGTGCCCTGCGAAACGTCCAGCCAGACGAGCATCACCTGAAACAGCGGTGTGCGGCTGCGGCTCCGTTCCGGAGCCAGTGCCTCGACCAGCTTCTCGAAGGGGAGATCCTGGTGGCCGTAGGCTCCCAGCGTGGCCTCACGCACCCGTTCCAGCGCCAGAAGGAAGATCGGATCTCCCGAAAGATCGCCGCGCAACACCAGGGTGTTCACGAACAACCCGATCAGCCCCTCGACCTCGCTCCGCGAACGGTTGGCAACCGGCGTACCAAGGGTCAGGTCGTGCTGGCCCGTCATCCGGAAGAGCACGCTCTGCAGGCCTGTGAGCAGGAGCATGAACAGGGTCACGCTCTCGTTCCGGGCCAGGACGCGGAGGACCTGCGTCAGCTCCCGCGACAGGCTCCAGGGGAGCATGGCGCCCCGGTGGCGAGAGACGGCCGGCCGCGGCCGGTCCAGGGGAAGGGACAGCTCTTCCGGCGCATTGGCCAGGCGCTGGCGCCAGTAGGCGAGCTGAAACTCCTGCTCTCCGGCCAGCCAGCGCCGCTGCCAGACCCCATAGTCGGCGTATTGCACCGGCAGCTCCGGCAGCGGTGACGGGCGCCCTTCCAGGGCCGCGGCGTAAAGCACCCCCAGCTCCCGCACCAGCACCCCCAGCGACCAGCCGTCCGCCACGATGTGGTGCAGGTTGAGCAGCAACGCGTGCTGGTCGGGCGCCAGCCGCAGCAGCCGGACCCGCAGCAGCGGTCCTGCCGCCAGGTCGAACGGCCGGCCCGCCTCTTCCTCCGCCACACGCCGGACCTCCTCCCACCGCGCCCCGGCCGCCAGACCCGTCAGGTCGATGCAGGCGAGAGGTATCGAGGGCGCGGGCGCGATCGCCTGCACCGGCCGGCCGTCCACCGCGGGAAAGGTGGTGCGCAGCGCTTCGTGCCGGCGCACGATTTCGTTCAGCGCGGCGGCCAGGGCCGGCGCGGCCAGAGAGCCCTCCAGCCGCAGAGCCGCCGGCACGTTGTACGCCGCGCTGTCCGGTTCGAGCTGCTGGAGGAACCACAGACGTTCCTGGGCAAACGAGGGCGGAGGATCCCCGTCCCTGGACGCGCGCTCGACCGGCGGCAGCCCAGGCCCCGCGTCCGACCGCCGCGCCTCTTCGATCCGGGCGGCGAGCGCCGCCACCGTCGGCGACTGGAAGACCTCGCGCAGCGGCAGGTCCACGCCGAACAGATCGCGGACCCGCGACAGCAGACGGGTGGCGAGGAGGGAATGCCCTCCGAGGTCGAAGAAGCTGGCATCGAGCGGCACCCGGTCGGCTCCCAGGAGCTCCGACCAGAGGCCGGCGACCAGCTCCTCCACCGCCGTCCGCGGACCGCCGGGCGCCTCGTCCAGTTCCTCAACGGCGAGGGGGAGCGCCGCCAGCGCTCGCCGGTCCACCTTGCCGTTGGCCGTCAGCGGCAGGCGCGCGAGCTCCAGGAACCCCGCCGGCACCATCGGCTCGGGAAGGTGCTCACGCAGATACGCGCGCAGCTCGCCCGCCGCCGGCGCCCCGTCTTCGCCGCCCACCACATAGGCCACCAGCTGCCCGCTCCCCGAGGCGTCCTCGCGCAATGCGACCGCCGCTTCCCGCACCCGCGGGTGCGCCGCCAGCACGCTCTCGATCTCTCCGATCTCGATGCGGAAGCCCCGCACCTTGACCTGGTGGTCGAGCCGGCCCAGGAACTCCAGCTCGCCGCACGGACGCCAGCGCACCAGGTCGCCGCTCCTGTACAGGCGCCCGCCCGGCACGCCGCTCCACGGGTCCGGCACGAACCGGTCCGCCGTCATCTCCGGCCGGCCCAGATAGCCGCGCGCCAATCCAGCTCCGGCGATGTGCAGCTCCCCTGCGACGCCCACCGGCACCGGCCTCAGTCCGGCGTCGAGGACGTACGCCCGGAGGTTGGCGATCGGCCGGCCGATCGGCGGCGCTCCCATCCCGCCGGGCGCGACGAGGCCTGCCGTGGTCACCACCGAGCTCTCGGTGGGGCCATAGTGATTGACCAGGACCCAGGGGAGCCGCTGCCCCGGTGCGCCGCTCAGGCGGTCGCCGCCGGTCAGGAGGGCACGCAGGCGGATCGCTTGAGGCCAGGGCTCGGCCATCACGGCCTCGGCGAGCGGCGTCGGCAGGAACGAGAGGGTGATCCCCGCGCTGGCCAACCAGCGGGCCAGCGCCGGGGGCGAAGAGCGCACCGGCTCGTCGACGACGTATAGGCCGGCCCCCGCCGCCAGGGAGGGCGCCATCTCCCAGAGGGAAGCATCGAAGGCCGGCGAGGCGAGGAGCGTCGTCCGGTCCTCCGCCGTGAGCTCGTAGGAGCGCAGGTGCCAGGCCACCAGGTTGGAGAGGCCGGCGTGCGGGATCAGCACTCCTTTCGGGGTGCCGGTCGAGCCCGACGTGTAGATCACGTAGGCCAGACTCTCCGGGGAAGCCGGCTGCCGCGGGTTCTCGGCGCTGTGGAGCGCAGCTCTGGCCCTCGAGGTGTCAAGGCCCAGAACCGGACATGGGCAGGACGAAAAACGGCTCAGCCCCTCCTGCGCGGTCAGCAGCACCGCGGCTCCGGAGTCCTCGAGCATGCCGAGCAGCCGCGCATCCGGGGTGGTCGGCTCCAGGGGCATGTAGGCGCCCCCCGCCTTGAGCACCGCCAGGAACGACACCACCAGCTCGGTCGAGCGGGGCAGGCACACCCCCACCGGCGCCTCGGGACGGATGCCCATGTCGAGCAGCAGACGAGCCAGCTGGTTGGCCCGCGCGTTCAGCTCGCGGTAGGTCAGGCTCTCCGTCTCCTGGCAGACGGCGGCGGCATCGGGCTGCAGCGCCGCCTGTCTCTCGAGCTGCCGGTGGAGGGGGACGGGCTCCTCGCCGTCCCCCGAGGTGTCGTTGAACGCCACCAGAACCTCGTGACGCTCCGCCGGGCTGAGCAGCGGAAGCTCGCCCACCGCGCAGCCGGGATCGACCGCCACCGCCTGGAGCAGTCTCGTGAGGTGGCCGGCCCAGCGGTCGACCGTCGCGGCGTCGAAGAGGCCGGCGGCGTACTGGAAGGAGGCGCTCAGGCCGCCTTGCCGCTCGGCCATCAGCAAGGTGAGGTCGTGCTGCACCCGGATCTCGCGCGGCATCAGCGGACGCAGGCCGATTCCGCCGAGATCGATCTCGCTGTCCGCGTCGCCGAGGACGAAACCGGGGAGGCCTTCGAGCTCCGGTGCCTGCGCCTTTTGCAGCGCGAACGCCACCTGCACGAGCGGCGGGCGGCTGGGATCGCGCACCGGTTGCAGGCGCTCGGCCAGCAGCGGGAAGGGGAAGTCCTGCTGCGCGAGGGCGGCGAGGACCTCGGTCTGGATCTGGCCGAGCAGCTCGCCGAAACGGGTCTCGGACCGCACCCTCCCCCGCAGGACGAGGAGGTTGACGAAGTAGCCGACGAGGGGAGCGAGCCCGGTGCGGGAACGGCCGGCGGCGGGAGAGCCGACCCGCAGGTCCTCTTCCCGCGTGAGCCGGAACAGGAACGCCACGAAAGCGGCGAGCAGGAGGCCGAACAGCGTTGCATCGTACCGGCGCGCGACGCTCCTCAGCCCCTCCGCGACCGCGGGTGAGACGCGCCACGGCACGCTCAGGCCGGCATGGGTCTGTACCGGCGGGCGCGGACGGTCGCCGGGAAGCTCCAGCACCGGCAGCTCGCCGGCCAGGCGGCTCTTCCAGAGCTGCCAGAGCTCGTCCCCCGCGCTCCCGGCCAGCAGCTCCTCCTGCCAGCGGATGTAGTCGAAATAGCCCGGTCCGAGAGGAGCGAGGCGCGCCGGCTCCCCGCCTGTCTCCTCCGCGTAGAGCCGCCCCCACTCGCGGATCATCACCACCAGCGACCACAGGTCCGCCACCAGATGGTGGACCGCGAGCAGGAGGACCCACTCCCCGCGGCCGCGGGCCAGCACGGCAGCGCGCAGCAACGGCCCGCGCTCCAGGTCGAAGGGTCGATAGAGCTCCTGCGCGAGCCACGCATCGAGCCGCTCGCCATCCCACGCGGCAGCGTCGATCGTGAGGAGCTCCGGCTCCAACTCGTCCGCGATCCGCTGCCAGGGCTCCCCCTCGCGGACCGCGAAGACCAGCCGCAGCGCGGGATGGCGGTCGACGAGCCGGCGCAGCGCGCGGCCGAGCGCCTCCACGTCGAGGGGAGCCGTGGTGCGCGCCGCGCCGCCGATGTTGAGCACGCCGCTCGCCGGCGCCAGCCGTTCCGTGAGCCACAAGCCCCGCTGCCCCTGGGACAGCGTCCACTCCCCCGCCGGCGCGGCCGGCGCGAGATCTCCGGAGCCTGCGCCTGCGGCTCCAGACTCCTCCAGGCTCGCCAGGATCTGATCGGCCAGCGCGGAGAGACCGGGGACCTGGAACAGATCCGCGAGCGGTAGCGACGCGCCGATGCCGGAGTCGAGAGCATTGCGCAGCTCCACCGCGCTCAGCGAGTCCAGGCCGAGCGACGCGAGAGAGGCCGCGGGCTCCCCCGGCTCCCCGGGTGGAGGCGCGATGCCGGTCAACCGCCGGAGAACCTCCCGCAGGTGCGCGGCGAGAACCGGCCGCCGCTTCTCCTCCGGCAGCGCCAGCAGCTCCTCCCGCGTCAGGCTGGCAACCCCTTGCGGAGATTCCGCGGCGGATCCGGCCGCCGTCTCGCTGACGATCACCGGCAGCGTCCCCGCGAGGTAGGACTCCCGGCAGGGCCGGCGCCGAACCTTGCCGCTCGTCGTCTTGGGCACCGCGCCCACGCCGACCAGCACGAGATCGTGCGGCTGCACCTCGTAGGTGGCGGCGAGCGCGCCGCGGACCGCCGCGAGCACCTCCGCCGCGTCGACCCGGCCCTGCTCGCGCCGTTCGAGCTCGAGCACGACCACGAGCCGCTCCTCGCCCTCGACCTCGACCGGGAACGCCGCTCCGCATCCCGGGCGCAGTGCGGGATGGCTCGCCTCCGCGGCCAGCTCGACGTCCTGGGGATAGAGATTGCGTCCGCGCAGGATGATGAGGTCCTTGAGGCGTCCGGTGACGAACAGCGCCCCGTCCGCCAGGACACCCAGATCGCCGGTGCGCAGGTAGCGGCCCGGGCTCCCATCCGCCAGCCTCGACTCGAAGGTCTCCCGCGTCGCGTCAGGACGGTCCCAGTAGCCCTGCGCCACGCTCGGGCCCGCGATCCAGATCTCGCCGACCTGGTCCGCCGCACAGGGCAGGCAGGTCTCCGGATCGGCGATGACGATCTCCTGCCCCGCCCAGGGATGGCCGCAGCTCACCAGACGGCGCGCCGGCCGCCCTCCGCCCTGCGACAGCACCCGGCGGCCGCCCTCCAGTGCCGCCGCGTCCAGGCTCGCGACAGCCGGCGCGATGCCCGCCCCGGGGCCGCTGACCAGCAGAGTGGCCTCGGCCAGCCCATAGCACGGGTAGAGCGCTTCTCTGCGGAAGCCGGCCGGAGCGAACGCGCCGGCGAACCGTTCCAGGGTCTCGGCCCGCACCGGCTCCGCACCATTGAAGGCCACCCGCCAGCTTCCAAGATCGAGGCCGGCCTGCTCCGGCTGCGGGACTTTGCGCAGGCACAGCTCGTACGCGAAGTTGGGGCCGCCGCTGGTCGTCCCGCGATACCGGCTGATGGCTTCGAGCCAGCGCACCGGCCGCTGCAGGAAAGCCATCGGCGACATGAGGACGCAGCGCGCCCCGACATAGAGCGGTTGCAGCACGTTCCCGATCAGCCCCATGTCGTGGTAGGGCGGCAGCCAGCCGACGATCACCGAGCTCTCGTCCTGGGCGAAGGCGCGGCGGATCATCTCCTCGTTGTGGAGGAGATTGGCGTGGCTCACCATCACCCCTTTGGGGGCGGAGGTCGAGCCGGACGTGTATTGCAGGAACGCCAGGTCCTCAGGCCTCAGGACAGGCTCACGCCAGGCATCGGCAAGGTCGTCGGTCAACGGAGACGTGACCCGCCAGCACGCCTCCCGGAGCTGCGGGACCTCGGCCCCGAAGAGGCCGGCCTGGGCCGCCAGCCCGCGCAGGGTCAGCACCACGCTCGGACGGGCATCGCGCACCACCGCGCCCAGCAGGGCTCCGGCCCGGCCCGGCCGGGGAGGATAGGCGGGCACGGCAACCACCCCGGCGTAGAAACAGCCGAGGAAAGCAGCAATGAACTCCAGGCCCGGAGGGTAGAGCAGCAGGGCGCGGTCCCCCGCGGCCACCATATCCTGGAGCAGGGCGGCGACCGCTCGGGCCTGCCGATCCAGCTGCCCCCAGGTCACCTCCTGCTCCTGCCTCTCGCCATCGGAGAGGAAGGTATAAGCGAGGGCTCGCGGAGCCTCCTCGGCCCGCTGGCGCAGAACCTCCGCTAGAAAATGGGGAGAAAAACGTTCTGTCATTCCCACCTCTCGAGCCCCATCGAGGCCTCCTGCGGGACTCCCAGGGGAGCGCCTGCGGCCGGCACATCACCCGGGGCAGAAAGGCCGAACGTGTCGATCATGATCCCAGTGCTCAGCACGACCATCAGCAGGT
>DATFPH010000312.1:0-7184 GCA_035264905.1 Thermoanaerobaculia bacterium
GCGGTCCTCGTCCTCCGCACCGCCGGAGCGCCGGAGAGCCTGGCCGGTCCGCTCCGGGCCGCGCTCAAGAAGGTGGATCCCACCCTGCCGCTGTACGACGTGCTGACCATGCGGGAGGTGATCGACAAGTCTCTGGCCAGCCGCCGCCTCAACCTGTGGCTCCTGGGCTTCTTCGCGGCCGTGGCGCTCGTCCTGGCGGCCACGGGCCTCTATGGAGTGATCTCCTATCTCGTGGCGCAGCGCACGCGGGAGATCGGAGTACGCATGGCCCTCGGCGCCCAGAAGCGCGACGTCCAAGGGCTCGTCCTGCGCCAGGCGGCGTTCCTCGCCGGGTTCGGCATCCTGCTGGGACTGGCCGGCGCCCTCGCCTTCACCCGCGTGCTCGACAGTCTGCTCTATGGAGTGAGCTCTCGCGATCCGCTGACCTTCGCCGCCCTGGCGGCTCTGCTTGCCGCGGTCGCCCTGCTCGCCAGCTGGGTGCCGGCGCGGCGGGCGTCGCGGGTGAGCCCGATGGTGGCGATCCGGGCGGAGTAGCGGAGCCGGCGCCCGCCAGGGGTCGAGACCCCTGGCTACCTAGAAGAAAACCGCCCACTGAAGGGGCGGACGGGGGCGTCGTCCCCTTGGGGACGATTGTTGGTGTTCGGTAGCCAGGGGTTTCAACCCCTGGCGACGGCTCCGATCCACCACCTCTGCTGCGACGACGCCTTAGAAGGCCCGCTCCCGTGCGTCGATGAAGTCGAAGTCACACTGCATCCTGTAGGGGAACCAGGGGCGGACTTTGCCGTTGTGGGATTCGAGACCGAGAGCCTCGGCGATGTCGAGGCTCGGGTAGGAGGCGAGCTCGATCACCGCATCTGGCAGCATGCCGAAGGAGCGGAGCTTGATCAGCTTCGAGGTACAGCTGAGCAGCGAGCGGTAGCAGGCCTTCGTCGGGTCCTCGGCGCTCCGGATCTGCTTGAGCTGGAGAATCCCATACGAAATTTCGGGGCGCTCCCGGAACAGGGCGCGTATCTCCTGCGGCACGGGGAGGGGTCCTCTTTGGCCGAGGAGACGCTCGATGGGGCCGAAAGGCCAGGTCCGCTCGAGATCCTCCTCGGCGTCCATCACGGCCTCGGCCATGCCTTCGGCGACGGCGATGGCCTCGCCTGCGAGCTTCACCGGATCTCCGAACAGGCGATTGACCGCCCGGACGTGGACGAGACGCTGCCAGGTCTGTTGCGCGCCCGGACCTTCCCGGGCCATCACCGGCGCATCGATCTGGATCGGGTAGCTCCTTCCCCCTTGCGGTGGGACCTGGAACCAGGCCGGCTGTTTCGGATATCCGAGGACGGTGTTGCCACACACCATGGACCCGCCATTGTCGACAAAGATGTAGGGACAGAACAGAGAGATCCGTGGCCCGTCTTGCGTCTTTTGCACCACCGGAATACCGAAGAGAAGCTCTTTCTGTGCGTAGGACCCCATCTCGCTCTCGGGGTAGCTCTTGCAGGCCATCTTCCGGTAGTCGAGAACCATCATGTAAACAAAGGTGCGCCGCCCCGAAGTCTCGGCGCTCCCCTGGATCAAATTGTATAAAACAGGGCTCTGACTGTCCTCAGGCTCCAGATATTTCTTGACGACGCTCTGGACCTTGTCGAATCCCGCCAGGAGAGGAAAGCTCCAGACGCGGACGCCCTGAAACGTGTAGGGCGGCGGCAGTTGTTGATCACAATACCCTTCGATAAAGTCGTCCATGTGCCCGGGCTCCTTCTCGACGAGATAGCGCTGCGAGAGATTTCGGCTATAGTAGTGACAGCTTCTTCTTTCTGTCAAATGAGCGAGCAGAGACCGATCCGGATCGCTGTCCTGGGCGGAGGGTGCGCGGCGATGACCGCGGCATTCGAGCTCACCCGGCCCGAGCACCAGGGGCGTTACCACGTCACCGTCTACCAGCAGGGGTGGCGCCTCGGCGGCAAGGGTGCGTCCGGCCGCGGACCCGCCGGCCGCATCGAGGAGCACGGGCTCCACATCTGGATGGGGTTCTACGAGAACGCCTTCCGCGTCATGCGCGACTGCTACGGCGAGCTCGGGCGCGATCCCGCGGCCTGCCGCATCGCCACCTGGCGGGACGCCTTCTTTCCCGCCTCCGAGATCGGTCTCGCGGAGATGACGGAGGACGGCCGCTGGTCCCCCTGGATCGCGAGCTTCCCGCCCATGCCGGGCCTGCCGGGCGATCCGCTCACGTCCGAAAATCCATTCACGGTCAGCGGCTATCTCTGGCGCTCCGCGCGGCTCCTGCTGACGCTGCTGGAGTCGGTGCGCAAGCGCGCGGCGCCGGCGGAGGCATCCGGAGAGCCCGCTCCGCCCTCTCCGCTGGCCCCCGAGGCTCTCGTCGCGCAGTTGGGGCGTCTCGTGCGCTATGGCGGGCTGGCGACCCTGGCCGGGATCTTCGAAGGCTTGCGGGCGTTGCAGACGCTGTTCGAGCTGTGGAGCCGCCTCCCGCCGCAGCGGGGTGGCGAGGGTCTCCTGGCCCACCTGGTCGATGCTCTGGGCCGGAGCGCCTCCCGCCTGCTCCAGGAGATGGCGGGCAAGGACCCGGAGCTGCGGCGGATCTGGACGATCGCCGACCTCCTACTGACGGTGATCCGCGGCTCGCTGCGCTTCGGCCTGGTGACCGATCCGCGCGGGTTCGACGCGATCGACGGCTACGACTACCGCGAGTGGCTGGCTCTCAACGGCGCCTCGCGCTCGACGCTGGACTCCTCGTTCGTGCGTGCGGGCGCCTATAACCTTTCTTTTTCCTATCAGGACGGCAACCTCTCGCTGCCGCGCACCTCCGCGGGCCAGGCGCTGCGCGGCGCGCTGCGGATGTTCTTCACCTACCGCGGAGCGTTCTTCTGGAAGATGAGCTCCGGCATGGGGGATGTGGTGTTCGCGCCGCTCTACGAGGTGCTGCGGCGCCGCGGCGTGCGTTTCGAATTCTTCCACCGGCTGGAGAACGTGAAGCTGGCCGATCCGGCACGCCTCGCGCCGGGAGAAAAGCCGTACGTCGAGGCAGTCGAGCTGGCGGTGCAGGCGCGAGCCAGACTCGGTGAGTACCAGCCGCTGATCGACGTCCGCGGCCTCCCCTGCTGGCCCTCGCGCCCCGAGTTCTCCCAGTTGGAGGACGGCGAGCGCCTGGAGAGGGAGGGATGGGACTTCGAGTCGTTCCAGGACCGCCGCCAGGTGGGCTCCCGGATTCTCAAGGTGCGGGAGGATTTCGACTGCGTGATCCTCGGCGTCGGGATCGGCGCCATCCCCCACGTCTGCCGCGAGATCGTGGCGCGCGATCCGCGTTGGCGCCAGATGGTGGAGGCGGTCCAGTCCGCCGAGACCCAGGCGTTCCAGCTCTGGATGGACTCCGACGTCGCCGAGCTCGGTTGGACGGGGCCGCAGGGCATCACCCTGTCGGGGTTCGTCGAGCCGTTCGACACCTGGGCGGACATGAGCCATCTCCTGCCCGAGGAGAGCTGGCCCGCGGAACGGAGCCCGCGGTCGATCGCCTACTTCTGCAGCGTCCTGCCCACGCCGGCCGCCGGGACGGACCCCGCGGCGCGGCGCGAGGAGGTGCGGCGGAACGCGGTCCGCTTCCTGGAGCGCGACGTCCGGCATCTCTGGCCGGGCGCGGCGGCCCCCGACGGCAGCTTCCGCTGGAATCTCCTGCATCCAGGAGACGCCGGAGAACCGGCGCCCGAAGGTCCCGAGCGGCTCGCGACGCAGTTCTGGACCGCCAACGTCAATCCGTCGGACCGCTATACCCTGTCGCTGCCCGGCTCGGCGCGCAGCCGGATCTCGCCGCTGGACAATTCGTACGATAATCTGATCCTCACGGGTGATTGGACAGCTTGCGGGCTGATCGCCGGCTGCGTCGAAGCGGCGGTGATGTCGGGCCGTCTGGCGGCCCATGCTCTGGCCGGCCGGCCGCGCCTGGAGGAGATCGTCGGCTTCGATCACCCTTGATCGTTTCTGATTTCTGGAGGAGAGAGATGAGCGAAGACCGCTTCCAACGCGAGGATCCCCTGCGGACCGATCCGATCCGCAACTTCTCCACCACCCTGCGCAGCGATGGCTGGAGCGGTGCCACGGGGCCGACCGACCCTCCGGGCTGGATGGGCTCGGAGGGCCCCGCAGCCGCCGGCAGGAGCACGGCCTGGGCCTACGGCGGCAGCACCACCGTGCCCAGCGGCAGCGATTTCGTGCTGCACGGCATCCGCCTGGGCAACGCCGTGATCCGGGATCAGATGCAGCGCGGGCAGGAATTTGCCGAGCAGCTCGCCGCCGGGCTCGGCGCGCCGGCCGCGGACCTGCGGCAGGTCCTGGAGCGCATGCTCCGCTCCTACTCCGGCATGTACATCGATACGACCCTCCTCTGGATGGATCTCCTGTTCCAGGTGAGGATTCCGACGGCGACCTCGGCGGATGCGGCGCCCGGCATCGAGCCGATCCCGTTCCCGATGCTGCCGGGCGGGGATCTGCGGAAGGTCGTGGAGCGCATGCTCCAGGCGTACTCCGGCATGTACATCGACTCGATGCTCCTGTGGATGGATCTCCTGTTTCCCAAAAAGCAGCCGGACAATTCCTCGTTGAAGAACAAGGGGACGGCCTCGGTGGCGGTCTTCTCGTCGCGCCCCACGCTCTGCACCTTGAGCCTCAAACCGGGCGCGGAGAACCAGCCGCTGGAGGCCTGCCAGCTCTGGTCCCGCGACACGACGAAACCGCCGCTCATGGACGTCTCGTTCCAGACCGGCTCCGACGGCAAGACCTTCCTGCTGGTCCGGGTGCCGGACAACCAGCCGGCCGATCTCTATCTCGGCGTGGTCTGCAACCGGAAGACCGGCGAGCCGCTGGGAGATCTGGCGATCGAGATCCGGCAGCCCTGATGCCGAGCCACAATCCATCGACCCCGCCGGGGCTGGTGCCCGCGGTGTTGCAGGAATATGGGGAGCTCACGCGCGCGGCACTGGAGAGGTATCTGCCGGCCCAGGAGCCGCGGCGCTATCTCTACAACCTGGTCGCCGACTATCCCCGGCGCGGCGGCAAGGCGCTGCGCCCGAGCCTCTGTCTCGCGACCGCCCGCGCGTTCGGAGCCGCGCCGCAGGAGGCGCTGTTCGCCGCGGTGTTCATCGAGCTCTTCCACAATGCGAGCCTGGTGCTCGACGACATCCAGGACGAGAGCGAGGAGCGCCGCGGCACGCCGGCGCTCCACGTCCAGCACGGGATACCGCTCGCGCTCAACGCGGGCAACATGCTCCTGCTCCTCAGCCTGCGCCCGCTGATCGAGAGCCAGCTCCAGCTCGGCCAGCAGCTCACGCTGCGCATCCTCAAAGAGACCGAGCGCGCGGCGAGCGAGCTGGCCGAGGGCCAGGCCCTGGAGCTCGGCTGGCGCCGCGACAACACGGTGGGTCTCGGGGATGAGGACTATCTGGAGATGGTCCTCAAGAAGACCTGCTGGACCGGGATGATCTATCCAACGCTCGTGGGAGCTCTGATCGGAACGCGTGACGCGGGGGCGGAGCTGACGCCGTTCCTCCGCTTCGGCTTCTTTCTCGGCGCCGCGTTCCAGATCCAGGACGACGTGCTCAATCTGGTGGGCGATGCGCGCTATGGCAAGGAGCGCGACGGCGACGTCCGGGAGGGGAAGCGGTCGCTTCCCATGATCCACCTGCTCCGCGAGGCGGCGCCGGCGGAGCGCGACCATCTGGTGGATTTTCTCGGCCGGCCCCGCACCGCCCGCGGCGACGGCGAGGTCCGCTGGGTGCGCGGGCTGATGGGCCGCTACGGCTCGATCGAGTACGCCCAGGCGATCGCCGCGGGGCTCGCCGGCGCGGCGCGTCACGAGCACGCGCAGGCTTTCGGCCGGCTCCCCCCGTCGCGCGACAAGGCGTTCGTCGAGGCTCTGATCCCCTGGGTCCTCACCCGGACCTCCTGAGGCGGGATGAACAACGGCCGCTGGATGATCTACGGAGCCACCGGCTACACCGGGCGGCTCGTGGTCGAGGAGGCGGTGCGCCAGGGGCTCGATCCGGTGCTGGCCGGCCGCGACGCCGGACGGCTCGAAGCCCTGGCCCGGCCCCTGGGGCTGGAGGCGCGCGCCGTGCCGCTGGACGATCCGGGCCGCCTCGCGCGGGCGCTCGACGGCATCCGGGTGGTGCTCAACGCGGCCGGGCCGTTCGCCGCCACCGCGCTTCCCCTGGCTTTCGCCTGTCTCGCCGCCGGAGCGCACTATCTCGATCTCACCGGCGAGATCCCGGTCTTCGCGGCCCTCCACCGCCTGGACGCCGCGGCGCAGGCCCGGGGAGTGCTGCTGCTGCCCGGAGCCGGCTTCATCCTCGTCCCCTCGGACTGCCTGGTGGCTCACACCGCCCGCCGGCTGCCCGGAGCCCGCTGGCTCCGCCTGGGAATCTCTCGCTCGCCGCTGGTCTCGCGCGGCTCGGCGCGGACCATGATCGGGCTGATCGGGCTCCTCGGCGACGGCGCCTGGATCTGCCGCGACGGCCGTCTGGACACCCTCCCCTGGAGCCGCGCCGAACGGCAGATCGACTACGGCTACGGTCCGCGGCCGGCGCTCGTGGTGAGCTGGGCGGACGTCTACACGGCCCAGGGGACGACGGGCATCCCCAACGTCGAGACCTGCCTGGAGGTCGGCCCCTGGGAGCAGTGGTCGTTCCAGACCAGCCGTTGGTTCTCCTGGCTCCTGCGCACACCGCCCTGGCAGGCGGCGCTCCGGGCCCAGACCGACCTGCTGCCCGAAGGCCCGCCGGCCGCCGAGCGCGCCCGCGACCGGCGCGTCCTCGTCGCCGTGGCGGGAGACGACACCGGGCGCACCGTGGTCTCCCGGCTGACCACGCCCGAGGCCTACACGTTCACGGCCGTAACGGCTTTAGGGTGCGTGGCGCGGGTGCTGGGCGGGGAGGTTCGAACGGGGTTTCAGACGCCGGCGCGGGTGTTTGGGGCGGATTTCGTGGTGGGGTTGCCGGGGGTGGTGCGGGAGGATGTGGGGTGACCCTCACCCCCTAGCCCCATAGGCGCTAACTTTGTTGGCCGTGCCCGCCGTCACCAGGGGTTGAAACCCCTGGCTACCGAACACCAACAATCGTCCCCAAGGGGACGACGCCCCCGTCCGCCCCTTCAGTGGGCGGTTTTTCTTCTAGGTAGCCAGGGGTCTC
>DATFPH010000313.1:0-10991 GCA_035264905.1 Thermoanaerobaculia bacterium
ACCTCGCCGTGCAGCCAGGAACGCTGCCACACCGAGAAATCCGCGTACTGCACCGGCAGCTCGGCCAGGGGCGACGGCCGGCGCCCGGCGAAGGCCGGATAGAGCGCGGCGACCTCGCGCACCAGAATGCCCATGGACCAGCCGTCGCCGGCGATGTGATGCAGGGTGAGGACGACGGCGTGGTCCCGCTCGGTGAGGCGCAGCAGCAAGGCGCGCAGGAGGGGGCCCCCCGCGAGATCACCGAGATCGAACGGCCGGCGGGCCTCTTCACCGGCCAGGGCCGAGGTTAGTCCTTCTCTCGCGTTCAACGGCAATCCCGACAGGTCCACGACGGTCAACCCGAAAGGCTCGGCCGGCTGGATCACCTGCACCGGCGCACCGGCCCGCACGGCGAAGACCGTGCGCAATGCCTCATGCCGCCGCACGATCTCGCCGAGGGTGAGCGCCAGCACGCGGGAGTCGAGCGGCCCTTCGACGCGTAACGCCGCGGCGATGTTGTAGAGCGGGCTCCCCGGTTCGAGCTGATCGATGAACCAGAGCCGCTCCTGGGCGAACGACAGGGGCAGGGCGCCCTCGCGCAGCACCGGCAGGAGAGGCGGAACGGAGGCCGGCGCGCCAAAACGCCGGGCCGTCTCGACCCGGGCGGCGAGGTCCGCCAGCCGCGGGGCCTCGAAGAGATCGTGCAGCGGCATCTCGACGCCGAAGGCCTCGCGCAGGCGCGACGTCACCCGGGTAGCGAGGAGCGAATGGCCGCCCAGCTCGAAGAAGTCGGAGTCCGCCCCGACCCGTTCGACCCCGAGGAGCCCGGCCCAGATGCCGGCGAGGATCTCCTCGACCGGCGTGCGCGGCGCCAGGAAACCCTCCTCGCTGCCGGGCTGCTCCGGAGCCGCCTTTTGAGATAAAAGCGCCTTCCGGTCCACCTTGCCGTTGGGAGTGAGGGGCAAGGCTTCGAGGATCACGAAGGCAGCCGGCACCATGTAGTCCGGCAGCCGCTCGCGCAACGCCGTGCGCAGGGCATCGGCGGTGACCTCGCCGGTGACGTAGGCGACCAGCCGCCGGTCGCCGGACCGGTCCTCGCGCGCCAGCACGACCGTCTCGCGGACCCCGGGCAACGCCGCCAGCGCCGCCTCGATCTCGCCCAGCTCGATGCGGAAACCGCGCAGCTTGACCTGATGGTCCACCCGGCCGCGGAATTCGAGGGCGCCGTCGGCCCGCCGGCGCACGCGGTCGCCGGTGCGGTAGAGGCGCTCCCCCGCCGGCCCGAAGGGGTCCGGCACGAAGCGCTCGGCGGTGAGGTCCGGCCGGCCCAGATAGCCGCGCGCCAGGCCCTCGCCACCCGCGTACAGCTCGCCCTCCACCCCCACGGGCACCGGGTCGAGACCCCCGTCCAGGACGTAGACCCGGGCGTTGGCGATCGGCCGGCCGATGGGCACGCTCTCCCCCGCCCGCGGCGGTGCGGTCAGCCGGTGGCAGCAGGTGAAGGTGGTGCCTTCGGTGGGACCGTAGCCGTTGATCAGGGTGAGACCGGGATGGCGCTCCAGGACGCGCCGGGCGTGCTCGGGCGAGATCACGTCGCCGCCCGCCAGGAGCTGGGTGAGCGGCCGCAGACCGTCCAGGCAGCGGTCCACCATCTCATGAAACAGACCGGCGGTGAGCCAGGCCGAGGTGACGCCGTGGGTCTCCACGACCCGCGCCAGGTCGTCGAGCGAGCCGATCCGGCCGGGATACAGGACCACCCGGCCGCCGTTCAGGAGCGGAGCCCAGATCTCCAGGGTCGAGGCGTCGAAGGAGACCGGAGCGGCCTGGAGCCAGGTCTGGTCCGGCCCCAGGTCCGCGTACTCGGCGCCGCGCACCAGCCGGACCACGTTGCGGTGCGTGACCGCGACGCCCTTGGGCTTTCCCGTAGAGCCTGAGGTGTACATGACGTAGGCCAGGGCCGAGGCCGGAACCCGCGGCAGGCCAACCTCGAGATCGACCTCGGGCGCCTCGCCGTCCGGGGTGACGAGCCGCACCCCCGCCGGCAGCTCGAACGGTGGCGCCTCCCGGGCGACCAGCAGAGAGGCGCCCGCGTCGTGGAGCATCCAGGCCAGACGTTCCGGCGGATCGGAGGGATCGAGCGGCAGATAGGCCCCCCCAGCCTCCACGATGCCCAGGAGGGACGCGATGAGGTCCGGCGAGCGCTCGGCGAGGACCGCGACTCTCTCCTCCGGCCGCAGCCCGTGGGCCACCAGCCAGCGGGCGAGCTGTCCGGCCCGCCGCCGCAGCTCACCCCAGGTGAGACTCTCTCCAGCCTGCTCGACGGCGACGGCAGAGGGCCGCAGCCGCGCCTGCTCGGCGAAGAGACCGTGGAGGGTCTCCTCAAACGGGAAGGGGGTTGCGGTGTCGCTCCACTCCCGCAGGAGCTGATGCCGCTCGGCCGCGCCGAGCAGCGGCAGCTCCGCGATCGGGCGGTCCGCCCCTTCGGCCATGCCGGCGAGCAAGGTGCCCAGGTGCCCGAGCAGGCGCAGCGCCGTCTCCTCGTCCACGCGAGCGCGGTCGAGCATCAGTTGCAGACCCAGCCGGTCTCCCGTCATGAGGGCCAGGGTAAGGGGATAGTTCGTGCTCTCGAAGGTCTGCAGGTTGCCGATCCGCAAGCTGCTGGAGCTGTCGTCTTCGGCGGAGGGGTAGTTCTCGAACACGTAGAGGGTTTCAAACAGCGGCGAGCCGGCGGGGACCTCGCTCCAGCGCTGGATCTGCGTCAGCGGCGTGTGCTCGAGCTCCTGCCGGGCGAGCTGGCGCTCCTGGAGGCGCTGCAGCCAGGGCGCCAGGGGCTCGGCGCCATCCACCCGCACCCGCACCGGCAGGGTGTTGACGAAGATACCGACCATGGTTTCGACCCCGGGCAGGGCGGCCGGGCGGCCGGAGACCACGTTGCCGAAGACCACGTCCTCCTCGCCGCTGTAGCGGCTGACGAGCACGGCCCAGGCGCCCAAGGTGACGGTCTGCAGAGTCAGCCTGTGCCGCGTCGCCAGGGCCTGCAGCTCCTCCGTGACCTCGCGGGAAAGCTGGATTCTGTGAACGGCGTGGCCGGAGGCTCTCTCCGCTCCCGCCCGGGGGGCGAGGCCGAGAGAATTGGGAGCGGTGAACCCTGCGAGATCCCCGCGCCAGAACGGCTCCACCTTTGCCGCCTCCTGCCTTTGCAGCCAGGTGATGTAGTCGCTGAACGGCCGCACCGGCGGCAGCACCAGCCCCCGGCCCTCCTTGAGTGCCGTGTAGATCGACACCAGCTCCTGGACCAGGAGAGGAAGCGACCAGCCGTCCAGCAGCAGGTGATGGAACGTCCAGATGAATCCGAGCTCGCGGTCGAAGCGGATCACGGAGAACCGCATCAGCGGTGCCTTGCTCAGGGACAGAGGCGTGTGCCGTTCGCGATGCCGCAGCTCTTCGAAGCGGCGCTTCTGCTCCTCGGCGGGAACGCCGCGCCAATCCAGGTCCTGCCAGGGGAGAGTGACCTTCTTGCGGACGACCTGCAGGGGCTCCTCGAGCCCGTCCCAGAGAAAGGCCGTGCGCAGGACCGCGTGGCGCTGGACGAGCTTCTCCCAGGCTTGCTGGAACAGCCGGCCATCGAGGTCCGCCGGCAGGGTGCAGGTGACCTGGTTGACATAGACCCCGGACTCGGGGGCCATCAGGCTATGGAACAACATGCCGCTCTGAAGCGGCGTGAGAGGATAGATATCTTCGACGTTCTTCATAATGCTTTTCAGTCGGGCTCGGCGAGCAGAGCCGCCAATTTGTCAAAGCTGCGGGCGTCGAGACGGGCCTTGGGGAAGTCGGACGGCGTAAAGACCTCCTCGCTCTCCCGGCCGTGCTGGAGCAGTTGCCGCAAAGCGCCGGCATAGGCCGACGCCAGCCGCTCCACGGTCTCCCGGCGATGCGTCCGGGAACCGTAGGTCAGAGTGACCTGGAGCCGGCCCTCCGTGACAATGCCGGTGACCTCCAACAGGTGGGTACGGCGGGTGCGCGGGCTCCGGCAAGGGCCGGTGGAGGTCGTGGAAGCCCGGAAGAGAGACAGCTCCTCGGAGGTGGCGTCGGCCTGGCCCAGATAGTTGAACAGGACCTCGGCCGGCGGAGCCTCTTCCAGGAGGCGGGCCGCCCGCAGCAGGCCGTAACCGATCCCGCGCCCGGGCACGGCACGCAGCCGCTCCTTGGCGCTCACCAGCGCGTCGCCGGGATCGGCATCGCCCGCCTCCAGGACGACCGGGTACATCGAGGTAAACCAGCCCACGGTGCGCGAGACGTCGAGATCGTCGAAGATCGGCTCGCGGCCGTGCCCTTCCAGGTCCACCCGCAGGCGCGGCGAGCCGGTCCAGTCCTTCAGAGCCCGGACCAGGGAGCTGAGCAATGCGTCGTCGATACGGCTGTGATAGACCGATGGCAAGGTCTGGAGCAGGTCCGTCGTCTCTGCGGCGCTGATCTCGAAGGCGACCCTGGCCTCGTCCCCGGTGAGATTCCCGCCTTCCACGGGGAAGTCCACGGGCAGGCGGGGCATGGAAACCTGGGCGGTCTCGCGCCAGTGATCCAACTCGCCGGTCCATGCCTCGGCATGCCCGGTCAGGCGGCGAGCCCATTCCTGGAACGAGGTGGTCTTGGGCGGCAAGGCGGCTTGGCGGTACGCCGCCTCGAAGTCTTCGAGCAGCACGCGCCAGGAGACTCCGTCCACCACCAGGTGATGGGTGACCCAGAGCAGCCGTGCCGGCTGTCCGGCCCCCGCGTCGAACAGGCAGAGGCGGGTGAGCGGTCCGGCGGACAGGTCGAAGCCTGCCTGGAGAGCCGCGGTCGCCGACTCGTAGGCCTCGCCCCGGCGAAACGCCGGCAAACCCGCAAGATCCACCTGATGGAAGGGCGTCACCGGCTCGGCCGGCGCGTTCTCCTGCCGCCTGACATTCTCCTCTTCATGGAACCGCATGCGCAGTGCGTCGTGGTGCTCCACGATAACGGCCATGGCGCGGTCCAGCACGGCGGGGGAGAGAGGCTCCCGCGGCTCCAGCAGCAGAGCCTGGTTGAAGTGGTGGGGATCGGCACGGCCCTGGTCGAAGAACCGGCTCTGGATCGGGGTGAGCGGCACCTCGCCCGTCACCGGCCCCTGCCCGGCGAGAGCGGCACCGGTCGCATCCGTGACCGTGACGTGGAGGGCGAGCCTGGCCACGGTCTGGTGCTCGAAGATCTCCCGCACGGTGAAGAGCAGGCCGGCCTGACGCGCCCGCGCCACGATCTGGATCGAGAGGATCGAATCGCCGCCGAGCTCGAAGAAGTTGTCGTTCACCCCCACCCGCGGCAGGCGCAGGACCTTCGCCCAGACCGCCGCCAGGATCTCCTCCTCGCGGGTGCGCGGCGCTAGGTAGCCCTCCTCGCGCGCGCCGGGCTGCTCCGGAGCCGCCCCTGGAGATAGAAGCGCTTTGCGGTCCACCTTGCCGCTGGCGGTGAGGGGCAACGCCGGGAGCGTCACGAAGACGGCCGGCACCATGTAGTCCGGCAGCCGCTCGCGGAGAGACCGGCGCATCTCCTCGACCACGGTGTCGCCGACGACATAGGCGACCAGCCGCGACTCGCGCACCACCACGACCGCCTGGCGGATGCCGGGCAGAGAGGCCAGAGCCGATTCGATCTCCCCCAGCTCGATGCGGAGGCCGCGCAGCTTGACCTGATGATCCAGGCGGCCCAGGTAGTCGATGGCGCCATCGGGCAGCCAGCGCACGAGGTCGCCCGTGCGGTACAACCGGGCGCCGGGGATGTCGCCGAACGGATCGGGGATGAACCGCTCCGCCGTCAGAGCGGGCCGGCGCAGATAGCCGCGCGTCACGCCCGCTCCTCCCACCAGCAGCTCGCCGGCCACGCCGACCGGCACCGGCCGCAGCTCCGGGTCCACGACATAGAGCTGGGTGTTGGAGATCGGCCGGCCGATCGGCACCCGGCGCGAATCCTGTCCGGGCACGCAGGCCCAGCTCGTGGAATCGACCGCGGTCTCCGTCGGCCCGTACTCGTTCTCCAGCCGCGCGGGCAGACGCGAGAGCGCCCGGTCGCGCAGCTCCGGAGTGAGCGCCTCGCCCCCCGAGAAGACCTGGCGCAGCGAGGTGCAGGTCTCCAGGCCCTCCTCTTCAAGGAACGCCGCCAGCATCGAAGGGACGAAATGGACAAACGTGACCTGGTGCTCGCGCAGCACGTTCACCAGATAGGAACCCTCGCCCTGCCGGCCCGGCTCGGCCAGGACCAGCCGGCCTCCGGCCCAGAGAGGGGCGAAACACTCCCAGACCGAGAAGTCGAAGCCGAACGACGCCTTCTGGAGCACCGCGTCGCGCTCGTCGATCCGGAAGAGCTGTTGCGCCCAGCCCAGCCGGTTGCAGATGGCCCGATGCGTCGCCATCACGCCTTTCGGCCGGCCCGTCGAGCCCGAGGTGTAGATGACGTAGGCCAGATGGTCCGGAATCACCTCGACCCCGAGATCCTCGTCCATCGCCTCTTCGGAGCTCCAGCGGTCGTCCAGAGGGACGACGTGCAGAGCGTCCGCCGCCGTCCCTACCCGCTCGTGCCACTGATCCAGAATCGATGGCTCCTGGAGCAACAGGACGCGGGCACCCGAGTCGTCGAGCATGAAGGCGAGCCGCTCCGGCGGATAGGCCGGATCGAGCGGCAGGTACGCGCCGCCCGCCTCGAGAATGGCGAGCATGCCCACGACCATGGCCGGCGAGCGATCGGCGCAGAGACCGACGATCTCGTCGGGGCCGACGCCGAGCTCCCGCAGGTGGCGGGCCAGCAGCCGCGCGCTGCCGACCAGGCGGCGGTACGTCCACTGCTCGCTCCCCAGCTCGACGGCCACGGCGGACGGCGTCCGGGCCGCGTGCAAGGCCACCGGATGGTGGAGACAGCCCTCCCCGAGCCCCTCGACCCGCGTGTCGTTCCACTCTCCCAGCATCTGCCGCCGCTCGGCCGCAGTGAGCAGATCCAGCTCGCCGACGCGGCGCTCCGGCCTTTCGGCCATGCCGGTGAGCAGCGTGGCGAGGTGCTGGAGCAGGCGCGGCGCCGCGTCCTCGTCCACGCGGGCGCGGTCGGTCGCCAGGTGCAGGGAGACCTGGTCCGCCGCCGTGAGGACCAGGGTCATGGGGTAGTTGGTGCTCTCGAAGCTGCGCAGGTCACGGATCCCCAGGCTGCCGGAACCGGCTCCTTCGGCGTCGGGGTAGTTCTCGAACACGTAGAGTGTTTCGAACAGCGGCGAGCCGGCGGGGATCTCGCTCCATCTCTGGATCTGGGCCAGAGGGGTGTGCTCGAGCTCCTGCCGGGCGAGCTGACGCTCCTGGAGGCGTTGCAGCCAGGGAGCCAGAGGCTCGGTGCCGTCCACCCGCACCCGCACCGGCAGGGTGTTGACGAACATGCCGACCATGGTCTCGACGCCGGGCAGGGCGGCCGGACGGCCGGAGACCACGCCTCCGAAGACCACGTCCTCGTCGCTGCCGTAGCGGCTGACGAGCGCGGCCCAGGCACCCAGGGTGACGGTCTGCAGGGTCAATTTGTGCCGCGCCGCCAGGGCCTGGAGCTCCGCCGTGACCTCGCGGGAGAGCCGGATTTCGTGCTCGGCGTAACCCGCGGCTCTTTCAGCTCTCGGGTGGTCCATGCCGAGAATGCCGAGGGAATTGGGGGCGGTAAACCCGGCGAGCTCCTCACGCCAGAACGGCTCCGCCTTCGCCGGATCCTGTTTTTGCAGCCAGACGACGTAGTCGCTGAACGGCCGGGCCGGCGGCAGCACCGGTTCCAGGCCCTCCCGCAGAGCCGCGGAGACCGCGCCCAGCTCCTGCACCAGGAGGGGGAGCGACCAGCCGTCCAGCAGCAGGTGGTGAGACGTCCAGATGAACCGGAGCTCGCCGTCGAGGCGGATCAGGAAGAAACGCATCAGCGGCGCCCCGTCCAGGGGGATCGGAGCATGCCGGTCGCGATGCCGCAGCTCTTCGTAGCGGCGCGTCTGCTCCTCCGCGGGGAGGCCGCGCCAGTCCAGGTCCTGCCAGGGCAGGGCGCAGCTCTTGCGGACGGCCTGCCGGGGCTCGTCGAGACCCTCCCAGAGGAAGGCCGTGCGCAGCACCGTGTGACGTTCGAGGAGCCTCTCCCAGGCTTGCCGGAACAGCCGGGAATCGAGATCCGCCGGCAGGGTGCAGGTGACCTGGGTGACATAGACACCGGACTCGGGAGACATCAGGCTGTGGAACAGCATGCCGCCCTGGAGCGGCGTCAGGGGGTAGATGTCCTCGACGTCTTTCAGATCCGGTAGAAGCGATGCCAACTGCTGGAAGCCGTGCGCGTCGAGCCCGGCCTTGGGGAAGTCGGAAGGCGTGAAAACCTCCTCGCTTTCCCGGCCGTGCCGGATCAGTTGCCGCAGCGCGCCGGCATAGGCCGCGGCCAGACGCTCCGCGGTCTCCCGGCGATGCGTCCGCGAGCCGTAGGTCAGGGTGATCCGGAGCCGGCCCTCGGTCACGATGCCGACGATTTCCAACAAGTGGGTGCGGTAGCCGCGCGGGCTTCGGCAGGGGCCGGTAGAGGCCGTGGAAGCCCGGAAGAGAGAGCCCTCCCCGGAGGTGGCCTCGGCCTGGCCCAGATAGTTGAACAGGATCTCGGCCGCCGGAGCCGCTTCGATGAGGCCGGCCGCCTCCAGCAGACCATAGCCGATCCCGCGCCCCGGCACGGCGCGCAACCGCTCCTTGGCGCTCACCAGGGCGTCGCCGGGACCGGCGTCCCCCGCCTCCAGGACGACCGGGTAGAGGGAGGTGAACCAGCCCACGGTGCGCGAGACGTCGAGGTCGTCGAAGAGCGGCTCGCGGCCGTGCCCTTCCAGATCCACCCGCAGGCGCGGGGAGCCGGTCCACCCCGCCAGAGCCCGCCCCAGGGCGCTCAGCAGCGCATCGTCGATGCGGCTGTGGTAGACCGACGGCAGGGTCTGGAGCAGGTCCGCGGTCTCTTCTGCGCTGAGCTCGAAGGAGACCGTGGCCTCGTCGCCGGCGAGATCACCACCGGACGGGAAGTCCACCGGCAGGCGGGACGCGGGAGCCTGGGCGGTCTCGCGCCAGAAATCCAGCTCGCGGGCCGACACCTCCGAGCCGGCGTGCCCGGCCAGGCGGCGGGACCACTCCTGGAACGAGGTGGTTTTTGGCGGGAAAGAAGCGCGCTGCCCGCACGCGGCCTGGCGGTACGCTCCCTCCAGGTCTTCGAGCAGCACGCGCCAGGAGACCCCGTCCACCACCAGGTGGTGGGTCACCCAGAGGAGCCGAGCCGGATGCCCGGCGCCGGAGTGGAACAGGCATAGGCGTGTGAGAGGTCCGGCCGACAGGTCGAAGCCCGCCTGGAGAGCCGCGGCTCCCTGCTCGTAGGCCTCCCCCAGGCGAGACGCCGGCAGGCCCGAAAGGTCGACCTGGTGGAAGGGCGCCACCGGCTCGGCCGGCGCATTCTCCTGCCGCAGAGCCTGGACGTCGAACCGCATGCGCAAGGCATCGTGGTGCTCGACGAGGGCGGCCATGGCGCGTTCCAGGACGGCGGGGGCGAGGGGCTCGCGCGGCTCCAGCAGGAGGGCCTGGTTGAAGTGGTGTGGGTCCGCAAAGCCCTGCGCGAAGAACCAGCGCTGGATCGGGGTGAGCGGCACCTCACCCGCCACCGCTCCCTGCTCCGCCCGGGCGGCACCGGCGGGATCCGCGGGCGAGGCATAGAGGGCGAGCCCGGCCACAGTCTGGTGCTCGAAGATCTCCCGCACGGTGAAGAGCAGGCCGGCCTGACGCGCCCGGGACACGATCTGGACGGAGAGGATCGAATCGCCGCCAAGCTCGAAGAAGTTGTCGTTCACCCCCACCCGGGGCAGGCGCAGGACCTGCGCCCAGACCGCGGCCAGGAGCTCCTCCTCCCGCGTGCGCGGCGCCACGTACCCGGACGCCGCTCCGGGCTGCTCCGGAGCCGGCAGGGCCTTGCGGTCCACCTTGCCGTTGACCGTGAGGGGCATCGCCGCGAGCGTCACAATGGCGGCCGGCACCATGTATTCGGGCAGCCGCTCGCGCAGTGACTGGCGCAGCTCCGCAACCACGGCGTCGCCAACCACGTAGGCGACCAGCCGCCGGTCTCCGGCCCCCCCTTCGGATCGACTCTCGCGCACCACCACCACCACCTGGCGGACTCCGGGCAGCGCCGACAACGCCGCCTCGATCTCACCCAGCTCGATACGGAAGCCGCGGATCTTCACCTGGTGATCCAGCCGGCCGAGGTACTCCACTTCGCCGTGGGGGAGGAAACGTCCCAGGTCCCCCGACCGGTAGAGCCGCGCTCCCGGCCGGCCGCCGGACGGGTCCGGAACGAAGCGCTCCGCCGTCAGCTCGGGCCGGCCCAGGTAGCCGCGGGCCAACCCTGCCCCACCCACCACCAGCTCGCCCGGCACGCCGATGGGAGCCCGCCTCAGACTCCGGTCCATCACCGCCAGCGACAGGTCGGCGATGGGCATGCCGATGACGCTGCGGTGCTCGCCCCGGGCGTCCGCCGCGGCCAGCGGCCGGTAGGTGACGTGGACCGTCGTCTCGGTGATCCCGTACATGTTGACCAGCCGCGGCTCGGTGTCGCCATGGCGCGCGAACCACGGCTCCAGGCCCGCTGGGTCGAGAGCTTCGCCACCGAAGATCACCAGCCGCAGATCCGTCCATCCCGGCGCGACGGCGCCGCGCTGCGCCTCCACCTGCGCGAGCTGGGTGAAGGCCGAGGGGGTCTGGTTGAGGACCGTGACCCGCTCGCGGACCAGAAGATCCAGGAACAGCTCGGGCGAGCGGCTCACCTCCCAGGGAACGATCACCAACCGGCCGCCATGGAGCAGGGCTCCCCAGATCTCCCAGACCGAGAAGTCGAAGGCATACGAGTGGAACAGCGTCCACACGTCCCGCTCGCCGAACCCGAACCAGGCCTCGGTGGCGTCGAAGAGCCGGGTGACGTTGCCGTGGGTGATC
>DATFPH010000314.1:0-4875 GCA_035264905.1 Thermoanaerobaculia bacterium
TGGGCATCGTGGCGCGCGGCGCCGCATTCAGCTTCCGCTCGTACGGCAGCCCGCGCGGAGAAAAGCAACGGCACTGGGGCCGGGTGTTCGCGGTCTCCAGCCTGGTCACTCCGCTGCTCCTTGGGATGATCCTCGGCGCCACCGCGGCCGGCACGGTGCCGGCGGAACCGCGGTCGACGGCGGTCTTCATGACCTCCTGGTGGGGGCTCTTTCCTCTCTCCGTGGGCCTCTACGCACTGGTCCTGTTCGCGTTCCTCGCCGCGGTCTATCTGACGGTCGAGGCCGAGGACGAGGACCTGCGGGAGGACTTCCGGCGGCGGGCGCTCGGCTCCGGGATCCTCCTGGGCGTCCTGGCGGCGGCGGTCCTCGCGGTGGCCGGCCTGCGGGTCCCGGAGATCCTGGACGACCTGACACGGACTCCCTGGTCCTGGGGGCTCCACGCCCTGACCGCGGCGGCGGCCCTGGGGACCCTGTTCGCCCTCTGGCGCCGCCACGCCCCATGGGCGCGCATCGGAGCGGTGCTCCAGGTCTCGCTGATCATCTGGGGATGGGCGTTCTCCCAGTACCCGCACCTGATCAAGCCGGATCTGGCCCTGGCAGACGCGGCGGCCCCGCCGATCACGCTGAAGCTCCTCCTTGGAGCCCTCGCGGCCGGTGTGGTGCTCCTCGTCCCCTCGTTCGTCTACCTGTTCCGGGTGTTTGGAAAGGTGCGGAAACCATGAAGAAATCCCTCGCCGTCCTCGGGTTCGTCCTGCTCGTTCTGATCGCGATCCTGCTGCTCCGGACCGCCCTGGTCCGGTCCCATCAGATCGCAGCGGAGCCGGTGACGGACATCTCGATCGATGCCCGTGCGGCGGCCGAGCATCTCGCCGGCGCGATCCGCTTCCCCACCATCTCGCACGACGAGAGCGGCCGGGTGGAGCGCGCGGCGTTCCTCGGGCTGCACGAGTACCTGGCGCGGACCTTTCCCCTCGTGCACGCGCGCCTCTCCCGCGAGGTGGTGGCGGGCTACAGCCTGCTCTACACGTGGAAGGGGCGGGACCCGAACGCCGCGCCGATCCTCCTCCTGTCCCACCAGGACGTGGTGCCGGTCGAGCCGGGGACGGAGCGCGCGTGGACCCGGCCTCCGTTCTCGGGCGCCATCGCGGATGGCTTCATCTGGGGGCGCGGCGCCATGGACGACAAGTCGGGCGTGCTCGGCATCCTCGAAGCGGTCGAGTCCCTGCTCTCCAAGGGCTTTCAGCCGCAGCGCACCGTCCTCCTCGCCTTCGGGCACGACGAGGAGGTCAGCGGGGTCGACGGAGCGCGCAACGTCGCCGCGCTGCTCCGGCAGCGGGGAGTCAAGCCGGAATTCATCCTCGACGAGGGGGGCGTGATCGCGGAGGGGATGATCCCGGGGATCGACGCGCCCGTCGCCCTGGTCGGCACGGCCGAGAAGGGGTACGTGAGCGTCGACCTGGTCGCCAAGGTGGAGGGCGGACACTCCTCCATGCCGCCGCGGCACACCGCCATCGGACAACTGGCCACGGTCATCCATCGGCTGGAGGAAAACCAGATGCCGGCGCGGATCGAGGGGGCCACGAAGAAGTCGTTCGAATACCTGGCGCCGGAGATGCCGTTCGGACCGCGGCTGTTCCTGAGCAACCTCTGGCTCTTCGGCCCGCTCGCCCGGCGGTCCTTCTCAGAAGATCCGGCAGCCAACTCGCGCATCCGCACGACGACGGCGGCGACCATCCTGCACGCCGGGGTCAAGGAAAACGTCCTTCCCCACGAGGCGCGGGCGGTGGTCAACTTCCGCATCCTGCCCGGCGACTCGGTCGCGGACGTGCTGGAGCACGTGCGCGGCCAGGCCGGGCCCGAGGTCCAGGTGTCTGCCCGGCAGGCCACGGCCACCGAGCCGTCGCCTGAGTCGGACGTGGAGTCGCCGGTCTTCCGGATGATCCAGACCACGATCGGCCAGGTCTTCCCCGGCGCCCTGGTCTCCCCCAACCTGCTCGGCGGCGGGACCGACACGAAGCACTACAAGGACCTCACCCCGAACGTCTACCGCTTCGTGCCGATCCGCATCCAGAAAGAGGACCTGGCCCGCATCCACGGCACCAACGAGCGGGTCAGCGTCGATTCCTACGTCGGTGCTGTGCGGTTTCTCGTGCAGCTCCTCAGGAACGCGGCGGGCTAACAGCCATCAGAGCTTGAACAGCGCGTCGAAGGCGGAGCGGGCGTCCTTCGGAGTCTCGCGGTCGTGCTGGCGGCCGACTTCCTGGGCTTCCTTGGGGGTGAAGAAGGTGCACTCGTTGCGCGTGCTCTTCTTGACGATGCGCGCCGGGATCTCCTCGAACTTGCGGCACTCCCAGCGGACCGAGGTGTCGAAGTGGACGCAGTTCGAGCAGGTGTGGAGGTCGGTGTGGCACTTGGCGCATGCCGTGTCGTGCTCGACGGCATCGGCGATCGCCCGCTGCTCGCCGCACCGGGCGCAGCGGAAGACCGTCTCCGTCGGTCCGCCCAGGCCGCGGCCGCGAGGCCCTTCCTTCTTTTCCCGCGGCCCCTGTGGCGCCCGGCTCTCGCGGGGGGCGTCATTCTGGTAACCGCTCTGGCGGTACTTGCGATCGGACATGCGAAGGTCTCCTTCGTCGCTCGAAATCGTCCGGAGTGGCATCCGGGGGGTTGACTTTACGCTCGGCTTACGCCTATTCTTCTCTTGCGGATGTCGTCGCGGCAGTACCCGGGTTTCGGAGCGTATCCGAGTCCCGGAAACGATCAAGCGGGCCCGAGCGAGGTTGGGACCCGCCCGGACCCTAGGCACGCAAGGAGGATAAGTCCTATGCGCACCCGTTTGAATGGTAGCACCCCCGCTTCCGCCGCCGTCCCTGCCAACGCGTTCACCGAGGAGTATCTGGAGCTGCTGTCGCAGCGCGACGAGCCGGTGACCGCGGCCGAGGCGGAAGCCGCCGGACCCTGGCATCTGGAGCCGCACCCGCAGGGGTGGGCCGTGCTGCGCCAGGGAGAGAGCGTGGACAAAGGGAGCACGCCCACTGCGGTCTTCCAGAAGAAAGACGCCGCGCGCTTGACCGCCGCCGTGCTCCCGGGCACGGGCCGGCGGCTGCGCTATCGCCTGGGCAAGGACGCGGAGGCCCTGGGCTTCCCCCTCTTCGACGACAACCGGGTGGCCGGCCACCTGCGTTTCTTCGACGAGAATCTGGTCGCCGCCCTGAACGTCGTGGACGCCCTCGTCTCCATGCCCCGCGATCTCGCCTGGATGATCGACGGCGCCGGCGGTCTGGCGCTCGACCATGCGGGCAAGATCGCCCTGGAGCGAGCCCTCCACGCCGAGGCTTCGTAATCCGAGCCTGCCCCCGGGGATGCGATACGATCCCGCCATGGCAAAGCTCAAGGGATCGCAACGCAAATGGCTCCGGGGGCAGGCCCACAGCCTGAAGCCCGTGGTGCAGATCGGACGCAACGGCTTGACGGAGGGGACGCGGCGCGAGCTCGACCTCGCGCTCGACTCTCACGAGCTCATCAAGGTCCAGGCGGTGGCTCCCAAGGAGGAGAAACAGGAGCTGGGACGGCAGATCGAGGAGGAGCTCGGCGCCGAGACCGTCGGGCTCATCGGTCACATCCTCATCCTGTACCGGGAGCACTCCGACCCCGAGCTGCGGAGATTCGAGCTGCCAGACTAGAAAAGCCGGACCGACCCGAAACAGTTTTTGAGAATCTGTCACCTTCTGATAGGCTGCCTGAGTCCCCAGGAGGAACAGACGTGGTCAAGCTCGTTCGGGTTCTTTGCGTCGCGCTGTGCCTGATCCCCCTTTCCGCGGCCGCGGCCCCGGTGCCGCAGCGCGCGGATGTCAAGAAATCCGTCTATATCGTGCAATTGGCGGGCGCTCCGCTGGCCCGCTCGGCCGCGGCGGGCGCCTCTGCCGAGAGCCGGCACAAGCTCGACCTGGAGAGCGTTGAAAGCTTGCGTTCCCTCGAGCGGCTCCGGGTGCAGGAGGAGGAGACCCTCGCCGCCATCGCCGGAGTCTTGGGCCGGGACGTCGAGCCGCTGCAGAGCTACTCCATCGCGTTCCATGGCGTAGCGTTGGACCTGACCGAAAAAGAGGCAGCCGCCCTCGCCGGCGTGCCGGGAGTGCAGCGGGTGCAGCCCAGCCATCGGTACCACATCTCCTCCGACGTCAGTCCCGCTCTCACCGGCGCGCCGGGAGTCTGGAACGGCACCACGACCGGCGGATTGCCCGGCACCAAGGGCGAGGGCGTGGTCATCGGCGTCATCGACACCGGGATCTCCCTCGGCCACCCCTCGTTCGCCGACGTCGGAGGGGACGGCTACAACCACGTCAATCCCCGGGGCTCCGGCAACTACGTGGGCTGGTGCAGCCCGTCGAATTCCAACTACGACCCGACGCTCGCCTGCAACGACAAGGTGATCGGCGTCTGGAGCTACGCCTACGCCGGCAGCAATCCCCGGGACGACAACGGCCATGGCACCCACACCGCCAGCATCGCCGCCGGCAATCAGGTGACGGCCTCCCTTCCGGGGACCAGCCTGACGCGCCAGATCTCCGGGGTCGCCCCGCACGCCAACCTGATCTCCTACGATACGTGCGACAGCTACGGGTATTGTTACGACTCGACCTTGATCGCCGCCATCGACCAGGCCGTGGCCGACGGCGTGGACGTGATCAACTTCTCGATCGCGGGCTATGACGACTCGCCCTGGAATGACTCCGTGGCCCTCGCCCTGCTCGGAGCGAGGGACGCCGGGATCTTTGTGGCATCGGCTCTCGACGAGAGCTACGAGATCGGGAGCCCCGGCCGGGCTCCCTGGGTCCTTGCCGTGGGCGCCTCGAGCCACAGCCGGCGCTTCGTCAGCTC
>DATFPH010000315.1:0-100692 GCA_035264905.1 Thermoanaerobaculia bacterium
CTTGAAGAAGTTCCTCGTAAGCAGGCATGCAAGAAGGATCTTAGGCCATTCCTGGAGAGAGAACAAGACCCCTCATGACGTGCCTCCGGTCGCCACATCATGCTTTACAGGAGGAACGAGGCGGTAAACAGATACCGTGGACCTTAAGCCAAAATAGATCGTACCCGCCAATCCTGCTATACCAACCGCGAAGGAGATTGCAGTGATGATGTCCATGTCATTGGTCCGCTTGTCACCCTCTATGCTCGGCGCCTGCGCCTAACGCGTTGACGCTTCACCGAGCGGACGGCGAAGCCAGCCGTCCGGTGGAAGCGATGGTTAGGTGCCTCCTCTTTAGAAGGGGTGAGCGCATTTTTACGAAAGGTGACCGAACTTAGGGTCCGCCCGCGTTTGGGTGACAAATTGAAGGCCCTGGTCTGTAATCGCAACTTCAGAACCGCCGATCGTATGAATCAATCCTAGCTCCGTTAAGAGTACTAGACGACGGCAGAAGCTATCGAGCTCCTCAATCGAACCATTAAACGAGCCGAAGGCGCGACTGAAAATCTGGCTGGGCAACGTATTTCGCTGATGCCCGAGAGAGAGGATTACCCTTAAATCATTGTCGGTTAGTTGCTTGTGAACCTCAGAATAGTCATATTCCGGAAGCGGGCCAGAGCTAATAACCCCTCCCTTGCTTTGATCGATCTCGCCTTCTTTGGTCTGCGAAAACTTTGAAGCAAGCATGATATTGGCAGACAGAGACAGCAACAGAATGAAACCTAGTGGTCGTGGAGTGTCCCCGAAAGGACGAATATCGAAGTAATTGAGCGCCTCTATGAAGCCCCACAGGACTCCGAAAACGACCACGAACTGCACCATGCCTGATCTGAGGACTCTCATCTATACTATAGGCAACTTCGAATTCGACCCCGGCGGCCGCCCCATTTACGACACTCAGCATCGCCTTCCCTCGTCGGCCAGCCCTCCCGGGTCAGTTCCAAGTCTCCTGATGCCCTCAACTTACGCCGTTTATGTATCCATGTCAACGAGGGAGCGCGCAGTCCCGAAGCATTCCAGATCCATGTCCTCTCTGGTGGCTTTTGGGCTGTTGCTGTGCTGGGAATGCTTCGCGCCAGCCCTATGGATCCAGCGGCTTGGCGGCTTCGGCGACCACGAAGGATTCCTAGGAAGCCCCGGCAAGTTGCTGGCCGACAATAGGTTGCCCTCTTTCCCGGGGAGTTCGGCGGTGGCTTCGACGTCACGACTTGGTCATAAGGCGCCAGTGGTCAGGAGGGCTTATCCGGCGGCCGGCTCATAGAGTGTCCAATGGGCTGTTTACCCCTCGCCCTCCTCGGTTCAAGATGTGGGTGTAAATCATGGTCGTCAACATTGACCCCGAAGCACGCTTTTGCCCCAAGGAGGGTCCTCCCACTGTAGAGACGCCCCGTGGGGCGTCTCCTTTAGAGGCGCCCGCGGAACCGCAGGGATGTCTAAAATGAACAGCGCCGCCGCAGGAGACGCCCCACGGGGCGTCTCTACAATGGGGGACGCTGTCTATCGCTCGGCTACAAAATTAGCGCTTATCTCGCGCGTAGAAGAGGGGGCCAGGAGCGAGGGTCCGGGCAGAGCCGCCTTCTTCTGTGCCGACGACGCTGTCGGTCGGGGCGAAGGCTCGATGGATGGGGGCCAACTCGAAATGGATCGGGGCGAACGCGGAATGAATTGGGGGAGCAGCGGATTGGATCGGAGAGACGGCCGATTGGATTGGGACGAAGGCCAAATGGATCGGGGCGAAGGCGGAATGGATCGGGGCAGCCACGGATTGGATACGGGATGAGCCCCTCCCTCTTGGGGATGAGGTGATCCCTGTTGGGGAAACGGTCGCCCCCAGAGCTTCCGGCTCCGCCCCCAATCCATTCGGGCTCTTCCCCAATCCATTCGGGCTCTTCCCCAATTCATCGGACTCCGTACCCAGTCTATTCGGGCTCCTCCCCAAGCTGTTCGGCCTTCGCCCCAATCCATTCGGCCTCCGCCCCGATCCATTTGGCCTTGTCCCCAATCCATTCGGCCTCATCCCCACTCTGTTCCGCTCCCGCCCCGATCCATTCGGCTGCTGCCCCGACCTGTTCCGCGGCTTTGTCCAGAGCCGCTGAGGCCGAAAGGCTGGCCGACGAGATGGTCACGGCCCGTTCATCCATGCGGCCACCAAGGGTGGCTTTCCCAAGCTTCCGGGCCGCCTCCGTGACCGCCAGCCGTCTGGCATTCCTCCTGCATCAAATCCTGCTGCTCCCGTCCGCATCGCGGCGAGCCTTTCTCGCAGGAGTCCCGACCGTGCAGCACCACCAGCCGTGGAAATGGTTTGCCCTCTCCCTCGTCCTTCTGAGCCTCTCCTCCACCGCTCTGCGCGCCCAGACCTGTCAGCTCCAGTCAGGTCTGATTTACGGAACCTACGTCGACAGCGCCGGCCAGACCCAGAACCTCCTTCTGGACCTGCTGCTCCCCACCGGAGCGGCATCCCCTCCGCCTCTGGTGATCTGGATTCACGGCGGCGGATGGCGGACCGGCAGCCGCGCGCCGATGCCGACCCGGGTCACGGACCTGTGCGCCCATGGGTATACCGTGGCCAGCGTCGACTATCGGTTCTCGAACGTCGCGCTCTGGCCGGCGCAGATCCAGGACGTCAAAGGGGCCGTCCGCTGGCTGCGGGCTCACGCCTCCACGTACGGGTTCGATCCCGGCCGCTTCGGCGCCTGGGGTGAATCGGCCGGCGGGCATCTGGCGACGATCCTGGGCACGTCGGGCGGCGTGCCGTCGATCACGGTCGGCAACGTCACCGTGGACCTGGAAGGCACGACCGGCGGGAACGCAGGGGTGTCGAGCCGCGTGCAGGCGGTGGTGGACTGGTACGGAGCGACCGACTTCCTGCAGATGCACTTCTATCCCACCACGGTGAACCACGACTCCTCCACATCGGATGAAGGGCGGCTGATCGGCGGTCCGGTCCAGGATAACCCCGAGAAAACCGCCACGGCCAATGCGATCACCTACGTGACGCCGGACGATCCGCCGTTCCTGGTGATGCACGGCACCCTGGACAAGACCAATCCTTTCAACCAGAGCGAGCTGCTGGTCGACGCGCTGGCCGGGAGCGGCGTGCCGGTCGATTTCGTCCCGGTCCAGGGCGCGGGGCACGGCGGGTCCCAGTTCGCCGCGAGCAGCCTCCTCCAGACGGTCTATGCGTTCTTCGACGCGACGATCGGCACCGGTGTGCCGGTCGCCCCTGTGGCAGCCATGGGCTCGCCGGCCACGGCCGGCGTGCCCCCCGCCGGCGCTGCCGATCCGGCGCGACCGTTCGTCTCGGTCTCGGCGACCGACCGGGACGCCTCCGAGCCAGGAACGAACAAGGGCGCCTTCCTGATCTGGCGCACCGGGAGCACGGCGAATCCTCTGACCGTCGACGTGACGGTCTCCGGCACGGCCGACAGCCTGACCGACTACGCCGCCATCCCGTCCACCCTGACCTTCCCGGCCGGGGCCGATCGCGTCGCGGTGAGCATCGATCCGCTGGAGGACTTCGTCACGGAAGAGACGGAAGACGTTCATCTCGCGGTGGAGCCGGACCCCGCCATCCACGCCGGGCCTTATGCGGGGTCCCGAGTCCTGCTGACCGACGACGACGTGCCGGGCCTGCCGGTCCTCCTCTCGCTGGCCGTCGCTCCTGGCAGCGTGACCGGAGGGACGAACGCGACCGGCACCGTCACGATCGACCGGGCCGCTCCCGCCGGAGGCGCGGTGGTGAGCCTCGGCACGAGCAATTCCGCGGCGGCCACGGTCCCGGCGAGCGTCACGGTGGCTGCGGGCGCCACCTCGGCGACCTTCACCGTCACCAGCAAGCCGGTCGCGGCGGCGGCGACCGTACAGGTGACGGCGTCCTACCGCGGCGTGGGCCGCACGGCGTCTCTGACCGTCCAGGCGCCCGTCCTGTCCGCCCTCACCCTGACCCCGTCCTCGGTGGCCGGCGGCTGTGCGGCCTCCACTGGCAAAATTACGCTGAGTGGCAAGGCGCCCACCGGGGGTCTCGTGGTCAGCCTGACCAACGCCAATCCGGCGGCCACCCTGCCGGCGAGCGTGACCGTGGCCGCCGGCTCGAGCAGCGCCACCTTCTCGATCTCCACCACGACCGTGAGCGCAGCTCAGAGCGGCGCGGTGACCGCCAGCTTCGGCGGAGTCACCAGGAGCGCGACTCTCACCGTGCGCCCTGTCGGGCTCCTGACGCTCGCCCTCGCGCCGAATCCGGTGGTCGGGCCGGGGAGCGTGACCGGGACCGTGACCCTGGAGTGCACGGCGCCCGCGGGCGGCGTCGCGGTGGCCCTCTCGTCGTCGGCCGCGGCGATCGCCTCGCCGGGCGTGACGAGCCTGACGATTCCCGCGGGATCGAGCAGCGGCACCTTCCCGATCTCGACGGCGGACGTGACGGTGGAGAGCTACGCCACGATCAAGGCCACGGCCAACGGCACCAGCAAGAGCGTCAAGCTGACCGTCAAACCCTGAGCGTTTCCCCCCAGGGTCCTCTCTTCCTTCCGCCTCGTTTCGAAGGAAGGGAGGACTTTCCCTGAGCGAACTTTGGTGGAAGCTGTTACTTCCCCAGAGATCAGGTATCTATAAAAAAGGCCGCTTCGGAGTACAATGTCACCGGAAGTTTACCTGACGGCCTGATCTGTCGTTGGAGGGTTTAGGGGGGGATACATGTTTCCGGTGCTCTTGCACCCGGAGCTGTTTCGAAGGCTCCGGCGCAGCGAGCGCGGCGAGAGGGCTCGCGTCTGGAAGGCCCTGGCTCGGCTGCGGGTCGGGCAATGGGGTGGGGGGACGCGGGTCAAACGCCTGCGCGGAGTCGGACGCCCTGTCTACGAGGCGCGGACCGATTCAGGGGATCGCCTGCTGTTCACCATGGTCCGTTCGGCCGACGCGCAGTGGCCGGACCGGCTGGTGCCCCACCTGCAGGTCTGGGACCTCGTCTCCCATGACGACGCCGAGCGGACGGCGCGCCGCAACCGCTCTCCCGAGGCCGAGTTCCTCGAGCTGGATACGCTCGAAGAGCTCGTCATCGACGAGCCGCCTCCGTGTCCGGCCGCATGCTTCGCGGAGATTCCGGCCGACGATCCAGCGGACGATTCCGAGCCTCTCCTCCGCTTCCTCCTCCCTCCCGACGACCTGGACCTCCGATCCGAAGAAGAGATCCCCGGCGGAATCCGCTGGTTCCTGGTAGATCCCGCGGCCCTCGCCCGAGAGGAAGACCTGCAGCGGCTCGCGGACGCGGGCGGCGACGAGCTGGAGCTCAAGCTCACCCGCGAGCAGTACGAGATCCTCCGCACGCCGGGCCCGCTGCTCCTTGCCGGCAGCGCCGGCAGCGGCAAGACCACGATCGCGATCCATCGTTTGGCTGCCGCGGCGCTCCAGCCGGACCCGCCGGCCGCTCTCTATCTTTCCTACAGCCCGGAGCTGGTCGAGCATGCGCGCGGCCTGTACCACGACCTGGTGGCGGCCAAGGGGGGCGTGCCCGGCCGCGATCCCGATTTCTTCACCTTTGGCGACCTCTACCGGTCCCTGGTGCCCCGCGACTTCCGCGAGCACCAGGCCCGGCCGATGACCGAGTCCCTGTTCCGCGAGTGGTTCCGAAAATCCGGGCGCTCGCTCGATCCGGCCCTGGTCTGGGAGGAGCTGCGCAGCATCCTCAAGGGCGCGTGCCTCTCCACCACCCAAGCCATGCTCGACGAGGCGACCTACTTCGAGCTGGGACGCAAGCGCGCCCCCCTGTTCGTCGACGAGCGACCGGAGATCTGGCGCATCGCCCAGCGCTATCAGGAATGGCTCGCCGAAGAGGGGCGCTCCGACCGGATCGACCTCTGCCGTCGCGCCTTCGCCGAGCTGCGCCACAGGAAGCCCCGCTACGACGTGGTGATCTGCGACGAGGTGCAGGACCTGACCGAGCTGGAGGTCGCCTTCGTCCTGGCCCTGTCGCGCCGGCCGGGGCTGGACGGCGTGCTGCTCACCGGCGATACGCAGCAGATCGTCAACCCGAGCGGCTTCCGCTGGGCAGAGGTCCGGCGTCTGACCGCCAAGGCGGCCCACCTGCGCGCCGCTCCCGAGGTGGTGCGGCTGCGGCGCAACCTGCGCAGCGTCCGGCCGCTGGTGGAGATCGCCAACTGCCTGCTCCTGCTCCGCCGGGAGGTGTTCGGCCGCACCGAGGAGGACGAGCCCGAAGAGGCCGCCATCGAGGGGCCGGTTCCCATCCAGGTCCCAGGCTCCGAGGAGGAGATCCTCGACGCCATCCGCGGCTTCGGCCCGCGCTGCGCGGTGCTGACCCTGGACGATGCCGAGACCGAGCGGCTGCGCGCCCTCCTCGGCACCAGCCGGGTCTTCCACGTGCGCGAGGCCAAGGGGTTGGAGTTCGAGTCGGTCGTCCTCTGGAAGCTGCTGGAGCCGGACCGCGACCTGGTGGAGCGCTTCCTGCGAACGCCGCGGGAGATGGAGCGGGAGGCCCGCTTCAAGCGGCTCCTCCAACATCTCTATGTCGGCGCCACCCGCGCCCGGCGGCACCTCGCCATTCATGAGGGCCCAGTCCTCCACCCCTTCTGGACCGACGAGCGGTTCCGCGGCTGGCTGGAGCATGGAATGCCCGAGAGCCTGTCCCACGTCTTCCAGGCCACGGCGTCTCCCGCCGCCTGGGAAACGGAAGGGGACTATTTCCTGGAGCGTGGCCATTGGCGCCAGGCCGCCGAATGCTTCCGCCGGGCGGCGCGATCCGACAAGGAGACCGCGGCGCTCGCCTCCGCCGGCGAGGCGCGGGAGGACTGGACCGAGGCGCTCGCCCTGTGGGGCCGCCTGGGCGCGGCGGACCGCCAGGCGCCGCTCCTGGAACGCCTGGGCCGCCTCTCGGAAGCGCTCACCCTCTACCGGCAGGTCGGCCTGGAGCGCGAGGCGCGCGTATGCGAGCTGCGCCTCCTCGAAAGCGACGGACGGTGGGCCGCCGCCGCGGCGGGATGGGAGGAGCTGGAGCGGCACGGCGACGCCGCCCGGTGCTGGGGCCGGGCCGGCGACGAGCGGCGCGCCCTCACCGCGGCAGCGCGCGCCGGGGAAGAGACCGGCGGCTGGAGCCGGAGCGGCGAGATCTGGTTGACCCTCGGAGAGCATGAGGCCGCGGTCCGCTGCTTCACAGCCGCGGGCGACGCCCGGCGCGCCGCCCTCGCCACCGCCCACGGCTTCGAAGCGTCGCGCGATTGGCGCAGCGCCGCGGCCGCCTACCGCCGGGCCGGCCGGCCTGAAGCCGCGGACCGCTGCCGCGCCCTCGCCCAGGAGGCCTCCGGCCGTCCGGAGAGGGCCGCCCCTCTCTGGGAAAAGCTGGGCGAAACCGACCGCGCGGTCCAGGCCTTCGCCCAGGCGGGCCGATGGCGCGACGTCGCGCGGCTGGAATCGTCAAGTCCGGAGGGGCGTCAGATCCTGCTCCCCCACCTCCGCGACATCGTCACCCGTGGTGAATGGCAGGAGGCGGGTCCGCTCATCGAGACACGCATGGAGCTCATCCGGCCCCGGCTCCCCGACGTTCCCTGGTTCGTCTTCGAGGAAGAACAGCGCCTCGTCTGGCAAGAGTATTGCTTTTTAGAAGGTTTGATGAATAATTGTGAGGCACTGAAAGCCGAACACGAAGGCGCCTGGAGCCGCGCTGCCCGGCGGTGGGAGCAGGCGGGAGATCGAGAGCGCGCCGCAGCCGCCTGGAAACGGCGGATCGAGACGATCCGGGATCCGGACCGGCGGGCGCGCGTTCTCCGAACCCTGGAAGCCTCGGAACTGGACAGCGACCCTGGAGACATCGATGCGGAGAGAGAGCGAGCATCCTGATCATCCTGCGACGGAGGCCTTCGTCCGGATGACGCGGGGGACCGCCGCCCCCGAAGAGTCCCGGGAGATCGTGCGCCATCTGCTGCGCGGATGCGCGGTCTGCGCGCGGCAAGCCGAGGCGGCGCGGCGCGCCGACAGCCCGCAGGGACCGGATTCCTACAACGAGGCCTTCGCCCGCCTGGAGCGCACCGTCGCGGAGCGGGTCCAGCGCATCGAGAAGGAGCGCCGGGAGGCGTCCCCGCTCTACACGGAGCTGCTCCAGCAGGAAGCCGTCCAGGGGCTCAGTCAGGTCCACAGCACGCGGCGGTACGCGAGCCTCGCTCTCTGCGAGCTCCTGCTGCAGACGGCGCGCGACCTCGGGATCGAAGATCCTGCCGGCGCGCGCCGCGCCGCCGAGCTCGCTGTCCGGGTCGCCGAGCAGCTCGATCTGGAGCCCTACGGCTCCCCGGTGGTGCAGGACCTGCGGGCCATCGCCTGGGCTTACTTTGCCGATACCGTGCGGGTCCAGGCCGACCTGCGGCTCGCCCGGAGCGCCATGGAAACCTCCGAGCTTCTCTTGGAGCAGGGGAGCGGCGATCCGCTCGTCCGGGCCGAGCTGCAGGCGTTCCAGGCCTCCCTCTACACCTACAGCGGCCGCTTCGACGAGGCTCTGCCGCTCTTGAACCGGATCGCCTCCACCTACAGGCGCATGGGCGATCGCCATCTGCTGGGCCGGACCCTGGTGAAAAAAGGCACGGTTCTGGGCAATGCCGGCGAGGCTGACGCCGCCGTCCGCCTGATTCGCCGCGGCATGGACCTGATCGATCCGTGCCGCGAGCCGCGGCTCATGGTCTGCGCGACCCACAACTACATCTGGTTCCTCCAGGAGAGCGGCCGGACCGGACAGGTCGCCGGCTGCCTCGACGGCGCGCGCCGCTTCTACCAGAAGGCCGGCGACCGCCGCGACCTCGGCCGGCTGCGCTGGCTGGAAGGGAAGCTCTCCAGCGGCAAGGACTCCGAGACCGCCCTGCTGGCCGCCCGCGAGGCGCTCGCCAAGGAGGGCCTCGCCTACGAAGCCGCCCTGGCCGCCATGGATCTGGCCGTCCACTACGTCCGCGAGGGGCGCGGCCCCGAGATGCGGCGCCAGGCGGAGCAGATGCTCCCCTTGTTCCGGTCGGACGACATGTATCAGGAGACCCTGGTGGCCCTCCTCTCCTTCCCGGAAGGCAAACGCCCGCCTGCGAGCCGGCTGCTGGACGATCTGGAGACCTACATCGTCCGCTCCTGGCAGGAGAAGAATCCGCGGTCTCTGGCCGCCTCTTTCCCCAGCCGCGCATAAGAGACCGGTCGGGCGCCGCCGGAGGACGCGGTTCACTATAATCCTCGACCGTGTCCGTGCGCCTTTCCGACGACGCCCTCCTGTCCCGTCTGGTCGCTTTCGACTCGACCAGCCGGAACAGCAATCTGCCCATCGCCGACTTCCTCTGCGACTACCTGGACCTTCCGGGGATCCGCATCGACCGGAATCCCTCCCCCGATGGGACGAAGGCGAACGTCGTCGCCTGGATCGGCCCGGCGCCGCGCGGCGATCGCGCCGGCCTGGTCCTCTCCGGGCACATGGACGTGGTCCCGGCGGACGAGGCCGGCTGGTGGAACGATCCGTTCACGTTGGCCGACGAGGGGGACCGCTGGGTCGGCCGCGGCGCCTGCGACATGAAAGGTTTCCTGGCCCTGGCCACGAACCTGGCGGCCGAGGCCGACTCCGGGCGGCTCCGCGCTCCTCTGGCTCTGGTCTTCACCTATGACGAAGAGGTCGGCACTCTCGGGGCGAAACGCTTGCTGGAAAGCTATGCTCCAGGACCGTCTCTCCCGCGGGCCGCGGTGATCGGCGAGCCGACCTCGCTCCGCGTGGCGCGCGCCCACAAAGGGCACCTGAAGCTGCGGATCACGCTCCACGGCCGGAGCGCGCACAGCGGCTATCCCCACCTCGGAGTGAACGCCATCGAGCCCGCCGGCCGGGTCATCAGCGCCCTGGCGGAGCTCCGCCGCGAGCTCGAACGGGAGGAGGCGCCCCACCGCAAGCTGTTTCCCGAGGTCCCGTTCGTCCCTCTGAACGTCGGCACCGTACATGGCGGCGCCGCGATCAACGTGGTCCCCGACCGCTGCGTGGTCGAGGTGGGAGTCCGTCCGCATCCGGGCCTGCCCGGGACGGAAGCGTCGGCCGCGCTCGCCGAGCGCATCCGCCGGGCCGCGATGGACGCCGCCGCACCGCTGGAGCCCACGGTCGAGATCCTGTCCGACAGCCCGCCCTTGTTCCTGGACGAGAGCGCGCCGATCCACCGGCACCTGCGCGAGCTGGTCGGGCAGAGCGAGACCGAGACCGTCTCGTTCGCCACCGATGCCGGCTGGCTGCAGCGGCTCGGCCTCGATTGCGCGATCTTCGGACCCGGCACGATCGCGGTGGCGCACAAGCCGAACGAGAGCCTCCCCAAGAGCGAGCTTGCCGCGGCCCGCGCTCTCCTGACGCAGAGCATCCGGCGCTTCTGCGAGGAGGCGGCATGACCGGCTCTGTGATTCAGGCGGATCAGACCTGGACGGGTGAGGCGTTCGAGACCGGCGTCCAGATCCGGATCACCGAAGACGGCCGGATCGCCGAGGTCGGGCGGCTGGGGCTGGCGCCGACCCTGCGCCTGGCGGACCGCGCCCTCCTCCCCGGCTTCGTCAGCGCTCATTCGCACGCGTTCCAGCGCGGCCTGCGCGGCCGCGGCGAGCGGTTCCCGGCGGCGAGCGGCAGCTTCTGGACGTGGCGCGAGGCCATGTACGGGCTCGTGGCGGGCCTGGACGCGGACACGTTCGAGAGCCTCTGCCTCCGCACCTTCCGCGAGATGCGCCGGGCGGGCATCACGACCGTCGGCGAGTTCCACTATCTTCACCACGGCCCCGAGGAAGAGGGCTGGGCCTTCGACGAGCGGGTCCTGCGCGCGGCCTCCACGGCGGGGATCCGCATCGCTCTCTTGGAGGTCTACTACCGGACCGGCGCCATCGGCCAGCCGCTCGAAGGAGCGCAGCGCCGCTTCGGCACGCCCTCCCTCGCGGCTTATTGGGAGCAGATGGACCGTCTTGCGGGTCTCCTCGATCCGCGGCGGCAGACCCTGGGCGCCTCGGTCCACAGCCTGCGCGCCGCGAGCCCGGAGGACCTGCGCGAGGTATATGACGAGGCCCGGCGGCGCGACCTGGTCTTCCACATCCATGTGGAGGAACAGCGCCGCGAGATCGAAGACTCTCTCGCCTACTATGGCCGGCGGCCGATGGAGCTCCTCCTCCAGGCCCTGGGCACGGCGACCGACGTCACGGCCGTGCACTGCACGCACACCCAACCCGAGGACATGGAGCGATTCCTGGCCGGCGGCGGCATGGTCTGCCTCTGTCCGCTGACCGAGGGAAACCTCGGCGACGGCATCGCCGACGTGCCGTTCCTCCAAGAGCGCGGCGGAGCAGTCTGCCTGGGCAGCGATTCGAATGCCCGGATCTCGCCTCTCGAAGAGATGCGCTGGCTGGAGTACGCGCAGCGCCTGTCCACCCAGAGCCGCGGCGTCCTGCGGGATAAGGAGGGCCAGGTCGCCCGCACCCTGCTCCGCGCCGCGACCTCCGCCGGAGCCCAGGCCCTGGGAGTCGAAGTCGGCTGCATTGCCCCCGGCACCTGGGCCGACCTGGTCGCCATCGACCTCACCGCCCCGACCCTCTCCGGCTGGGAGCCGGAGACGTTGCTGGAGTCTTTGGTCTTTGGCGCCGCGGAGGAGGCCATCGCGGCGACGTGTGTGGGCGGGGAGTGGGAGGAGTCGCGGTAACTTACTCGTAGGCGGAGTCGTGGTCGGGGTGAAGGGAAGCCAGTCGCAGCCAGTCTCCTTCTCGGTAGCCGACAGCCCGAAAGCCCTTCCCGGTACGTAGCGAACAGAGCTTCTGCCCCTCAACACCCTTTTTCGAGCGTATCGCTTCCCAGTTCAAGCCGGCATCTTGATAGACCTGATTCCAAGTCATACCTGAGAGCTTCCTCAAGGTCATTAGAACGCTCCTCTGCTGCTCTTTGGTGAGAGTGAAGAGCTGTTGTTGAAATTCAGGGTTATTCAGATCGATACGAATCAGAGTCGGCTGAGTGCTCACCGAAGAGCTTCTCCTCGAGCTGCTGCAGATCGGTTTCTTGTGGAGGGTTCTGCGCTGCCCAAGCGAGCGCTCGATCCAGAGTGGCCTGCACATCCGGTTCGAGGAGCCACCGTTCGTTCTCCGGGACAGGATCGCCGACTCTCAAGACCCAGACCCGAGGCTCCACCTCTTCGATCGCCACGACATGCCCGGCGTACTCCTTCCCGAAAGAGAAGGAGGCCTCCCCTTCGCGACCCAGAATCTGGATGCCGGACACGCGGGACTCTGCCATCATCACCATTATGACACGCTCCTTCCGTCAGATGATCGCGGCATCAAAAGATAGCACATCTCGGGAATGCAAGGGAAGATAAAAGCTAGAAGAGCAGAACCGTGCGCGCGCTTCGAGGGCAGCGGCATAAGATACTCCCATGTGCGGCCGCTACACCCTGACCTCCTCGGGCGACGAGCTCGCCCTGCTCTTCGACCTTTCCGAGATCCCGAGCCTTCCGCCCCGGTACAACATGGCCCCGACCCAGGAGGCGGCGGTCGTGCGGGTGACCGCTCCCGGCGCTCCGCGGCATCTGGACCTCCTGCGCTGGGGGCTCGTTCCGTACTGGGCGGATGATCCGAAAATCGGCAATCGGATGATCAACGCCCGCTCGGAGGGCGTCGCCGACAAGCCCGCCTACCGCTCGAGCTTCCGCAAGCAGCGCTGCCTGATCCCCACCGACGGCTTCTACGAGTGGAAGAAGGAAGGGAAGCTCAAGCAGCCGTACCACATCCGGCGGAAGGACCGCCGCCCCTTCGCTTTCGCCGGCTTGTGGTCCCGCTGGAGGCCCAAGGAGGGAGGCGCTGAGCCTCTCGACACCTTCACCATTCTCACCACGGACTCGAATGAGCTGATCCGGCCGCTCCACGACCGCATGCCGGTGATTCTCGACTCAGCGAGCTTCGATCTCTGGCTCGATCCGGCCGTGGACGACCGCGAGCGCCTCCTGGAGCTCCTGGTCCCCTACGACGGAAGCCAGATGGAGACAGTCCCGGTGAGCCGGACCGTCAACAGCCCCGCCTACGACGGGCCCGATTGCATCGCGCCGCTCGTGGTGGACTGATCCTCAGTCGAAGAAGACGTAGAAGAAGGCGAAGACGCCGATCATCATGAAGATCAGCGCCAGCTTACCGGCGGTGCCGAGCAGGATGCCGACCCAGGTGCCGATGCCCGCCTTGAGCGCCTGATCGCGGTTGCGCCGCGCCAGGTACTCGCCGAGCACCGCGCCCACAAAGGGCCCCAGAATCAGCCCTGGGATATTGAAGAAGAGGCCGACGATCGTCCCGACCGCCGCCCCGGTTACCGCCAGCCAGCTCGCCCCCACCCGCTTCGCCCCCAGGCTGGTCGCCGCGAAATCCACCACCAGGGACAGCACGGTCAGCCCGGCGATGACTGACAACGGGAACCACCCCACCTTCTGAAACCCATCCGCCCACGCCGCCAGCACCAGCCCGAGGAGGACGAGAGGCGTCCCCGGGAGCGCGGGCAGGATCGTCCCCGCGATCCCGGCGAGCACCAGGAGGACCGCCGCGATCCAGAGCAGGACGCTCATCTCGGGCGTCACGTCCCACCTTTCTGTCCAGCCAGCTTCCGGTCGAAGAAGTCCGCCGTCGCCCGATACGCCGCGATCCAGTTGGACCAGGTCAGGAAGCCATGGACCTCGTCCGGCAGGATGAGCTGCTCCACCTCGACCTTCCGTTCCCGGAGAGCCTCCACCAGGCGGACCGTCTGGGAGAAGTCGACGTTGCGGTCGTCGTCGCCGTGAATCACCAGGACCGGCGACCGCCAGCCGTCCACCCAGGCCAGGGGGGACGACTCGAAGGCGAGCCGCGCCTGCTCGGGGTGCTCCAGAGGGTTGTAGTCCGGGTTGAACCTCTGGATCCCCACGTTCCAGTCGTGCACGCCATGGAGGTCCACTCCCGCCTTGAACAGGTGGGAGGCGCGGGCCAGCCCCATGGCGGTGAGGAACCCGCCGTACGACCCGCCCCACAAGCCGATGCGGTCCGGGTCCACCTCGGGCCGGCGGCGCAGATACTGCCCGGCGCCCAGCACGTCATAGAACTCGCTCGCCCCCTCCGCCCCCTGGCTCAGCGCCTCGCGGAATTCCATGCCGTAGCCGGTGCCCGCCCGGAAGTTGACCGCGAGCACCACGTACCCACGGCTCGCCAGGTACTGGTTCATTCCGTACGCGTTGTTGTAGTACGGGGTGTAGTGCCAGCCGAGGAGCATCTGCCGGTGCGAGCCCCCATGCAGGAAGAGGAGACCCGGCCGGCGCTCCCCCGGCTTCAGTCCGCGCGGCAGGAAGAGCTGTCCGTGGATGCGCATCCCGTCCGCCGCGTCGAAGACCACCGGCTCGGGCTCGACCAGGGCCGCCTCGGGAAAATCGGCGGGGATTCCACCCGGAACCAGCTCGCGCTCCGGCCCGTCGCCGAAGCGGATCACCAGCTCCGTTGGACGCCGCGCGCCGGCCCGGACGTACGCCAGCGCCTTGCCGTCGCTCCTGTCGCCGATCACCGCCGGCAGCCATTCGATCCCTTTCCCGCTCGTCACCGGGACCGGGCGGCCGCCCGCCACCCCCACTCGCCAGAGGTGCCGCCGATCGAGGTCTCCCTGGTTGGAATTGAACAGAACCTCGCGGCGGCCGGGGTCCAGGATCACGTTCTCGATCTCGAAATCTCCCGGCGTCAGGAGAGTCGCCCCGCCGCCTGGGCCACCATCGGCCGGCACTGAATAGAGGTGGAGCCAGCCATCTCCTTCCCAGGGGAAGACGAGGCGGTCTCCGGTCCCCCAGAGGATCTGGTTCTCCGCGACCATCTCGGAAAAGACGCTCCCTGTCCCCTCGCGGGCGGTCCAGACGGTTTTCGCCTGTCCTGTGGCCGCATCGGCGACGACGATCGACCAGGGGTGGCCGCTGCGCTGCGCGTAGAAGAGGTTCGTGGTCTTGGAATTCACGGGCAGGCGCAGGAACGCGAGGCGCTTGCCGTCCGGCGACCAGACGGGCTCGTCATCCTGGTCGACGCTGGGGGCGATCCAGCGCAGCGTCTTGCCCGCCACGTCGTAGATCCCGATGAAGTTATGATCCCCCCGGGCGCTGACGAAGGCCAGGCGCGAGCCGTCCGGCGACCAGCGGAGCGACCGGGAGCCGCCCCGAGCGCGCACCCATTGCTCGGGCTCGCGGCTGCCGTCGAGGGGCGCCCACCAGATCTGCCCGCCCCGGATGAAGGCGACGCCATCTCCCTTGGGGGAGACCACGGCTCCGGTGCCGCTTCCGATCTTCACCGGCTCGCCGCCATCGAGAGCGACCCGCCAGACCGCCTGCTCCGCCCCCGCGGGATCCCCGGCCGGGTTCGGGTTTTCGCCGCGCCCGTTGGGGCCGCTGCCCCGGACGTAGAGGAGGGCCTTGGCATCGGGGGTCCACTCCAGGCCGCCGATCGCCTGGCCGTCGTCCTTGTCGTAGCGGGTCACCTGCCTCCCGCGGTACTCGGGGGGCTCGGCCACCCAGACGTTGCGCACCCCGCGCGCGTTCTGGGTCCAGGCAAGCTTGCCCCCCGCCGGCGCAGCCAGCAGCTCGGTCGGAAACGGGGCGCTCAGGATCTGCTCCAGAGACGGCCCCACCTGAGCCGGCAGACGGGCGGCGGCACCCACGAGGAGGACGGCGACAACAAGGAGGCGACGCGAACGAGCCATGCGGGCAATCTTCTCACGGCTCGAAGCGCAAACCAGGATCGTGCTCGGCGCGGCGGAGAAAATTCGCCACTCGGGACACCAGCTCCAGACTGGCCTGCTCGGCTTCCAGAGCCTTCCGCAGGAAACAGAGGGCGACCAGAGCCTCGCGGTGGATCTGGAGGGAGGAGAAGACCGGCAACATCTCCTCGGCGAGCCGCTTGAGGTCGGCCGTGCGCTCCTGGCGCGCATAGAGCATCGCGAGCTCCAGAGAGACCAGGGCCGTGTCATAGGAGATCCCATCGGCCATGAACCCGTCGCGGGTGGCGAGGAAGAGCCTCTCCGCCTGCGCGGTCTTCTCCTGCCCCAGAGAGATCTTCGCCTTCACCCATTTCCGGCGATTCTGCGCCCACGGCTCCGGGAACTCGCGGTAGAGCGGACAGGTCTCCCGGTACAGCTTCTGGGCTTCGAAGTAACGACCGGTCTCGGCGAGGTCCTGGATCAGGTTGTGCTGAGCGCAGAGCCTGAGACGCGGGTCCAGATCCACGTCCACCAGCTCGATGGCCTCATAGAGGAGCGGGATCCCCTGTTCGGGATTTCCCGCGTAGCAATGAATGAGGTCCATGTTGATCAGGCTCCTTCCCGCGCGATGGAAATGGCCCGTGCGCCGGAAGATCGTCACGGCGCGCCGGAGGAGCCGGAGCGCATCCTCGAAGCGGCGCTGCGACCTGCGAAGGGAGGCCTTGAGGTCCAGAAAGATGGCCAGCTCGACCAGGTCGCGACTCCCCTGCCGAAGCAGCGTCTCCGCCTCCAGGAAGGCCTTCTCCGCTCCTTGCAGATCCGAGAGCACACGGCGTGCGTTCCCCACATAGGCCCAGGCCCTCGCCTGCAGATCCTGGATGAGCCCCGCTCGATAGTAGGACGTGTCCAGGCGGGCCGCGACGTCCAACGAGAGCCGCGCAAGATCTTCGACGCGCCGGGGATCCTTGACCGTCGTCTCACGGCATTGCTCGACGAGAAGCTCGCACAGAGACCACGTCCGGAAACGGGGCGAGTTCCGGAGGAGCAGGCGCTGCTGTTCCGGGACGAGCTTCATGATCTCGACGAAGAGAGCCGGTGCCGCCGCCCGCTCCTTAGCGACAGCCCGCTCGCGGTCCGCCATCCGGCTCTCCACCCGATCCAGAACCTCTTCGTAGCTGGTGCCCGCCGCGCTCTCCTCCCTAGAACCCACAGTTGTTTTTCCGGCGCTCTCGGTCACTCCATGCAACCGCCGGGAGCATTGGGGGCACTGCACGAGATGCGCGAGGAGCGCCTGGTGCTCAGCGCTGTGCGAGAGATAGAACTCCTCGAGGGCCACTTCATTGGGATGAAATTTCACGAAGCTCCTCCTTCCACCGCAGGGTACGTTCTGAAAAGTCTTGTCGGAATCCGGAGTCACGAAGCTCCGGGAGATCGGCCTGATACTCCGCCAACAATACTAGTTTCTCAGGACCAAGAAAACGGGACAGCCGCACCAAAAGAAAAAAGAGCGCCGGCTCGGAACCGGGCCGGCGCTCTTCATCGTCGTCAGCCGTTGGGGTTCACCACGGCTCCACCGTCGCCCGCGGCGCCGTTCGGGTCGGTCCCACCCCCGTTATGGCAGCTCCCGTTGGGGTCCATGCCGCACCCCTCCGTCCAGACTGCGGCCGGCTGCAACGGCTCGACCCAAGAGCCGATCCACTCCCAGAGGGCGGCGCCCAGCGACATCTCCGAACCGCCACCCCGCGACCACGGAGCCGCCTGGGCGGCTCCCGCCGTGAAGGTGACCAGCAGAAGAAGGACAACGACCCGGCGCGTCAGGTTCTTGGACATGGGAATCTCCCTTTCAGGTCCTTCCGAGCGCCCGCCTCCACTGGCGGACGCGGGGACCATTCACATGGAATAGTGCAACAAGTTACCCCAAAGCGTGTCACCTGAACGGAAATTTCTTCGAGAAATTTCGTCAAGAGGTTTCCTTCTCAGGAAACTTGGAGCGGAAGAGAGGCCGCGGAGGCGGCACATTGTGAGGATATGTGGACTACTGCGGCGGCTGAAGGGTGTAGCCGAGCTGCAGGAACATCTCGATCTGGTCGTTGACGATCCAGGCTTCCCGGATCTTGCGGTCGGCGATCCGGAAGATGGTGACCCCCGTCACCTCGACCGGGCGGCCGGGCGAGGACTCGCTTCCGCGGCTGGTGGCCCGAACGGTATAGCGGGCGACCACCTTGTCCCCTTCGGCGACCAGGTCCTCCACCTTGTACTCGACCTCCGGGAAGATCTCGCGGGCCCGCTGCTGCGCGGCGCGGATCACCTCCGGCCCGCGCACGTCCTTCGGCGCTCCGGGGGTGCTGTCGACGAAGTCGGACGCCAGGAGCTGGTCGAGCTGATCGAGGCGGCCGGCGCTCAGGACCTCGCCGAGATAGCGGCGGACCAGAGCCTTGTTGGCAGACATGTCCTGGGATTGGACCGCCAGCGGCAGCGCGAGCAGACCCAGGAAGAGAAACAGGACGGTACGCAAGGTCTTCATCGAAAAGCTCTCCTAGATCGGGTCGAAGCAGTCCCGCCCATGGCAGCAGCTCTCCTCGTCCGCGACGCGGCCGTCGGGACCGAGGCAGTTCATGGTATGGCTGCACCAGAAGAAGCCGTCCCGGGTGTTCGGGATCGACGGATCGGGCTCGACGTCGATGAACATCCCCTTCCAGCGGAGATAGCAGCAGCAGGTCTTGCCCTGGGGACGGAGGGGATGGATCTGCGGTGTCGGCTCCATGGTGTCAGGCCTCTCTAGAGCTCTCTGTCCAGGCCGGCGGCGGTGAGCAGGGCCCGGCGGACCGCCACCCGCGCCAACTGGATCTTGTACCGGTTCCGCGACAGGGGCTTGGCTCCCTGGACGGCCAGCTTACCCGCCTCCCCGGCCACCCCCTCGTCGATCGATTTGCCGGCCAGGAAGCTCTCCACCTCGCGCGCCGCCCAGGGCACCGGCGCCACCTGTCCGAGGACCACCCGCGCCCGCTGCACCGCGCCGCTGTCCGTCTCCAGCGCCACTGAGGCGGTCGCCAGAGACCAGTCGAGGGTCTCGCGCTGGCGCACCTCGTAGCTGGCGACCTGGCGTCCGGCGAGCGGGCCGAGCACCAGCTCCGTGACGATCTCGCCCGGCGCGAGGTCATGCTCCCGTTCCCCTGCGGCCTGCGGCACGCGGTAGAGCTTCTCCAGCGGGATCCGCCGCTCTCCCTCGGGGCCGAGGAGCGCCACCTCGGCGTCCAGCGCGATCAGCAGCGGCGCCAGCGTGGACGGCGTGACGAAGTACGCCGGACCGTCGTTGCCGAGGATCGCGTGGTAGCGGTTGTCCCCTTCGACGACCATCGATTTGCCGTCTCGCTGGGGGAGGAGACCGAAGCCGTTGCGGAAGTACCAGCAGCGGGGCCGCTGGCAGAGGTTTCCTCCCAATGTCGCCACGTTGCGGATCTGCGGACCCGCGAGCCGGCCGGCGGCCGCGCTGACCGCCGGATGCTCGAGACGCAAGACCTCGGACGAGGCCAGGTCGTCGATCGTGGTCAGGGCGCCGATGCGGAAGCCGCTCTCCGGGGCGTAGCGGATCCCCTGAAGCCCCTGGATCTTCTTGAGGTTGACCAGGCGGCCGGGGGTGACCACCCCGTCCTTCATCAGGGCCAGCAGGTCGCTGCCGCCGGCCAGAGCCATGGCGTGGTCCGGCTGGGCGGCGAGGAGCTGGACGGCTTGCTCCCGGGTCGCCGGGCTCGCGTGCTCGAAGGGCTGCATCAGGCCGCCCCCTTGCCGTGGGCTTCCAGGGCATCGAGCACCCGCTGCGGCGTGAGCGGCAGGTAGGGCACGCGCACGCCGAGAGCGTTGGCCACGGCATTGGCGATCGCCGCGGCCGGCGAGATGACCGGCGGCTCACCGAGCCCGATCACGCCGCGCTCGTCATAGCCGGGGCCGGTCATCATGTGGACCACCAGCTCCCCCACGTCTGCGATGCCCGCGAGCTTGTAGGACTCGAAGTCGACGTTGAGCATGGTGCCGGTCACCGGGTCGATCACCTTCTCCTCGGCGAGGGCGGAAGAGATGCCCATGATCAGGCCGCCGTAGACCTGGCTCTCCGCCGTCTTCAGGTCCACCACCAGACCGCAGTCCTGGACCGCCACCATTTTGCGGACCTTGACGATCCCGGTCTCCGCGTCGACCTCGACCTCCGCCATCTGCACGCCGCCGGCGCCGCTGCCGCTCAGCTCGACCTCTCCCTGGGCGCCCGGATGGGCCCCGGTGGCGGTGATCGGAGCACGGCCGAAGAGGGAGGCCACCTGCCGCCAGGTGAGCTTGCGGCCGGGGTCTCCCTGGACGCGGATCTGGCCGTCGACCGCCTCCAGCTTGTCCGGCTTGGTGCCGAGCTGCGGGGCCGCCTTGTCGAAGATCATCCGCAGGACGTTGACGGCCGCGCGGCGGGTGGCGGAGGTGACGCCGCCCACGGTGGTGCTGCCTCCCGAGCCACCCGAGGCCGGATACCGGCTGTCGCCGAGCTGGACGCGGACCGCCGCGAGCGGCAGGCCGAGGCTGTCGGCCAGGACCATGGCAATGACCGTGCGGGTGCCGGTGCCGATGTCCTGCGAGGCGATCCTGGCCTCGACGGAGCCGTCCGGCTGGAGGGTGACCTCGCAGCTGCTGCGATGGCCACGGCCTCCCCAGGTATGGAGGGACAGGCCCAGGCCGCGCCGGACCGGCCGCTTGCCGCCGGCGCCGCGCGGCTTCCAGCGCTCGCTCCACCCCATCAGCTTGTCGGCGACCTCCAGCTCTTCCTTGTACGTCTTGGCCAGGGGGCCGAGGATCGCCTCGTTCTTGCGGTAAAACGCCAAGGGGTCCATCCCCAGCTTGGCGCAGAGGTCGTCCAGCGCCGACATCGAGAGATAGCACCCCTGCGGGTGGTTCGGCGCACGCCAGGCGCGCGAGCTGGCGGTGTTGGTGGGGATCGAGACGTGCGCCTGCTTCCGGTTCGGAATCTGGAACACGTACGGCAGCGGCGGGTTGCCGGAGCCGCCGAGCCCCCCCGAGCCCCAGGATTTCGAGATCCAGGCGGTCAGCGTGCCGTCGGCCGCCGCGCCGACCTCGATCTCGGCGTAGGCCGACGGGCGGTCGCCCGCGATGGTCAGCTCGGCGTCGCGGTCGAGCATCAGCTTGACCGGCACGCCGCCGGCCTGCCGGGAGATCTCGGCGCACTCGATGCCCCAGCGGTCGGCGCTGAACTTGCTGCCGAAGCCGCCGCCCATGTACTGGCAGATGACGTGGACGTTCCCTGGAGGAATGCCGATCCGCTCGGAGAACTGCGGCGCCAGAGCGGAGACCGCTTGCGTCGAGCAATGGGCGGTCATGGTGTCCCGCGCGTCGTTCCACTCGCAGATCTGGCCGTGGGCCTCCAGACAGTTGTGGGCGATCACGGGCAGGCCATAGGTTCCTTTGAAGCGGACGGCGGCCTCGGCCATGGCCTTCTCGGGCTCGCCCACCGTCTCCTCCTGGCCCGGCCGGGTGCCCGGCGCCCGGTCCAGGTGCATGTCGTCCACGTGGTGCGGCAGGATCTCGTATTCGACGGCCACCGCCCGCGCCGCGTCCTCCGCCTGCTCTTCCGTGGTGGCGGCGACCAGGACGATCTCGTCGAGAGCCCACTGGATCTCGGCGCCGGCGCCCTGGATCACCCGCACCGCCTTGACGCCCGGCAAGACCTCGGCGGCGGAGGTGTCGAGCTTCGTGATCCGCGCGTGGGCATGCGGGCAGTGCACGAGCCTGGCGTACAGCATGCCCGGGCGGACGACGTCGTAGGTGTACTTGGCGGTACCGGTGACCTTGGCGGGGCCGTCCAGGCGCGAGGCGCGCGTGCCGATCAGGCGCCGCTCTTCGGCCGTGGGCCAGCTAGCGTCGACCATGGCGGCCCCCTCCCTTGCGCTTCTTCTTTTTCTTCTTGCGCTTCTCCCCGGGATCGACGGCCTCGTCCTCCCGTTTCCTGGCTTTCACGCCGGGGGCGCCGGGCAGGCCGGGGGCGAAGCCCGGATCGGCGGCGGCGGCCTGGGCCACTTGCAGCACCGCCTGGCGGATGCCCGCATAGGTGCCGCAGCGGCAGAAATTGCCGGAGAGGCCATGGTGGACCTCGGCGAGCGTCGGGGCCGGATTGCGGTCGAGGAGCGCCTTGGCCGCCACGACGAAGCCGGGAGTGCAGAAGCCGCACTGCTGGGCGTCGTTCTCCACGAAGGCGGCCTGGAGCGGATGGAGCTTCTCGACCGAGCCGAGGCTCTCGACGGTTTCGACCTCGGCGTCCTGGGCGTCGATCGCGAGGATGCTGCAAGCGTAGACCGCCTTGCCGCCCAGCAGGACCGTGCAGGCGCCGCACGTGCCGCGGTCGCACACCTTCTTGGCCCCGGTGAGCTCGAAGCGGGTACGCAGGGCGTCGAGCAGGGTCACGCGCGGCTCGAGCCGCGCGGACACCGCCTTGCCGTTGATCCGGAAATTCATCGGGACCGGGCCGGGTCCGACGATCGGCGCCCCGGCTCCGGTCTTCGCGGCGGCGGCCGGCTCCGCGGGCGGCACGCCCCGGAGCAGGCCCGTGCCGAGCACACCCGCCGCGGCCCCGCCGCGCAGGAAAGCGCGGCGGGAGAGCCCGCGGGGCGGATCGTCACGCTCGCCGTTTCTGGCCATTCCTCAGCCTACCAGCCGCACGTCCGTCCCTTGTTCTGCTGGTCGAGCCAGGTCTTGAGCGGGGCGAAGTAGTTGACGATCGCCGTGCCGTCCATCTGCCGGGTGCCGGTGACCACCTCCAGCGCCTCCGGCCACGGGCGGCTCAGGCCCATCGCCAGCATCTTCTCCAGCCGCTGGCCGGCCTCCTTGTTGCCGTAAATCGAGCAGCGGTGCAGCGGGCCCTTGTTGCCCGCCGCCTTGCACAGCCCCTCGTGGAGCTGGTACTGCAGGATGTCCGCGAGGAAGTAGCGCGTGTACGGCGTATTGCCCGGCACGTGGTACTTCGCGCCCGGATCGAAGTCCTGCTCGGTGCGCGCCACCGGCGGCCGCACTCCCTGGTATTTCTCCCGCAGGTCCCACCAGCCCTTGTTGTAGTCCGACGGCTTGATCTGTCCCGAGAAGACCTGCCAGCGCCACTGGTCGATCATCACGCCGAAGGGGAGGAAGGCGACCTTGTCGAGCGCCTGCCGCATCAGCAGCCCTAAGTCCTTCGAGGGGTCCGGCACCTGCTGGATGAGGCCGATCTGCTTCAGGTACTCGGGCGTGATCGACAGGGCGATCGTGTCGCCCACCGCCTCGTGGAAGCCGTCGTTGGCGCTGTCCTGATAGAGGAAGGGCTGCTTGTTGTAGGCCCGCTGGTAGAAGTTGTGCCCCAGCTCGTGGTGGATGGTCCGGAAATCCTCCTCGTTGGTCTGGATGCACAGCTTGATCCGCAGGTCTTCCTTGGCGTCGACGTCCCAGGCGCTGGCGTGGCAGACGACCTCCCGGTCGCGCGGCTTGGTGAGCATCGAGCGCTCCCAGAAGGTCGCGGGGAGCGGCGCGAAGCCGAGCGAGGTGAAGAACCTCTCGCCGTAGCGCGTCATCTCGACCGCGTCGGTCTTCTTCGCCTGCAGCAGCTCGGTCAGGTTGTAGCCGGGATCGGCGGCCGGCGGGGCGACCAGGTCGTAGAGGTTGTCCCAGCTCTGCGCCCACATGTTGCCCAGGAGGTGCGCCGGGATGGGCTGGTCGAGCGGCACGAGCTGATTGCCGTACTTCTCGTTGAGCTTGGCGCGGACGTGGCAGTGGAGCGCGTCATAGAGCGGCTTCACCTGCCCCCAGAGACGGTCGACCTCCTTGGCGAACGCATCCGGCTCCATGTCGTACTTGGCGCGCCACATGGCGCCGGTGTCCTTGAAGCCGAGCTCGCGGGCCCCCTCGTTGGCGAGCGTCACGAGCTTGGCGTAGTCGTCGCGCATCGGCCGGGCCGCGTTGTGCCAGCCGACCCAGACGTCCAGCAGCTCCTGCGGATCGCGGCTCTGCTCGATCATGTCGGAGAGCTGCTCGAGATCCAGGCACTCTCCCTCTTTGCGGCAGTACTTGGCGGAGCTGTAGAAGCTCTCCAGGCCGGCGGCCAGACGGCTGAGCTCCGCGTTCTTCTGAGGATCGCCGGGCGCTGCCAGTGTCAACGTCTGCTTGAGCAGGTTCATGCGGCGCCGCAGGTCGTCCGGGAGCTGAACGCCGTCGAAGCGGGCCGCCTGCTTGGCGTACTCGACACCCGCGGCGGTCAGGATCTCGTTTGCCTGGGCGGCGAGGATCTCGGTGTCCGGAGTGATGAAGGTGGACTGGACCCAACTGGCGCGCTCGGCATTGGTGGTCAGCTCGGCGAGTCGCGTCTCGGCGTCTTCGATGAGCTTCTTGGCCTCCTCGGCCGTCGGTTTGCCCTGCTTCTGGGCCTGGGCCAGCGCCGCGGGAGCGGCAACGGTGGCGAGCGCCAGAGCCCCGGCCGCGAGGATCGCCCACCGGGAGACTCGGAACATACGCGTCATACGGTTACCTCCACAGGATGGACAGATCGCGGCCGAAGGGCCGCGCGAATCCAGCCGAATTCCAGATTGTAGATTGTAGCCGACAGGGTTGGCGGTCAATCCGCCAGCACGGCCGCCATCCGCTCCAGCCCTTCGCCGAGGGTGGCGCGCGAGCAGGCGAAGGAGATGCGGATGTGATCGTCGGCGCCGAACGCGACGCCGGGCACGACCGCCACCCGGGCCTCTTCCAGAAGGAGCTCCGTCAGCTCGATCGAGCCCTGCCGGCCCGGACGGTAGAGGTCCGCCACGTGAGGGAACGCGTAGAACGCTCCGAGCGGCGGCCGGCAGTGGAAGCCGGGGATCTCGTTGAGCCGCGGGATGAGGAGCTCCCGCCTCGCCGCGTACTCCGTGATCATCGCCTCCACCTCCGCCTCGCAGCAGCGCAACGCCTCCAGGGCGCCGACCATGGCGAACGAGGTGGGATTCGAGGTCGCATGGCTCTGGATGATCTCGACGGCGCGGACCACCTCGGGAGGCCCCAGCAGATAGCCGATCCGCCAACCCGTCATCGCATAGGCCTTGGAGAACGAGCCGACCAGGACGACGGTCTCGGGGAACTCGGCGGCGAGCGCCGCCACGCTGGCGTGATCGAGCCCGTCGTAGACGAACCGGTCGTACGTCTCGTCCGAGATCACCAGGAGGCCGCGCTCGGCCGCGGCCTCGACGACCCTGCGCAGGTCCTGGGGGGAGATGATCCCGCCCGTCGGATTGCACGGCGCGTTGATCAGGAAGGCCCGCGTGCGGTCGGTCACCGCGGCGAGGAGCGCATCGGCATGGATGCGGAAACCGTCCGCCACGCTCGTCGGCACCTCGACCGGCCGGGCTCCGGCGAAACGGATCTGCTCCGGCAGGCTGACCCAGGCCGGAGAAGGGAGGATGACCTCCTGCCCCTCCTCGAACACGGCCAGCGCCAGCTCGAAGAGAGCCGCCTTGCCCCCGACGGTGATCACCGTCTGCGCACCGCCCCAGGGAGAGCCGTACAGCCGCTGGTAGAACGCGGCCACCTCGGCGCGGAGCTCCGGTATGCCGCTGCCCGGCGTATACCGGGTGAACCCCTCGGCGAGGGCGCGGCGGGCCGCTTCGACCGCCGCGGCCGGCGTAGAGAAATCCGGCTCGCCGGCGCCAAAATCGACGACCGAAATCCCCCGCGCCTTGAGCTCGGCGGCGCGGCGTGACACGCGCAGAGTGGCTGATTCCGCGATCCGCGAGACTCTTGTCGAGAGCTTCACGGGAACGGATCGTATCAGACGGTCGGTGATCATCGCTGCTCTCCGGGGTCGCTACTTGGGCCAGGAGGACCAGAGAGAGCAGACGGCGGCCCGGTCGAGCGGCATCAGCTCCGGATGGAATCCCGCGTATACCGGATTCATCGCAGCCAGAGGCGGCGCCCCGAGATGGCCGATCCCCAACGAATGCCCGAACTCGTGCAGGGCCACGGTCTCCACGTCCATGCCGCTCCCGAGTTGCCAGCGGAAGCCGTCGTTGAAGTAGATCTCGTTCGCCGCTGTGTCGTAGTACCCGTTATTGTCGACGTCGCTCGGATTCCCGTCCGGGCCGATGAAGATGAAGGTCACCGACAGGGCGAGGACGTTCGCACCGCCTCCGTCGCCGGTCACGGCATCGAAGAACGACGGGGGCAACCAGCCCGCAAACACGATGTCGGCGGCCCGCCAGTTCCCGAAACCGCCGTAGCCGAGCTGGGAGTCGAAAATATCCGCATCTTCCCCCAGGTCCGGTCGCTTGACCACCTTGACCATGCTCAGGCAGGTCTCGGTCGTCCACGCGGCCAGGGCACGGCCGATCGCGCTCTCGACCTCCTTGCCGACCCCCTTTCCTTGAGGACCATCGATCAGGTCGACCAGATAAGTGAGGCGGTCGCCGTCGGCCCAGCGCCGCGGATCCCCCGCGACCCAGCGGGCCGGCTGACGATGCAGACGGGAGGTGGCACGCCCCTGATTCAGGCTGAGCACCTCGACCTGCTCCACGCGCATATCCATCCACTGGGCCTTGAGCCCGCCATTGACCTGCGCCATGGTCTGCAATGTCCAGGGATCCCCCTCCTGGGCCACCGCCGCGAGAGGCGCAAGCAAGGCCATTGTCGCAAGCCATCCCATCACTCTGCTGCTCATCTCTCAACTCTCCTTTCAATTCCGGAATATCAATACTGGAGAAATTCACCGAGATCCCATCATTGTTCCAGGTGCACTCCGTGCCCCAAAAGAAGACGCCCTGGCACAAACTCGGCTCGGGTCGCCGGAAGGCCGTGCTATCGTGGCCTCCTCGGACGGATCTCAGGAATCCGAGGGGGCCCGTCCGCTGTTCAAGCTTCGAAGATCGATTGATCTTACCGAGGTGGCCCTCGTATGACCAGACCTCCGATTCATTTGCGCCTTTCCATCATCCTCGCACTCGCTGGGGCGTGCGTCTTTACTAGCACGATTCATGCCCAACCGCCGCGTCCCGAGAAGGCGGACGTCCACCTCACCGTGGACCGTACCGCCTACGAGAGCAGCTCCACGGCCCGCGTCGCTGCGCTGGTCTCCATCGAGCACGGCTGGCACATCAACAGCCATACGCCGACGTTCGACTACCTGATTCCCACGGTGCTCGATATCAAGGTGCCGGCGGGCTGGCCGGACGAGACCGTCCAATACCCGAAGGCAGAGATGCAGACGTTCGCCTTCGCGGACCAGCCGCTGGCGGTTTACGACGGCGATGTCGTGATCCTCTCCGAGGTCAAGATTCCCCAGGGGACGCCGCAAGGCACGTTTCCCTTGAGCGCCTCCCTGCGCTACCAGGCGTGCAACGACTCTCAGTGTCTTCCGCCGGTGACGACCACGGCCGAGGTGCAGCTCACCGTCGGTCCCGGCGGCAAGCCGGTGGAGAACGCGGCCTTCGCGGCCGGCTCCGGCGGAGCGCCCGGAGATGTTGAGAAGCCGGGGACCGCGGCTCCGGCCGCGGCGGGCCTGCCCTGGATGCTGGCCCTGGCGCTGCTCGGCGGGTTGATCCTCAATGCCATGCCCTGCGTCCTGCCGGTCCTGTCGCTCAAGGTCTTCGGCCTGGTGCGCAGCGCCGGCCATGGACGGATGGAGGTGGTGCGCGGCGCCCTGGCCACCTCGGCGGGCATCCTGGTCTCGTTCTGGGCTCTGGCCCTGGCGGCCGTGGCGGCGCGTGCCGCGGGAGCGGCCGTGGGTTGGGGGGTCCAGTTCCAGCGGCCCGGCTTCGTGGCGTTCCTGGCGGTGGTGGTCGTCCTGTTCTGCCTGAACCTCTGGGGTCTCTTCGAGATCTCGCTCCCGGAGCGGATGGCGCGCGTCGGCGCCGTGAGCCCGCGCGAGGGAGCCGTGGGGCACTTCGCCTCCGGCCTCTTCGCCACCCTGATGGCGACCCCCTGCTCGGCGCCGTTCCTCGGCACCGCCATCGGCTTCGCCCTGGCGCAGGAGACGCCGGTCATCCTGGCGATCTTCACGGCCGTGGGGATCGGCATGTCGCTCCCCTACCTCCTCCTCGCGGCGGCGCCAGGCACGGCCCGCTTCCTCCCCCGGCCGGGCGCCTGGATGGAAACGGTTCGCGGCGTCATGGGCTTCCTGCTCGCCGCGGCGGCGGTCTGGCTCTTCTATGTCCTCTCCTCGCAGATGAGCCCGGAGCGGGTCGCGGCGGTCCAGCTCGGCCTCCTCGGGCTCGCCCTGTTCACCTGGCTGCGGCACCGCGGCTTCACCGGCGCGTCGCTACGCAACGCTGCCGCCTTTGGCATGGCGGCGGCCGTGGCCGTCACTCTCGCCTTGGCGATCTGGAGCGGCGGCGAGGCCCAGGCGACGGAGACGGCCGAGGGCCTGATCCGCTGGGAGCCCTTCGACCGCGGCAAGGCGGAGCAGCTCGCCACCGGCGGCCAGCTCGTGTTCGTCGATGTGACCGCCGACTGGTGCTTCACCTGCAAGGTGAACGAGCAGCTGGTCCTGAACACCCCCGAGGTGGCCAGGGTCTTCGGGGAGCACGGAGTCGTGCCGATGAAGGCGGACTGGACGAACCGCGACGACGAGATCGGCAAGTTCCTCGCCGAGCACGGCCGCTACGGCATTCCTTTCTATGTCCTCTACCGCCCCGGTCAGGAGCCCCGCGTGTTCAGCGAGCTGCTGACCAAGGAGAAGGTCCTGGCAGCGGTGAAAGAGGCGCGGGCGGGGTCGGTGGCGCAGAACTAGGTCTTCTTCCGCACCTTCTCCCGCACCCCCCGCCACCGCTCCAGCCGCTCCTTGAGCTCCGCCTCGGACCCCGCCCCCTTCGGCTCGTAGAAGCGGATCCCCTGGAGCGACTCCGGGAGGCAGTCGAGCCCTCCCACCCCTTCCTCCGTGTCCGGCGCGTAGACATAGCCGGCGCCATAGCCGATCTGCTTCATCAGGCGCGTGGGCGCGTTGCGGATGACCGGGGGAACCGGCTCGGCCGGCCGCTCCTCCACCGTGCGCCGGGCGGCGCCCCAGGCGCGGTAGACGCCGATGCTCTTGGGCGCCAGGGCCAGATAGACCGCGGCCTGCGCGAGAGCCAGCTCCCCCTCGGGTGAGCCGAGCCGGTGATAGGCCTCCCAGGCCGCCAGGGTTTGCGGCAGCGCCTGCGGGTCAGCCAGCCCCACGTCCTCGCTGGCGAAGCGGATCATCCGCCGCGCCACATAGAACGGGTCCTCCCCCGCCGCCAGCATTCGCGCCAGCCAGTAGAGCGCGGCGTCCGCGTCACTCTCGCGGAGCGACTTGTGAAGAGCCGAGATCAGGTTGAAGTGCTCCTCGCCCGACTTGTCGTAGAGGAGGATCTTGCGCTGCGCCAGCCGCTCCACCGACGCGGCGTCGATCCGCGGCGCGCCAGCTTCCAGAGCGTCGGCCACCGACAGCTCCAGGAGGTTCAGGGCTTTGCGGGCATCCCCGGACGAGAGCTGGGCGAGAGTTTCCAGGGCATCGTCCGTCGCCTCCACGCCGGATGCTCCGAGCCCGCGCTCCGCGTCGGTCAGGGCACGGCGCAACAACCCGATCAGCTCCGCCGGAGCGAGCGGCTCCAAAACCACCACCCGGCAGCGGGAGAGAAGCGCTGCGTTGAGCTCGAAGGACGGGTTCTCCGTGGTCGCCCCCACGAGCACCACGTCGCCGCGCTCGACGTACGGGAGGAACGCGTCCTGCTGCGCCCGGTTGAAACGGTGGATCTCGTCGACGAACAGGAGCGTCCGCCGCCCCTGGGCGCGGCGCAGGCGGACCGCCTCCGCCATCACCTCCTTGACCTCCTTGATCCCTGAGGTCACCGCCGAGAAGGGGACGAAGTGGGACGACGTCTCGGCGGCGATCAACCGGGCGAGAGTCGTCTTCCCGCTGCCCGGCGGTCCCCAGAAGATGAGCGACGGCACGCGGTCCGCGGCGATCGCCCGGCGAAGGAACCCTTCGGGGCCGAGCAGCTTCTGATGGCCGACCACCTCCTCCAGAGAGCGGGGACGGATCCGCTCCGCGAGAGGCGATGCCGCCGGCAGCATCTCCTCCCGGCGTGCCCCCGGGTCCTCCCGAGGCGGTTCCTGATCGTCGAAAAGCGAGCGCATAGGGGGGATTGTAGCGGACCCCTCTCCGGGATCTCTTCTTTTTATGGGAGTACACAAGCTCCCTCTTCCTTCACGTAACGTCTTTCTGACACAATGCCACCGTTCAGGCATCGGTTGTTTCCTCTCAGCGCGACCAGAGGCGCCGGAAGGAAGAGCTTCAAGCAGAGAGACAGGGAGGAGGAAGGCATTGAGCGCCACGAGCGGATCCATCTTCGTGATCGGGATCGATCCTGGTGTGCCGCGGGCGAAAGCAGCGGCCGCCTATTCGATCCTCCGGCTCGATCCGACCGGCACGATCGGTCTCGTCGGGAAATCCGAAGCCTTGACGAAGCCCGTGCTCGCGGCGTTCCTGCGGGAGGATCCGCTCCTCGCGGACGAGCGTCTGCGCCTGGCCGCGATCAACGCCCCCCTGACGCCGGTCCGGCTGGAGCGCAAGCCCTGGCGGGCGCGCTTGGTGGAGATCCGGCTGGCGCGGGGCGCCTTCTCGGGCTCGCTGCGAGGACCGCAGCCGCCGTGGATCTCGGCGGCCCGGTCGGGCTGGCTGCGGTATCAGGAAGCGGCTCGGTTGCAGGACATCCTGCGCGACCGGGGCCTGCCGCTGTTCCCGATGCCGCCGGAGGGGGTCCCGCCGGAGCTTCCCGCCCGCTGCTCTGTCGAGGTGTTTCCGAAAGCCACGCTCGCGGTGCTCATGCCCCAGGCGCCTCTGGGGGACCGGCCGGTGGCAAGCCAGTTCCTGGGGCAGATCGACGACTGGCTCTTCCCGCAGCTCTTTCTGCCCCCCTCGCCGGAGACCCGGGCATCGATCGAGACCATCCTGGAGGCCCTGGCACCCGAGCTTCGCCTCGCCCCGGAGATCCTCCACGAAGCCGAGCGCATCAGCCAGATCCGCCGCCCCTTCTCCCGCCGCGAGCCCCTGCGCGCCTTCGTCGCGGCGCTCCAGGGCATCCTCGCCCAAGCGGGAGCCGCCGCCCTGGTCGGAGCCGAAGGCGAAACCGAGGGCTATTACCTGCTGCCAGCAGCGTGGCACCCTGACTGGGAGGAGGAATGGAACGACCCCCGGCGCCAGGAGCCGCGGGTGCGGCGGGTGCGGGTGACGGCTCGATGAAGGTTTCCTACTGGCTCTGGTTCTCGGAATCCTCGACCGGCACCTCTTCGGGAGCGAGTGTGGCCTGCTCGATCCGCGGCTGGTATTCATCCAACAGCTTGCCGAAGCTCGGCTCGGCGGTCTTCCACCAGTCGGCAAAGGTCTGGTCTCCGGCCCGAATCGAGCTCAGCCTTTCGATCGTCATGACCCCGCCGGCTTCGGGGATGTCGGCATCGACCACCTGGTAGGCCAGCTCCAGCGGCTGGTTCTTGTGGTTGACCAGGAAGATCTCCATCCCGCGCTCGAGGAAGAACGATTCTGTCTTGCCGTCCGGCTGGCGGATCACGGCATGCAGGTAATCGCCCGCTTCGAAACCGATGAATTCGCCCGTAAGGCTCTTCGTCTCCCGGACCGTCTCGGGAGCCGTTTGGGCTGGATCAGCAGGGGGAGCAGCCTCGATAGAGGCCGTGGAGGATGTGGTCTCTTGCGGCTCGGCGTCCGTGGCTGGAGCGCGGCAGCCCGCGAGAAGGCCCAGCAGGATCAGGGCGAAGGATGCTGTTTTCATCGCCCCTATGGTACCCCGGAACGAGCCCCAGCCCCCTTGCTCCTTCCCATTTCGGGAACTATCCTTCCCAATATGGGAACGGAGCTGGCACTTTCCACAAGACTGGCCGATGCTCTCTTCTCCCCTGTCCAGCAGCGCGTGCTCGCGTTGCTCTTCGGACACCCGGAACGGAGCTTTCGGAGCAGCGAGCTCATCTCCCTGGCAGATTCCGGCACCGGCGCCGTGCATCGCCAGTTGATGCGTCTCGCGGACAGCGGACTGGTCACGGTCACACGAGCGGGGAACCAGAAGCACTATCAGGCCAATCCCGCGTCGCCGGTCTTCGCCGAGCTGCACGGCCTGGTGGTCAAGACGATCGGCCTCGTCGGCCCCCTGGAAGAGGCTCTCGCGCCTTTCAGAGAACGCATTCAGGCAGCCTTCGTCTATGGCTCGATTGCCAAGGGGACCGACACAGCCCAGAGCGACATCGATCTGATGGTGATCAGCGATGACCTCGCCTACGCTGATCTCTATAGCGCCCTGCAGGAGGTCGAATCGACTCTGCAACGCCCGGTCCATGTGAATCTGGCGACCGCGGCGGAGTGGCAGCACAAGCTGGCCACAGGCAATCCGTTCGTCACCAAGGTCCAGGCACAACCCAAGATTTCGCTGATTGGATCGGCTGATGACCTCGCCTGAGCTCGAGCTCACTGGAGGGCTGCAAATTGGATGTCTCCAGGGATGACTCTGCCGATAGACTCTCCAGGAAAGAGCTCGCAGCAGTCCTCGGGATTCTCGATAGGGCACAGCAATCTTTTTCCTTTTCCAAGCGCGAGAAGATCTTCTCCGGTACAAGGAAGCCGCGGAACAGGAGTCAGCTCATTTCATCGCAGTCCCGAGGGCGGAAATCGCGCAGGTCGCGGCGATCGAAGCGCGGGATATCGTGCAGCGGCGGACGGAGGCTATCTCCGACAGGAAGCTTGCCAGTACCGAGGCACCCGGCTACTCGGTGCAGAAGAGCCTGGCTGCGCTCAGGCGCACCGCCGAACTCGATCCCGAGATCGCTCTCAAGATCGACCAAGAGATCCAGGAGCTGGCCTTCGAGCCCCGCCCGAGCCATGCAAATACCAACCCGGCGCAGAACACTTGGTTTCCAGGGAGCGGCCCCCGATTTAGATCTCGGCGAGGTCGCGGTACTGAAGACCCGGGATGCGCGGGGTGCGGACATCAAAACCACTTTCGCGGCTCACTGCCTCGAAGATTTCGATCTTGTAGGCAAGACCTTCGGGCTCACCCGCGTCTGACCAATGGTGGCGACGCGCCCAAGTCTCCTCGGAGCGAATGAGCGGCCACCCTGCCAAAGCAAGGTGGAGCGCAAAGGTTCCAGGAATGCAGTGAAGCATCTCGATTGGCTGATGCTCGAGATCGGCGGGCTTCCCAGCCGAGCCGTTCTCCAAGATTCCGTGCGGTGACCGCGGTATGCCATTTATCGTCCTGCTGGATCAGAAAGCGTGCCTCTGCTTCGCCGATCTCGACGCGATACGGCGGCAGCTCCGGCTGCCAGGTGAAAACCAGGTTGTGCTTCCACATCCAGATCCACATCCCGATTCGAGCGTAGAAGCGCACCGCAGATTGCCAGGTCCAGCTCGCATCGAGCCGGATACCCCCGGCATTGTTTGAGATCGCTGCACGGAAGACCGCTTCGAGGGCATGGCGGGCGAGATTGCGCCGACGCATCGCCGGATCGACAAACAGGCTCGAGATGGAGATCAGATTGAGCCCTGAATACATTGTGCCGATGGCAAGGGTACCGGCACGTTGGCCGTCGGCAAGAAGCCAAAACGGCTGGCTGTACCCACTATGAGGGCTTGCGAGCGGGCGGCCGTCGAAGCCGACACGGCGCTCGTAGGCGAGGCGCTCCTCATCGGAGAGCCGGGTGACGTCGAGCTGTTGGTGGAAGTGGCCTTCGAGCAGCGATGCCAGCTCTCGTGCATTCCAGTCTCTCGTCTCCCCTTCTTCCAAGGCAAGCGGCTCGATTACCCGCTCCGCCACCACTTGCCGGCAGCAGGCCTCAATGGCGTCCTGTTGCGCCTGGTACCAGGGATTTGTGCTCATGTGCCCCGTTCGAACGAGGGGCTATTCGCCTGGCGGAACGGCTGGCTGGCGGAGTTGGCTCCGTACCCACTCCTTGCGAGCCTGCCATGCGTCCTCGATGGACCGGTACTTCCGGACACCGGGAACGTGTTTCATAGGGTGAAGCCAATAGGCAAACTGCGTGAGTGAGCAGGCGAGCCGCAGATTTTCCGGGTCGAGAGGCGTGCGCGGCTGTGCTCCAGGCATATCGGCGACCGAGCGAAACTTACGAACCGGCATCACTCCTCCTCGAGCTTGAACGCGTCTTTGATCACCTCGGCGTCCAACCTGTCCTGCGGCCGGACGGTGTCTCGCTTCATTCTATACAGCATGCGGGGGGTCGCGACGGAGATCTGGGTGCCCTCAGCCGTCGCCAGAACCTCCGACTCGATGTCTGGGTAGCTGAACGCTTCCCCAAGTCGGGAGAGGATGTCCAGCGAATATCGGCCGTGCGGAGGGGTGTACTCGACGGCAGGATAGTCACCTGCTAGATCCTCCGCCGAGATCTCATCGACGTTCGGATCGTTGTCGAAGAGGCCCTTGAACGCCCTCTTCAGCCGGTCCACGTTCTCGGGTTCCGGTGACACGAAGAAATCGAGGTCGTGCGTCGCGCGGACCAACCCCTGTGCCGCCATAGCCATGGCACCGATGAGAACATATCGAACGCCTTCGCGCTCCATGGCCGCGAGAATCCGTTTAGTCTCCTCGAAGTCGATTCCCGGCGGGGCTTCCTCCATCACCGGAACTATAGACCATCACCGGTGGCAGACCGATTCAGCGCGCTCGACCTGGGTTGAAATGCTGCCCCTCAAGCCCCCAGCACCGCCTCCGCCGCCAGCAGCCCCGACGTCGGCCGGACCCCTCCGCCCGGGTGGCTGCCGCTGCCGCCCAGGTAGAGGCCGGGGATGGTGGTCCGATAGCGCGGCGCGGAGGGCGCGGGGCGCATCATCAGGAGCTGGTCGAGAGCGATCTCGCCGTGGTGGAGCTGGCCGCCGGTCAGGGCGCATTGCGTTTCCAGATCGGCTGGGGTCAACACCTCTCCGGCTACGATCCGGTCGCGCACACCCGGCGCGTGCTGCTCCAGGACCGAGACCACGGCGTCGCCGAAGCGATCGCGCGCTTCCTCCGTCCAGCCGCCGTCCAGGTCGTAAGGCGCGAAGCTTGCGAGGATGGAGACGACGTGGTGGCCGGTGGGTGCGAGGCTCGGATCGGCGACGGTCGGGACGCGGATCTCCAGGTGCGGGCGCTCGGAAAAACCTCGGTATTTGATGGCGTCGAAGGCTCGCTCGAGGTCGTCGACATGCCCTCCTCCGATGCGGATGGCCTCGTCGAGCCGGCCGTCGCTCCCCGCGAGCTCCAGCGGTCCCGAGAGCGCCAGATGGACTTTCGCCGCGGTGCCCCGGCTGCGCAGCCGCCGGAATTCCTCTTCGATCTTGAGCGGCAGCGCTCCTGGCGGCAGAAGCTCGAGCATCGTCCGCTTCGGATCGGCGGAGGAGAGGACGAGCGGCGCGTCGATCGTCTCGCCAGAGGTGAGCGTGACGCCGGCCACCTTGCCGCGGTCGAGGCGAATTCGCTGGACCTCGGCGTTGGTGCGCAGCTCGGCGCCGGCCGCCTTGCACGCGGCGAGGAGCGCCGCGATGAGCGCCGGCGGTCCTCCCGCCAGAGCCTCTCCCCCGGCGCACTCGCGCAGCAGGAGGTTGGTCACCGTGCCCGCCGACCAGGGGCCGGACCAGGTGGAGGCGACCGCGGGCGCGGCGAGCGCTTCGACCAGGAGCGGCGTCTCGAACCGCTCGTTCAGGAAGTCGGCGACGCACATCGGCGCGACGCGCGCCAGCTCCAGAAGGTCCTTGCGGTTGACCCGGAAGACCGACAGGCCGCGCCGGGCGATCTGCCAGAAGTCGCCGGCCGATTGCGGCGCGATCGAGGGCGGCGCTTCGGCGAGCACCGCGGCGAGGAGCGGCGCGATCCGGCCGAGGAATCCACGCAGCCCCTGGTAGCTTGCGGCGTCGCGCTTGGAGCGCTGGCCGATCGCCTCGGCGGCTCCGGTGGAATCACTTGGCAGCAGAATCCCTGGGCCGTTCGCTTCGGCGATGTAGGTGGACGGCGGCCGGCGGAAGGCCAGCCCATGCTTGGTAAGGCCGAGCTTCTCCGCGATCGCGCGCGGCACGAGAGCCTCGTCGTGCAGGATGCCGGGCACAGCGTAACCGGGATGGATCTCGCGCTTCGCCGACAAACCCCCCGGCGCCTCCGCGCGCTCCAGGACGGCGACCTTGCGTCCGGCTCCGGCGAGCCGCGCCGCCGCCGCGAGGCCGTTCGGACCGGCGCCGACGACGATCACGTCGAAACCCATCAGACCGCCCTCTTGCCCAATAACGTCCGGGCGCAGAGCGCGCCCGGCGCGCCCATGATGCCGCCGCCAGGATGGGTGCCCGAGGCGCACATCCAGAGGTTCTTGACCGGCGTCTGATAGCGGCTCCAGCCGGCCAGCGGACGCTGGAAGGCGAGCTGCTCCAGCGACAGCTCGCCGTGGAAGATGTTGCCCTCGGTCAAGCCGTAGATCTGCTCCAGGTCCCAAGGGGTGAGCACCTGGCGGTGCAGGATCAGATCCTTCAGGTTCGGCATGTACTCCGAGAGCGTGTCGATCACCGTGTCGCCGAACGCCTCGCGCTGGTTCGGCCAGTCCGCCGCCCCTTCCTTCAGGTGATAGGGGGCGTACTGGACGAAGATCGACATCACGTGCTTGCCCGGCGGGGCCAGCGTCGGATCCGTCATCGACGGGATGAGAACGTCCATGAACGGCTTGCGGGAGAAGGCGCCGTATTTGGCGTCGTCGTAGGCGCGCTCCAGGTAGTCGACCGACGGTGCGATCGTGATGCCGCCCTGCAGGTGAGGTCCATAGCCGGGCAGACAGGCGAGCTCGGGCAGTGCATCGAGCGCCAGGTTCACCTTGCCGGAGGAGCCGCGCATCTTGAACCGCTTGACCTGCTGCGCGAGCTCGGGCTCGAGGTTCTTTTCGCCGACGAGCTTCAGGAAGGTGCGGTGGGGATCGAGCCCCGAGATGACCACCTTGGCGCGGATCTCGTCGCCGTTGTCGAGCACCACGCCCGCGGCCGCCCCAGAGGAACCGTTCTGCATCAAGAGGTGAGCGACCGGCGCGTTGGTGCGGATCTCGACGCCCAGGGCGCGCGCCGAGCTCGCGATGGCGTCCGCGATCGCGCCGGTGCCTCCCTTCGGCAGCCCCCAGGCGCGGAACGAGCCGTCGATCTCCCCCATGTAGTGATGCAGGAGGACGTAGGCCGTGCCGGGCGAGCGGATGCCGAGGAACGTCCCGATGATGCCGGAGACCGCCATCGGCGCGATGAGCTGCTCACACTCGAAATACTCCGAGAGGAAGTCCACCGCGCTCATCGTCATGATCTTGACGTTGGCGAAAAGCCAGTCGTCGCCCTGTCCGCGGACGTGCTTGCCCAGGCGCGCGAGCCGCAGGAGCTCCCGCGGATCGCGCGAGAGCGGGTCGGGGGCCGGCTCGTCGATCAGCGGCTTGATCAGGCGGCCGAGCTCGGCCATCTCCTGCCCGAAGCGCTTGTAGACCTCCGCGTCGCGCGGCGAGAACTGAGCGATGGAGCGACGTGTCCGCTCCGGATCGGAATCGCGTACCAGGGACCGCCCGTCGGGAAACGGGGTGACGGTCGCCTCCAGCGGCAGGATCTCGTAGCCGTGGCGCGGCAGGTCCAGGTCGCGGATGATCCAGGGCCGCAGGAGCGAGACCACGTAGGAGCAGCAGGTGAACTTGTACCCGGGGTAGATCTCCTCGGTCGTCGTCGCGCCGCCGACCTGGTGCCGCCGTTCGAGGACCAGGACCTTGCGCCCCGCCTTGGCGAGATAGGCGGCGCAGACCAGGCCGTTGTGCCCGGCGCCGACCACGATCGCGTCGTACTGCGTGCTCGTCACGGCTTGCGCTTCCTCTCCGGATCGTAGAAGGGGATCGGCGCGACGGTCGCGGTGACCTTGCGCCGCTCGTATTCGACCGTGTGCTCGATCTGCAACTTCGTCCCCTTCGCCTCCGCGCCGCGGCGGACCGAGGCGATCGCCAGGTATTTCTTGAGGAGCGGCGACCAGGTGTGGCTCGTCGCCTGGCCGACCTGGCGGCCATCCTCGTCATAGATCGGAAGGGCGTCGCGCCGCGCGGTCGCCGGCAGGCTCGGCGGCAGGTTGAAGCCGGCGTAGAGAGCTTCGAGCTCCTCCCAGCTCACCTCCAGGCCGACCAGTTGCCAGATCGGGCCGCGCTTCATCTCCGCGGCGATGGCGTCGCGGCCGATGAAGTTGCCGCGCTCCAGATCGACCATCCAGCCGAACCCGAGCTCCAGCGGCGTGGACTTGCGCGACTCCAGAACGACCTTGTGGGAGCTGTAGTAGTCGACGCCGAGCAGGATGAACCCGGCTTCGATGCGCACCACGTCGAGCGCGTCGAGCCCCGCGGGCTCGATGCCATGCGACTGTCCGGCCGCCATCAGGGCATCCCAGACGCCCAACGCCTGCTCGCGCTCGACCCAGACCTCGTAGCCCAGGTCGCCGGTATAGCCGGTGCGGCTGATCCAGACCGGGATGCCGGAGATCGCCGAGCGGGTGACGCCGAAGAACTTGAGCGCGTCGATCGGAGAGCTTCCGGCGCCCACCATCGGATCGACTGCGTCGCGCAGGATGGCCCGCGAGGTGGGCCCCTGCAGCGCCAGCGCCGCCAGGCGCGTGCTCGAATCCTCGATCGTCACGTCGAAGCCGCGGCTCAACGCCTGGAGCCAGTGCAACGTCGGGTCGGCCGCGGTGACGCGGAAGTGGTTCTCGCCCAACCGGGAGACGGTGCCGTCGTCGAGCACCTTGCCGTCGTCGTCGCACCAACAGGTGTAGCCGACCCGGCCCACCTTGAGCTTCGACATGTCGCGCACCATCATGCGGGCGAGGAGGGCCGCCGCGTCCGGCCCGGAGACCTCGTACTTGTAGAGCGGCGTCACGTCGAGCAGGCCGGCCGACTCCCGGAAGGCGAAGTACTCCCGCTCGTGGGACGTGTCGTAGCTGGAGACGGCGCAGTAGCCCGCCCAGTCCTTCCAGCGGTAGCTGGAACACAGCGGCTGCGTGCGCTCGTGAAATGGCGATGGAATCGGCATCGGTTCGCTGAGCCTCGCTAAGGCGCGGCGAAGTCTACACCGGTCCGGTCCCCGTGGCGACCCCCTTCGCGCTCCAACTCATTGTAGAATCGATGAAGCAAACGAATCGTTCTTGACTGGAGTCCCGGCATGAAGATCAAGCCCTTGTGCTCTTTGATTGTCCTCTTGCTGGGTGGTAGCCCATGTCTCGCTCAGAGCGAGGCTGCGCCAGTTGCCCGGAACGCGGTGTTCTTCGAATTGCTGGGCAACGGAGGCCTCTATTCCTTCAACTACGAGCGCATGCTCACCGAGAGTGTCGGGCTTCGGGTCGGGTATGCCGCTTGGAACAGTCCGGTTTTGTGGGACGGGGGGTCCCCCCCGGATCGATACGCCACTCTGCCGGTGACGGCGAGCTATCTGCTCGGCCGGGGAGAGCGGAAGCTGGAGCTCGGCGGCGGCGTCACGTTCGGCCAGGGGACGTTCGGCCGCTTTCAGGACGACAGGAAAAATTTCAGCTTCCGCAGCTTGACAGCTATCGTAGGCTACCGGTCCCATCCCCCAGGGCGCGGCTATCTTTTCCGGGCCGGCGTAACCCCCTTCTACTCTTTGGATGACGGGGAAGAGGCCTACCCGGACCCCGGCTGGACGTTGTCAGCCGGGGTCAGCTTCGGCTATCGGTTCTGACCGCCTTTCGGCCGCGGGCCGGGCGGTGCCGCGCGGTGGTAGAATTCCACGCCGTCATGGCACCCCGCACAGCCTTCGGCCAGCACACCCTCTCCGGCGAGTACTTCACCTCGGAGGAGATCTTCCGCGCCGAGCGCGAGCGGATCTTCCACCGCTCGTGGCTCCTCGCCGGTCACGTCTCGCAGCTCGCAACGCCCGGCAGCTTCTTCCTGTTCGAGCTCGACCGGGAGAGCGTCGTGGTCCTCCGCGACGGCGAAGGAACGGTCCGCGCCTTCCACAATCTCTGCCGCCATCGCGGCAGCCGGCTCTGCCTGGAGCCGCACGGCGAGCTCGGCCGCACCCTCCAGTGTCCGTACCACGCCTGGACCTATGGATTGGACGGAGCCTTGCGCGCCGCCCCCAGCATGGCCGAGGTCCCTGGCTTCGACCCCTTGGAGCACTCGCTCAAGCCGGCTGCTCTCGCCGACTGGCAGGGGTTCCTCTTTCTGAATCTCGCAGCCGATCCGGTCCCTTTCGCCGAAGCCTTGCCGGGGCTCCTGGGGAAGTTCGGCGCCTGGCGGCTCCCCGAGCTCCAGTCCGTCCATCAGAGCGTCTACGAGGTCGAGGCCAACTGGAAGCTCTTCTTCCACAACTACAGCGAGTGTTATCACTGCCCGAAGGTCCATCCGCACCTCAACAAGCTGACGCCCTACCGCAACACCGAGAACGATCTCGACGAAGGGCCGGTCCTGGGTGGGCCGATGTGGATGAGCAACCCCGAGGGAAGTATGACGAGCCACGGCGGGCGCTGCGCCGTCCCCTTCGCCGAGCTCTCCACTGCGGAGCTCGGACGCGTCTACTACTACACGGTTTTCCCGAGCGCCTTCCTGTCCTTCCACCCCGACTACGTGCTGATCCACCGCGCGCAGTCGCTCGGCATCAGCCGCACCCGCATCGTCTGTGATTGGTTCTTCCATCCGGACGCGATCGCCGCGCCCGGCTTCGATCCCCAGCCCGCGATCGACTTCTGGGACCTGACCAACCGCCAGGACTGGGAGCTGTGCGCCAACGCGCACAAGGGGGTCTCCTCAAATGCCTGGGAGCCGGGACCCTATTCGGAGCTGGAGAGCCAGCTCGCCGCCTTCGACCGGCAGTACCTGCGGGCCTTGTCGCCCGAAGCTCCGGCACAGGCGGCGCGACGCCGGGCCTGAAGGGTAAAGGAGGGCGGGGCCGCACGCCCGCTGCGGACGGCCCCGAAAAAGAGCCCGCTCCACGGCCTAGATTCCGTAGAACGTCACCAGTCCCCTCACCGTGCCTTCCCACTCCCGCTCGTTCACGTTGTTGTCGCGAAGGGTCACCGAGCAGCTCGCCGACGTCGTTCCGCTGGCGCTGATGCTCACCGCGAGCCGCCCGAAGTCGTAGTGCTCGTTGTCGGTGTAGTAAACGTCGAACGATTGCATGGCGATCGTGACCGTCTGCGTTCCCGCAGGAGGATTCTGGATCGCCGCCGAGACGGTGCGTGAGCTGGTGGTGGACTGGGGGAAGTTGAACGTGACGAGATAGGTTCCGAGCATCGACAGCGAGCCGGTGACGGCGGACTGGGTGGTCTCGGGGGCGACTTCCTGAGCGAGTTGCGACATGATCGTCTCCTTCCAGTTTTTTGCGGTTCGCGTCATGCGATCCGGTTGATGCCTTCCCTGGAGAGCACGCCCGGTGCCAGGCGGCTCAGCACCTGGATGGCTCTCTCAAACCGCTGTAAATAAAGGAGATCTTTCCGAAGCCAACCAATGCGCAGAGAGCGGAGTCTAGCGGAGTTGCGAGACCGGTCTCGCGAAAACGCGAGAGGGATCAGCCCCTACCCCAGACGCGTCAACAGTTCTTCCTGAAGCTCGGGCCTCAGCTTACGAATGGCGGCACTGACGGTCCGCAGCGGACCCGCGTGGCGGCTCAGGACTTCCCAGGCGAGCAGCACGTCTCCGGGGCGATCCTCCAGGAGCACTTCCAGGAGATCCCCAGCCTGCCGGAGATCCTTGGCCGCCTTCGTCTGCTCGGAGACGGGGCGGCGCTGAGAGATCCATAGCTTGTGAAAGGCGAAACGCGCCGGATCCGGGACGTTGACCAGAATCCCGGCTTCCGTAACGAGGACCGCCTGGGTCGGATGCTCGATCAGATAGACGAGAAATCGAAGCGGATGGGCGGAGACTCCCAGAGACGGCAGGAACACCGGAGCGGTCGATTCCGGTCCGACCAAGGAGGTCAGGAAATCGACGCGCATCTCGCGTCCCCGGATCTTGAACGAGGTGCTCGGCTGCCGGGGGTCTAGAGATGGGACCGGACTCCGCTCGACGTTCACCGGCGCCGTCTCCTCGGAGAGAGCGATGCCGATCGTCCTGTCCTGCGCAAGATCGACATCCTGTGTCCGGAGCGTCTGCTGATCAAAGCGGACGCCGAGCATGTTGCCATAGGCCAGGAACGCCTGGGTCCCGACGAGGACTCCCCCCATGCGGAAAACCCCGGATTCCGCGAGCAGCTGGAGCACCTTGGACATGCCTGCGCTCTCGGTGGCGGCGCCTCCCGCAATCAGCATGCTACTGAGCCGGGCGCGCTGTGCCTCATCCGCAGCCGACCGGGCCCGCGCGTGCCGGACCTCCTCCATCCAGGCGAGGAGAGAGGGAGATTCCTTTCCCAGATATACCTGCCGCTTGCGGTCCCCTTCCATGCGCTGGAGATACCAGTAGGTCCCGCCCTTGATCGTCTTGGAGACGAAAGAGCCAGGAGGAGCCCCGGAGATGGCAGTTTCCGCCTGGGCATGGATGGTCTGCTCGAGGAGCTCGGCGTAGAGGGTCTGGACTGATTCGGGCAGACGCTGGAAAGGCATTGGGGGCGCGGCCTCCAGAGTTATACGCAGAGTCTAGCGCAGTGCGTATAACCAGGAGAGCCGCGTGAGGAACAGCTCATCCGTACGAAGTGGTATGCTCTTCCGTATGGCAATCACTGCTCACAAGACCCCTGAGCGTCGCCCAACCCGGGAGGGTAAGGTCCGGAAGGAATTTTGGCTGGATCCTGAAACCCTGCACCGCGCACAGAAGATCCTGGGGACCGCCACGGAACGCGAGACCGTGGAAGTCGCGCTCGACATGATTGCGTTCCGCCGGGAGCTCCTCGAAGGCACTCGGGCACTCTCTGGACTCGAGATCGATTCGATCCGATAGGCGCCGACCGGTGCGGAAGTACGCGCTGGACTCCAACTGTTACATCGACGCCGCACGAGATCCGGTCGCTCAGGCCGCCCTCGAAACCTTCACTGCCAGAGAAGCTCCTCGGCTCTATCTCAGTACCGTGGTGGCAGCAGAGCTCCGGGCCGGCTGTCGCTCGACGGGCGACCGGCGCCGGCTGGACGAGCACGTCTTGGCGCCGTTTGTCCGACGTGGCCGTATCCTGACTCCTTCGGGGGCTGCGTGGGACGCACTCGGCCTGACGCTCTCTCGGCTTCGGGAGGAAGGGAGCCTCGATCTCGCGAGCATGCCGCGAGGCTTCGCTTTCGACGTGCTCATCGCCTTCAGCTGCCGCGAAGCCGGCGTCGTGCTCATCACTCGGAACACCCGCGACATGGAACGAATCCGCTCGGTCTTCCAATTCGAATTTGCCGCTCCGTTTCCCCCGTTTCAGTGGCCCTAGGCAGCTCTACTCTCCGCAGATTCACTGCGCGCTACTGCCCCGCGAACGCCGCCCCTTCTTCCGGGGCGGCAGCGCGTCCGGGTCCCAGCCGAAACGGTCGAGGTCGATCCGGCCGCGGCTGTCGAAGGCGACTCCCTCTTCCTGCAAGAGGTGGCGTTGCAGCCCCGCTTCGAGGCCGATGCCTCGCTGGCTCACTTCTCCCTTGGCGTTGATCACCCGCTGCCAGGGAAGCTCCAGGCCTTCCGGCGTCTCGCGGAGCGCCTGGCCGACCTGGCGGGCATGGCCGGGCAGTCCCGCCAGAGCCGCCACCTGGCCGTAGGTCGCCACCCGGCCGGGTGGGATGCTCCGGATCACGGTATAGATTCTCTCGGCAGGAGTCGGCATCGACTTCGGCATGGGCGGCTGAGTCTATCGTGCGGAGCGCACCTTGTTGGACGAGGGGGCGCGTGGTATCACCCTTCTCAGCGCAGATGAGGTGAGCATGAAGCACGCCGACGACAATTCCACCCTCCGCCAGCTCGAAGTCCCCGTCCTGGTCGACGTCCATGGCACGGCCTGGGCCGTAGGGGCGATCGATGTGACGCTCCGCCATCGCGGCCGGGTCCTGGTGGCCGAGGCGCCGCCGTTCGGCCTCTCGGCGGAGGCCGAAAAGACGGTGCGCGCCACGGCGGCCGGTCTCGCCCAGGGGAGCGACGCCGCGGGCGCCCTGACCGTCCGCTTCCTGGCCGACCCGCGGACCGGGGAGGTGCGCTTCCTGGAAAAGACGGCCGGGCTCCCTGCCGAGCATGCGCTGGCCGAGGCCCTCACCGGGCTCGACCTGACCTCCCAGCAGCAGCACCTGACGCGCGGCGGCCGCTTGAGCGGCGAGCTTCCCGAGCCGCGTGGCCATGCGTTCCAGATCGTCCTGTCCGCCCGCGACCCCGAGGACGGCTTCGAGCCACGCCCCGGCATCGTGGAGGTCCTCCGCCTCGCGGCCGGGCCGGGCCTGCGGGCCGATGCCGCCGTCGAGGAGGGGGACAGCCTTCCGTCCGACACCGATCTGGCCCTGGTGCGCCTCACCGCAGATGCGCGGACGCGCACCGAGGCGCTCGCCCGCTTGCAGAAAGGGCTCGCCCGCACCACCGCCGTGGTGCGCGGCGGCGCCACGGACAAGGCGTTCCTGACCGAGATCCTCGACCGCTCCGAGGTGAGCCACCCCAAGGCCGGCCCGGGGTGGATCGACCGGCTCGTCGAGCGGGGCGAGCACCTGTCGCGGCGCGGCGTCCGGGGGGCTCTCCTCGCCGCCGCCATCGCCGGCTACGACGCCCAGCTCGAACAGGCGCGGGCGGGCTTCTATGCCGCGGCGCAACGCGGCCGGCCCGAGGTTCCCAAGGACGTCGGGCGGACCGTCGAGCTGCGCCACCGCGGCCACGTCTACGCCTTCCGCGTCACCCGCCTCGCGCCCGACCTCTACCGCCTGGAAGTGGACGGCACCCGCCTGGAGGCCCGCGTGGGCGCTTTCCGCAAGACTGGACGGCACCTGACCTGCGGCCGGCGGACCTGGCACGTGTCCCTCGATCCGGCGGAGACCAGCCTGTTCGTCGAGGTGGACGGCGTGCCCCACCGCATCGGCCGCGATACCGGCAGCCTCGTGCGCTCGCCGCTCCCGGCCGTGGTCGTCTCCCTGGCCGCCGAGGGGGCCGAGGTCGCCCGCGGCGACACCCTGGCCGTGCTGGAGACCATGAAAGTCGAGACCTCCGTCCTCGCGCAGATGCCGGGCCGGGTCCGCAAGCTCCTGGCCCGGCGCAACGCCCAGGTCAGTGTCGGCGTGCCTCTCCTCGTCCTCGATCCCGCGGAAGCGGCTCCCGAGAGCCCTTCCGGCGAGCGCGCCCGCCTCGGCCAGCTCGCCGCGGCGCCGCTCGGCCGGGAGAGCGATGCCCTGGAGCGCTGCCGCCAAGGGCTCGAAGAGTCCCGCCGGCTGCTGCTCGGGTACGACGTCGATCCCGCTGCCCTCCGCAAGCTCGTTGCGGCGGTCAGCGTCGCCACGGACCACCCCGAGATCCGCCGGCGCGAACGCGACATCCTCGAAACCTTCGTCGACCTCGCCTCGCTCTTCCGCCGCCAGCCCGGCTGGGATCTGCCGCTGGAGCAGGACGACGACCGCCACACCTCGGAGGAGTACCTCTTCACCTTCCTCCGCGACCTCGACGTGCGCGGCGCCGGCATGCCGCCGGCCTTCCTTCACAAGCTCCGCCGCGCCCTGGCGCATTATGGCGTGGACAGCCTGGACCGTTCGCCCGAGCAGGAGGAGAGCCTCTTCCGCATCGCCGTCTCCCACCAGCGGCAGCCGCAGCAGGCTCCCCTGGTGCTCGCCGTGCTCGAACGGCTTCTCGATCGGGACTCTCCCCATAAGGACAAATCAGACGACGGCGAGCTCCACGCCCTCCTCGACCGCCTGATCGGCGAGACCCAGGGGCGCGAGCCGGCCGTGCACGACCTCGCCCGTGAGGTGCGCTGGCGCATCTTCGACCGGCCGCTCCTCCTGGCGGCCCGCGAGCGGACCTATGCCGCCGCCGAAGCGGAGCTCTCGCGGCTGGGCGAAGATCCGCCCCCAGGCGAGCGGGAGGAGAGCATCCATGCCCTGGTCGACTGCACGCAGCCGCTCCATGCCCGCCTTTCCCAGCGCTATGCCGCGGCTCCGGAGACCCTCCGGCGCTCCATGCTCGAAGTCATGCTTCGCCGCTACTACCGCATCCGCGAGATCCAGACCGTCGAGACGTTCGAGGCCGAGGGGCTGAGCTTCGCCGCGGCCGAATACCCATGGGAGGGAGGCCGCGTCCATCTCTTCGCCACCCATGCCGGGCCGGACGGCCTGCCGCGAGCATTGGAGGTGGCGCGGCGCCTGGCCGCCGAGACGCCGGAGGGTCGACCCGATGAAGAGCGTGAGGTCGTCATCGATCTCTATGCCTGGGAGGAGGAGCCCGCCGCGGACGACGACGCGGCCGCCGCCGAGATCGGCCGGCTCCTCGAAGCGGCCGGCTTCCCCGCCCGCATGCGGCGGCTCGCCGTGGCCCTCGCCTCTCCGGCCGGCGTGCGGCACTTCACCTGGCGGCGCGCCGAAGACGGCGGCTATCCCGAAGAGCGGGTCTACCGCGGCCTGCACCCGCTCATGGTACGGCGGCTCCAGATCTGGCGCTTCCGCAACTTCCGCCTCGACCAGCTCCCCGCGCCCGAGGGGGTCTGGCTGTTCAAGGGCGTGGCCCACACCAACCCGCGCGACGAGCGGCTGTTCGCCGTAGCCGAGGTCCGCGACCTGACCCCGACGCGCGACGAGCACGGCCGCGTCGTCCATCTGCCGCAGCTCGAGCACCGCTTCATGGAGGCACTGGCCGGCATCCGGCAATTCCAGTCGCGCCGGCCGGCCGGCGAGCGGCTGCAGTGGAACCGCGTGCTCCTCTATCTCTGGCCGCCGGTCGACCTGCGGCCGGAGGAGCTGAACGATTTGGTCCACCGGCTGGCGCCGCTCACCGAAGGATTGGGTCTCGAAAAGGTGGCGGTGCGCGGCCGGGTCGCGGACCCGCAGACCGGCGCGTTCCACGACCGGGTCCTGGAGATCTCCAATCCGGGCGAAGCGGGCATGGTCCTGCGCTTCCGGCCGCCCAAGGACGTTCCCATCAAGCCGCTGCGCGAATACGCCCAGAAGATCGTGGAGCTCAAGCGCCGGGGGATCGTCTACGCCTACGAGATCGCCCGCCTCCTCGCCCCGAGGGAGCCACAGGAAGAGATCCCCGCCGGGGAATTCGTCGAGCACGATCTGGACGATCCAACTGATCTCAATGCGGGAGACCGCCTCGTCCCCGTTGACCGCCCCTGGGGCCAGAACACGGCGAACATCGTGGCCGGCGTCATCCGCAGCTTCACCGACCGCTATCTCGAGGGGATGGAGCGGGTCCTCCTGCTGAGCGACGCCAGCCATGACATGGGCGCCCTGGCCGAGCCCGAGTGCCGGCGCATCCTCGCCGCGCTCGACCTGGCCGCCGAGCGGAAGATCCCTCTGGAGTGGTTCGCCCTCTCGGCCGGCGCCAAGATCGCCATGGACAGCGGCACCGAGAACATGGACTGGATCTCCTGCGTCCTGCGCAAAATCGTCGAGCGTACCCAGGAAGGGCTGGAGATCAACCTCGTGGTGCCCGGCATCAACGCCGGCGCCCAGCCCTACTGGAACGCCGAAGCCACCATGCTGATGCACACCAAGGGCATCCTGATCATGACGCCCCAGGGGGCCATGGTGCTCACCGGCAAGCAGGCGCTCGACTACTCCGGAGGCGTCTCGGCCGAGGACAACCTCGGCATCGGCGGCTACGAGCGGATCATGGGGCCGAACGGCCAGGCGCAATACTTTGCCCGCGATCTCGGCGAAGCCTGCCAGATCCTGCTCCGTCACTACGAGCACACCTGGGTGGCGCCCGGCGAGCGCTTCCCGCGGCCGGCGCCGACCCGCGACCCGCGCGAGCGCGACGTCCGCGACTTCCCGCACGGCGGCCTCTTCCGCACCGTCGGCGAGATCTTCTCCGAAGCCACCAACCCGGGTCGCAAGAAGCCGTTCGAGATCCGCCGCGTCATGCAGGCGGTCGCCGACCAGGACCACCGGCCGCTGGAGCGCTGGTACGGCATGCATGACGCCGAGATGGCCGTGGTCTGGGAAGCCCACCTGGGCGGCTGGCCGGTCTGCCTGCTGGGCTTCGAATCCAAGCCGCTGCCGCGCCTCGGCTGGGTGCCCGTCTACGGCCCCGACCAGTGGACCGGCGGCACCCTGTTCCCGCTCTCGTCCAAGAAAGTAGCGCGAGCGATCAACGCGGCGAGCAACAACCGGCCCCTGGTCGTGCTGGCGAACCTCTCGGGATTCGACGGCTCCCCCGAGTCGATGCGCAACTGGCAGCTCGAATTTGGCGCCGAGATCGGCCGGGCGGTGGTGAGCTTCCGCGGCCCGATCGTCTTCTGCGTCGTCTCGCGCTACCACGGCGGCGCCTTCGTGGTCTTCTCGAACGCCCTGCACGACAACATGGAAGTGACCGCCCTCGAAGGGAGCCACGCCTCGGTGATCGGCGGCGCGCCAGCCGCGGCCGTGATCTTCGCCCGCGAGGTCGACCAGCGGACCCGCAAGGACCCGCGGGTCACCGAGCTGGAGGAGGCCATCGCCGATCCATCCCGGGCCGAATTGATCGGAAAAAATCAAGCCGAGCTGCGGGCGCACCTGGACGAGACCACGGCCGCGGTCCGCTCCGAGAAGCTCGGCGAGGTCGCTGTCGAGTTCGACCACATCCACAGCGTCGAAAGGGCGCTGGAGGTGGGATCGATCCACCGCATCCTGCCACCCGGAGAGCTGCGGCCGTACCTGATCGACGCCATCGAGCGCGGAATCGAGAAAGAGCTCGCCCGCTTGGGCGGTCGGGTTGTCGAGCTCGTAGAAACAGCATCATGAGGATCGGATGGTTGCTGGCTGAACAAGCGGAGGTGCCGGAAGGCCTGGGGCTCTCGGTGCGCCATGGTGCATTCTGGTGTATCCTAGAGCCATGTCGACTGTCGAGAGACCTGTCCGTCAGAGCGTGAGCCTCCCCCCAGGCATCGCCCACCGCGTCAAGTCGCTCGCGAAGTCGAGCCGCACAAGCGCCAACCGCATCCTGGTCGAGCTCATCGAGTCGGGGCTCGAGGCGCGGGAGCAAGAGAGGAAGCGCTTTCTCGAGTTGGCGGACCGCTTGGCTCGTGCCCGCGATCCGGAGGAGCAGAGTCAACTCAAGGAGGAATTGGCCCGCATGACCTTCGGTGAATGATGCCGAAGATCCAATGGACTGGTTTGCCCCCCGCGCTGCGGGACCATCTGTTCGAGCGGCTGCGCGAGCGAAAGATCACGGCCGAAGACCTCTACCAATTGAAGCTGTGGCGAGAGTCCGAGCCCGAGGCCCCGGACGGCCTCTGGTACAAAGACTTCGGTTCGTTCAAGATCTGCGGCGAAGGGAAGTACCCGAAGACCTTTCTGCTCGCGGGACAGCCCGCGAAGGGGAAGAAGCTCTGAAACTTTGAGGCTCTTCTATTCCGACTCTCTCGCTGCCGAGCTCTCGGGTTCGCTGAGCCTCGAAGCCTGCCCCTGCGAGACCGACTCCTCAGCAGCACGCCTCTTCTTGGACTTGAGACCCGGCCGAAGAAAATGACGAGAATAGGCCTCTTCAAGATTCGGATCGCCGGTCTTGGAGAAGCGTAGAGGAGATCGCTGCCCTTTGCCCCATTTCACGTAGGCAGTGTGAGACGGGCTCATGTTCAAGTCATGAACATGCATGCGGAGGATGCGAAGAATACGACTGGTCTTGCCCAAACTGCAGCGTATCACTTTCTCGAGATACGGCACACGTCCGAAGCGCCACGCCTCCACATCCGCTTTGCTGAGCAGCTCCATGTGGACGAAGACGTCGATCGGAGCCACGACATCGCCATGGGCCAGGATCGCCTCAACTGCCCGAACGATCTTCGGGTAGTACTTGTCGTCTCGGTAGTTCTCGACAGTGACCTTCGTCATCTGCTACGCAACGACCTTTCTGACGTAGAACGTGATGAAGCTCACCGGTGGCGGCAGCCACCCGGTGGAGCGCTTAGGTTAGACGCCTTGTACATTGTTCAATGCTCCGGCATTGCGGGAACGGAACTCATCATCTTTCAATAGTGCGTCTGCCTTGGCAGTGGTGCGATACTCACTGCCGTTGGCATTAGCTTCCAGAAGTCCAAGGGAGTGCAGGTACATCACGCCATACTGTGTTGCTCTAAGGGCTACCAGAGAAGGCTCTTCGCCATTAGCTGTGACCGAAGCAAAGAGACTTGGTGGGCGAAAGTCATGCACTTGAGAGAAGCGCTCCAACAAGCGAATAAGAACATAGTGGCCCTCAATGGCCTTCTGCGCATCGGGGGCTTTCTTCCGATCGATGAGCCACAAGCCTATTGAAACGATCAGTAGCACGAGAGCAACTACGAGGAGTTCGGCGTAAAGCCTTTGCGTGTAGGAAAATGGGGAGAATGACTTAATATCGAAGAAGCCAAGGCCCAAACATATAGCCGCTAGAACAAACAAGAGCGTCGGAAGGCCTTGTTCAAGAAGCTTGGTGGCGATTTCCTTCATCAGCTTGACTCCGCCAGATTGTGGTATCTGTGTTTTTTAAGGCGCCCAACCCTGATTAAACGCCTCTCTGCACTCTGCCGTATTAACATCAGCGCCTACTCTCAACCGGACGCAAAATTCCCGCTATCTCACTGATTCGATAATATACTACGCGGATTTCATACACTCGTCAACACGCCTACTCGTGACTGTAGGACATCGGGCGGCGCTCGCCAGGCTTTTCTTCTTATCCGTCGCTGAAGACGCTGGAACCTCCCTGGCCAAGTGCTTCTCCTCTGGCTGTATGCGCCCCTCGCGTGGGTGGCTCAGGGGCTTCTCCGTGTCCGCGAAACCCACTTATCCCGGGGGGTGTCGGGACCTTATCTGTCGACCAGGTGGCGGCGATGATCGCTGCCTCACGGGAGGACCGTTGCCCCCGGTCGGTCCGAGAGCACCGAAGGTCGCTCAACGCAGAGCTGCCCCCAGGCTACAGGCTTGAGCCTCTCCGAGGCTCTGCCTTGCAACTGCCGTGGTCACGGAGAGTGTGAGCCGGCGAGACGCCGGCGCTCCCAGGGGGCGCAAGATCCTGCCGGACGTGGGGCGGCGATCTCTTCCCAGCACCCACAGCTTCTAGGTGGCAGGGGAGTCGATCGGCCGCGTCTTCGCGCCCCAGATCAAGAGCCAGAAGACGATCGGCAGCTCCGCGACCTCGAGCGGCAACGCGACCTGCGCAACCAGCGGCGCGTACTGTGGCAGGACCAGGGTGGCGAAGGAACTGGCCAGGTAGGCGAACCCTGCAATCAGCAGCAGGACGCCGAAGACGCGGGGAATGAAGCCCGAACGGATGACCAGCATCCCGAACGGGAACAGCCAGAGCCCCCAGAAGATGGAGGCCACGACGATGCCCTGGCCGTGCAGACGGAGGAACAGGTACGCCAGGGCATCCAGCTGGGGCTTCTCGAACACGGACAGGAAATTGGCGCCCTTCACGAGGATCAGCGCGGCGATTTCGTTGAGCACGTTGACGAACACGATCGGAGAGGAGACCAACGCACCCAGGATCACCACCTGCCTGGCATGGGCCTCGTTGACCGCCTTGAACAAGCGGTAGAGCGCCAGGACCAGGAACACGCCGATGATCTGGTGGATCAGCTCGCTCGCGATACCGAGGCGGAGAAGCCACACGGAAGCCCTGACGTTGTCGGCCGTCGCGGTCGCATTCCCAGACACGATCAGCTTGCCGGGGACATACAGGAGGCCAATGGGGGCGCTGAGTGCGAGCAGCAGATACAGGAATCCGGCGACTCGTGCTTGTTTCTGGGTTGAGCTCACGTCCTCTCCCTTCGTGTGTACAGGCGGTCGGGTTCGACGCCACCACGCACGTGCGCCCCAGGCACGCTGCCGCCCGAAGTGCATCCGTCGGTTGGCATCACGTCAGTGATACGCCGAGAGGGGCACGATGCTTACCGGCGCCACGGCGCCCGCGCTGGCTCGGCAGGCATGCGTTCCTGGCGACCGGGCGAGGATTCCCGCTGGAGCCGGAGAGGTTTCCCGTCACCGGGAGAGGACTCTCGTTGACCAGGAGAGGCCGCCCGTTGAACGGTCCTACAGAACTTGCTCACGGGAGAGCTCTCCCGTTGAACGGGACAGGCTTCCCGTTGAACGGTCAGGCGAATCCCCGCAGCTGCGGCACGCCCCCCTCAACGTGGCATGTCCGGACAGACGTACGGCACCTCCGCCTTTCGGTACCGCTCCTCCGTCGGCCCTCCCACCAACGCCAGGCGGAGGACCAGGACGGTCTCGCTCGCCTCGACCACATGGGCTTGGATCTCCGCTCCATCCTCCTCCCACGCGATGGCGCCATCCGGGAGGGTGCGCCACTTCGCCAGCCGGTAGGTCTCCCAGCAGGAGTCCATCACCAGCGTCCCGTCGGCGAGGAAGACCCGCATCCCTCCCGGCAGCTTGGTCGCATCCGATCGGACCCACACTTTGTCCGTGAAGGAAATGGCCGGGGAGGCACTCGGAACGCTGGCCGCTGTCGGCTGTGCCGCATGGGTATCTCCCACGAACGCAGCGTCCGGGTCTGGGGCACTGCAGCCGCAGGCAGCGAGAAGGAGAACCGTCGTTAGAAATCGGCGCATCATCGATTCTCTATAGAGCGGAGCCAGCCAGGGCGATCAGCGGGTCGACCACGTTGCCGCGCAGAACGAAGCGGCGGCATGCCGCTCCTCATCGCGAGCATCATTGACCCTCTGGCGCTGGAGGTGGTCATGCCCGGGGGATCTGCGGCAGGTGGTCGAAGTGTCCATCGCGGTCGCAGAGAACGAGGTTATGCTGGAGCACCAGCGCTGCGATCCACACATCATTGGTTGGAATCGGCGTCCCCTGGTGCCGGAGCTGACGAAAGACAGCGGCGTAGTGATGTGTGGTCTGGTCGTCAGCAAACAGGATCGCCACCCCCGGTTTCATCAGAAAACGGCGTAGCACCCCCTCATTTTCGGCGCCCCGCTTCCCCATAGAGAAGCCGGCTCGCAGCTCGCCGAGGGCAATGAAGGGAAGGAAAACGGCGTCCGCGGTCTCGACGAGCGCCACGATCTCGGCGACACCGCGACACAGGTCGGTGTAGCGGTTGGTGTCGAGGGCGAGCCTCATCGCCACAGACGCTCATCGATCTGATCCTGCTCTGCAATCGCCTGATCAAACTCGGGGTCCTCGTGCCAGGTGCCGGCGATGTCGCCGAGCTCTCGCTGACGGATCTCGGTCTGGCTCAAGCCTGTGCCGCGGATCAGAGCTTCGACAGCGACGCTGTTGAGGCTCTTGCCTTCGGCCTTTGCGCGCCGACGCAGCTCCGAATCCAAAGGAGGTGGGATGTCTCTGAGCGTATACTGCATGCACTCAGTATAGGCTGTGCCTGCACAACCGACAAGCGCCGGGGGTTGCCCAGAGGGCCGGATTCTGTTATCTTTCCCTGCCCTCTGGGGCGAGCAGCTCAGTCCGTTGAACCAGGAGAGAGACCTATCATGGCCAAGCAATGCGAAATCTGCGGCAAGGGAACCGTCTTCGGCCGCAATGTCAGCCACGCGCACAACGTGACGCCGCGCACCTGGGAGCCCAACCTCCAGAGCGTGCGCGCGCTGATCGATGGCCGCGTGAAGCACGTCCGGGTCTGCACCCGTTGCCTGCGTAGCGGCAAGATCGTGAAGGCGCCGGTCCGCAAGTGGACCCCCGAAGAGGGTGAGGCCGCCAAGGGCTAAAGCCCGGCGGCGTTCTCCCCTCCCCACGCCCGCGCTCCCGACCCCAAGGACAGCAAGGACTCCAAGGACAGCAGGGACCTTTGTCCCTTGGCGTCCTTGAAGCCGTTGTTGTCCTTGTCTTTTTTGGGGAGGCCCTACGCCTCCGCCGCCGCCTTGCCCGTATTCATCCGGCGGTCGACGCGGAACACTCCGGGGATCGCCCGGACCTCCTGCATCAGCTTGTCGAGCTGCTTGCGGTCACGCAGCTGGCAGACCACGCCGATCGAGGCGCGGCCGGTCTCGTGGGTCTCGGCCTCGATCTGTGTGATGTTGCTCCCCACCTTGGTGATCACCTCGGTCAGCTTCGCCAGCATGCCCGGCTGGTCGGCGGTCTCGATGACCAGCGAGATCTGGTAGACGTCGTTCTTCTGCCGCGCCCACTCGACCTCGATCTCGCGCTCCGGGTTGTACAGCAGGTTCCGGACGTTGGGGCAGTCCATCGAGTGGACGGAGACGCCGCGCCCGCGCGTCACGTAGCCGACGATGTCCTCCCCGGGCAGCGGGTTGCAGCACTTCGCCAGGTAGGCCAGCAGGTCGCCGTGTCCCTTGACCTCGATCGGACCCTTGGGGCCGCCGAACGGCAGGATGCGGCTGACCGCCTCCTTGAGCCGGCTCGGCTTCTCGTTCGCGGGCTCGGCCATCCTCTCCACGCCCAGCACCCGCTCCAGCACGTGCCGCGCCTCGGTCTTGCCGAAGCCGATCCGGCTGTAGAGGTCGTCGACCTTCGAGAGTCCCTCGTCGTGGAGGAGGGTCGTCATCTCCGGCGCCTCGTGGATCTTCTTCAGGGAGACGCCGAGCTTGCGGATCTCCTTCTCGAACAGGCGCCGGCCGATCTCGGTGGCGCGCTGCTTCTGCTGCGTGTTGAGCCACTGCCGGATCTTGCTCTTGGCCCGCGAGGTGACGACCAACGACAGCCAGTCGCGGCTCGGATTGCGCGCCGGATTGGTCAGGATCTCCACCATGTCGCCGTTCTGGAGCGACGTGCGCAGCGGCACCAGACGGCCGTTGACCCGCGCGCCGGCGCAGTGGTGGCCGAGGTCGGTGTGCACCCGGTAGGCGAAGTCGAGCGGCGTGGCGCCGCGCGGGAAGGCGAGCGCATCTCCCTTGGGGGTGAAGACGTAGACCTCGTCCGGATAGAGGTCGACCTTCAGCGTGGTCAGGAAGGTGCGGGGGTCCTGCACCTCCTTCTGCCACTCTAGGAGCTGGCGCAGCCAAAGGATGTTGGGATCGTGATCCCCCTGGACCTTCCCCTCCTTGTAGCGCCAATGGGCCGCGATCCCCTCCTCCGCCACGAGGTCCATCTCGCGCGTGCGGATCTGCACCTCGAACGGCTGCCCCCGATCGCCCACCACCGTGGTGTGGAGCGACTGGTAGCCGTTCGGCTTGGGCATCGCGATGTAGTCCTTGAAGCGACCCGGAATGGGGCGCCAGCTCTGGTGCACCACGCCCAGGCCGGCGTAGGTGTCTTTGAGGCTGTTCGTCACGATGCGGAAGGCCAGGTAGTCATAGAGCTGCGAGATGTCGATCCCCTGGCGGCGCAGCTTCTCGTAGATCGAGTAGTAGCGCTTGACGCGGAAGCTGATCTCGGCCTCGACCCCCGCGTGCTCCAGGCTCTCGACGAGGCGCTCGCGGATGCGCTCCACCGCGACCTGCCCCACCTTCATCTTCTCCGCGATCTTCAGGAAGATCTCGGTGAACTGATGAGGATAGAGGTGGTAGAAGGCGAGGTCCTCGAGATCGCCCTTGACCTTCGCCATGCCGAGGCGGTGGGCGATCGGCGAGTAGATCTCCAGCGTCTCGCGCGAGATGCGGCGCCGCGCTTCGGGAGCCAGGTGCTCCAGCGTCTGCATGTTGTGCAGCCGGTCGGCGAGCTTGACGACGATCACCCGGATGTCCTTGGCCGAGGCCAGGATCATCTTGCGGAAGGTCTCGGCCTGGGCTTCGTCGCGGCGGACGTAGGAGTGGCGGCCGATCTTGGTGACGCCGTCGACCAGCCCCGCGATCTCTTCGCCGAACTCCCGCACCAGGACCTCGCGCGTCGTCAGGGTGTCCTCGAGCACGTCGTGGAGCAGCCCGACCGCAACGCAGGTCTGGTCGAAATTGAGATCGGCGAGGAGATAGGCGACGTTGAGCGGATGGATCATGTACGGCTCGCCCGAGCGGCGAACCTGATCCTTGTGCATCTCGGCCGAGAAGTCGTGGACCGCTCGCAGGTAGACCGGGTCTACCGTACGCCGGTGCGCCGCGAGACAGTCGAGGATCTCGTCAAAGCGCGCCACCGCCGGCTCGGAAACCGGGGGTGCGATTTTCTTGACCGTTTGTGCCATGGACCTCAGGGAAGACGCCATCCAGCGTCGACGAAAATGACGGCGACTGGAAGAGACAACAGATTATACGGGCAGGAGTGTTCCCGGAGGAGAGGGAGGGCGAGAGGTCATCGGACCGATCCGACGGATCCGACCGATCGGTCCGATGACTTCCCGGGGGGCTACCGCCGGACCGGCTGTGCCTCGCCGTCCGTCCGGGCGGGGGCGGCGCGCCGCTCGCCCTTGGCGCCGAAGTACTGCTCCCAGAGCAGCGCGAACGGGCTCGCCACGTAGATCGACGAGTAGGTGCCGACCAGGATGCCGACCAGCATCACGAAGGCGAAGCCGCGGATCACGTCGCCGCCCAGCCAGAGCAGCGCGGCGAGCGCGAGGAGCGTCGAGCCGCCGGTCAGGAGGGTGCGCGAGAGCGTCTGGTTGATGCTCTCGTTCATGACTTCGATCAGCGGCTTGCGCCGGCTCTTCCGCATGTTCTCGCGGATGCGGTCGAAGATCACCACCGTGTCGTTCACCGAGTAGCCGATCAGGGTCAGGAACGCCGCGATCGTCGTCAGGTTGAACTCGAACCCGAAGAGGGCGAACAGGCCGAGCGTCACCAGCACGTCGTGGATGCAGGCCATGATCGCGCCGACGCCGAAGCGCAGCTCGAAGCGGATCCAGATGTAGACCAGCATGCCCAGGAGCGAGAGGGCGACGGCCCAGAAGCCCTGCTGGCGCAGCTCCTTGCCGATCTGCGGGCCGACGTTCTCGACGCCGGTCACCGTGAAGGCGCCGAGGGCGGCACGCTGCTGCAGAGCGCTCACCGCCTGCGGGCTCGCCCCGGGAATCCCGGACAGGTCGTTCCACGACGTGAACAGCCCCGTCTCACGGCGCTTGTCCATGATCTTCTTGGCCACGTCCGCATAGTGAGCGCGCGCGGCGTCCTCCCCCTGGACCTTGCGGTTGTCCGGATCGGCGGCGAGAAGGAGAGCCGCCAAGCCGTCGGCGCCCACCCGGTTGACGTCGATCTTGCCGGCCGCCTGCTCGCCGTTGTAGGCCTTGTCGACCGCCTTCTCGATGACGTCCCGGGTCCCCTCGGTCTTCCCCTTGACGAGGCGGGTGCGGATCATCACCTCGTTCTCGTCCTCGGTGCCGAACCGCGTGATCTCGGCGTCCTCGAGATTGTGCTGGCTCAGGATCGTGCGCAGGCGCTCGGTCTCGGGCTTCTCACGGAACTGCAGGGTGAGCTGCGTGCCGCCGGCGAAGTCGACGCCGACGTTCAGGTTGCCATGGAAGAAGACCGCAAAGACGCCGATCCCCACCAGGACCAGGGAAACGATGATCCAGAACTTCCGGTACTTCATGAAGTCGATGTTGGTGTCGCGAAGCAACTCCATCGCGTGCTCCTTCGAGTCGGCGCTCGGCGCCTTAGATCGACAGCTTCTGGATGCGGAACCGGGAGAGGACCAGGTCGAACATCCAGCGGCTGACGAAGACCGCGGTGAACATAGAGGCCAACAGGCCGATGGTCAGGGTGACGGCAAAGCCGCGGATCGGGCCGGTGCCGAACTGGAACAGGAAGAGGGCCGCGATCAGGGTCGTGACGTTGCCGTCGACGATGGAGGACAGCGCCTTCTCGAAGCCGAGATCGATCGCGGAGCGGACCGTCCTCCCTGCGTGCAGCTCCTCGCGGATGCGCTCGAAGACGAGCACGTTGGCATCGACCGCCATACCGATGGTCAGGATGACGCCGGCGATGCCGGGCAGGGTGAGCGTCGCATCGAACGCCGCCAGGCCGCCGAACAGCAGGACGATGTTCAGGACCAGGGCGAGGACCGCATTGAGGCCGCTCAGGTTGTAGATGACCAGCATGTAGAGGACGACGAGCGCCGTGCCCACCACGCCCGCGAGGACGCTCTTCTCGATCGAGTCGCGGCCGAGCGACGGGCCGACGGTGCGCTCCTCCAGGTAGGTGATGGAGGCCGGCAGCGCGCCCGAGCGCAGCACCGTGGACAGGTCCTGCGCGCTCTCTTCGGTGAAGCCCCCCTCGATGATGCCGCTGTCGCGAATGCGCGCGTTGATCCGCGGCGCCGAGACGATGCGGCCGTCGAGGACGATGGCGAGCGGCTTGCCGATGTTGCTGCCGGTCAGCTCGGAAAACTTTTCAGCCCCCTCGGGGTTCAGGCTGAACTCGACGATCGGCTCGCTGAGCTGGCCCCGGCTCGGCCGCGCGTTCTTCAAGTCGCGGCCGGTGACGGTGCGCTGCTTGTCGACCACCCAGTAGACCGTCTCCAGGATCTTCGAGGCGTCCGCCTTGTCGCGGACGTCTTCGGGCAGGATCTCGAGGTCGCCCGACGGCGGATTGCCCAGGTTGGCCAGGGCCGCCTGGCGGTCGGGGAACGGTCCGTTGCGCACGATGCGGAACTCCAGGAAGGCGGTGTTCTTGATCAGGTTGCGCACGCGATCCGGATCGTCCACACCAGGGAGCTGCACGACGATCCGGTTGTTCGAGGCCTCCTGGATCGTCGGCTCGGTCACGCCGAAGGCGTCGATGCGGTTGCGGATCGTCTGCACCGCCTGGCTGACCGCCATCTGGCGGGTCTGGGTGGCGTACTGGGACTTCATCGTGAAGGTCGCGCGATCGGACCGGATGTCGGAGTCCCAGCCCCCCTTCAGGTACTTGTCATACAGCTCGGAGATCTTGTCGCGCGACTCGGGGGTGACCCCGGTGATCCCGAACGACGTGTCGGAAATGCGGTGTCCCGAGATGGGGAGGCTCTCCTTCTGGGCCTGCTGCACCAGCAGCCCCATGTCCCCGTCCGTCTCGGCCCGCACGGCGTCCTCGGTGTGCACCTGGAGCACCAGGTGCATGCCTCCCTGGAGGTCGAGACCGAGATTGATCTTCTTGTCCAGGGGAAGGGCGGCCGCCACCGCGGCCGCGAGGATGCTGAAAATCAGGAGCCCACGCCAGAGCAGATTGCGTTTCATCGGTTGTCCCCTTTGTCGCCCTCTTGTCCTTCGAGGGCGCTGATCGCCGACTTGGCGACCTTCACCTTGACGGCGTCGGCGATCTTGAGGATCACCGTGCTGCTGTCGACAGATACGACCTCGCCATACAGCCCACCCGTCGTGACGACCCGGTCTCCCTTCTTGATCGCCTCGACCATCGCCTGGAAGGTCTTCTGCCGGCGGCGCGCCGGGACCCAGACGATGAAGTAGAAGATCAGCAGGAAGCCGATCGGGAGGATGAGACCACCCAGGCTGCCGAGGTTGCCGAGCCCGCCCTGGAAGGCGAGCAGATTCCATACATTGAGCATCATGCGTGCAAGCCCTCGCGGAGACGACCCGCGTCAAGAGCTCCTTGGCTCCAGGGGATCAAACGAATGGCGAACCGTTCCGCCAGGTCCGAAAACGTACCGAGCGTGATAGCTTGCCGGAGCGCCGCCATGAAGTCAAGGTAGAAGCGCAGGTTGTGCAGGGTGGCGAGGACCGCCGCGGTCAGCTCGCCGGAGCGCGTCAGGTGGTGCAGGAAGGCCCGCGATGTCTGGTACGGCCCAGGCGCACACGCCACGCAGCCGCACTCCGGATCGATTGGCAAGGGGTCCTCGCGGTACTTGGCGTTCTTGATCTTGAGCACGCCCGAGCGGGTGAACAGCACTCCATGCCGCGCGTTGCGCGCGGGCAGCACGCAGTCGAACAGGTCGATCCCGTTCTGCACCGCGTGGAGGATGTCCTCCGGATAGCCCACCCCCATCAGGTAGCGCGGCCGGTCCGCCGGGAGGACGGGAGCGGTCCACTCCACCACCGCATAGCGGTCGGCCGCCGGCTCCCCCACGCTGACCCCGCCGATCGCATGACCGTCGAACCCGATCTCCGCCAGCTCCGCCGCCGCCCGCTCGCGCAGGCCGCGGAAGGCGCTCCCCTGGACGATCCCGAAGAGGCCGGCGCCGCTCTTCCCCGTCCAGGCGGCCCGGGCGCGGCGCGCCCAGGCGAGCGTGCGCCGCCACGAGTCCGCCGCCCCCCGCTCGTCGATCGGCCAGGGGGGGCACTCGTCGAGCGCCATCGCAATGTCGACCCCTATCCGCTCCTGCAGGTCCACGACCCCCTCGGGGGTGAAGCGCAGAGGCGACCCGTCCAGGTGGCTGCGGAAGGTCACCCCCCCTTCGTCCACCTTGCGGAGGGTCGAGAGGCTGAAGACCTGAAAGCCGCCGCTGTCCGTGAGGATCGGCCCAGGCCAGCCGGTGAAGGCGTGCACGCCGCCCAGCCGCTCGATCGTCTCGATGCCGGGGCGCAGAGCCAGGTGATAGAGATTGGACAGCATGATGGAGGCGCCCGCCGCGGCGAGCTCCTGCGACGGCACCCCTTTGACTGCGCCCAGCGTGCCCACGGGCATGAACGCCGGCGTCTCCACCACGCCGTGCGGCGTGGAGAGCCGTCCGCGACGCGCGGCGCCACAGGTCGAAACCACCTCGAAATTCAGGGCCACGGATGCCTCAGGGCTTCGACTTCGATTCGCCGAGGTCGACCACCCGCGTCTCGACTCCCTTCGGGAGCTGGAGCACGTAGCGGTCCTCGGGGATGCGGCCGTTCCTCTTGAGGTCCTCGAAGCGGTACTCCATGGTGTCGCCATCGGCCTCGACGTAGCGCAGGCGCACGGGGAGGAACGTGGTGTCGTCGATCCACAGGGTCATGCTCTTGAGGCGCTTCGCGATCCGCTGGAAGCGGGGAGTCAGCTCCAGGCGGTACGGCTCCCCCTTGGTGCTCGAGGTGGCGAGCTTCGCATCGAAGTACTCCAGGAGCGACTGCATGTTGCCGCTCGCGCCGAGGTACTTGAAAACCTGGTTCGAGTAGCGGCCGATCTTGATCAGGTCGGCCCGCTTGAGGTCGTGGTACCAGGTCGTCATCTGCTCGCCGCGGACGACCACCGAGATCGCGTTGGGCGCTTCGTACTCCCAGCGGACCCGGTCGGGGGCGGAGTAGGAGAAGTGCCCGGTGGCCTTCTCGGGAGCGGCGAGGAGCGAGCTCTCCTGGAGCTGGACGAACCGGGCCTCCAGGGTCTTGAGCTTCTGCTGCTCGGCTTTGACGCGCTCCACGAGCACCTGCAGGCGCTGGTTGGCGGGCGCGGTGCGCGGATCGCGGAGGGCCGGCGCGGACATAGCGGGTAGAGCGAAGGAGAGCAGAGCGAAGATGAAGATGAGTCGTTTCATGGTCTGGTTCAGATGACAAGCAGGGCCGGCTGGATATTCCTGATGCCCGGAACCCCGGGAGGGCCTCGCAACCCCTGAGTCTAGCAGGGCCGGCCGGCGGTTGACAGGCTGCTGGACGGATGCTAGCTTCACCGCCCTCCGGACAGGAGTCCGACGGGGAGCCTATCGATGCCCGAGCTCAAGTTGGGAACGAAACACGCGTGCTACAGTTGTGGGACCAAGTTCTACGACCTCGGCAAAAACGAGGCGGTCTGCCCCAAATGTGGCGCCAACCAGAAGGACGCGTCCTCTCACGAGACCCCGGCCGCGAGCCAGGCTTCGCGGCGGCGGCGTAAGGCCGAGGTCGTCGGGAAGGCGGCGATCGAGGTCGAGGAAGAAGAGCCGATCGCCGATATCGACGAGGAGATCGTTCCGGACGCGGATCTCGAAGGAGCGGCCCTCGTCGACGACGACGAGGAAGAGGAAGAGGACTTCGACGACGAGGAATGAGCCGGTGCAGGGACCGGTCCCGGTGGTGCTCGCCCTCGGCGGCAATCTGGGACCGGTCGCTCAGACTCTGCGCCAGGCCCTCCGCCATTTGGAGGCCGCGCTGGGGCCTCTCCAGGTCGCGCCCCTCTATCGCACCGCCGCGGTCTCCCCCACGCCGCAGCCGGATTATCTGAACACCGCCGCCCTGGGAAGGACTTCCCTCCCCCCGGAGGCGGTTCTCGCCGTGGCCAAGGCGCTCGAGCTCGCGGCCGGCCGGCGCGCAGGACCGCGCTTCGGACCGCGTCCCCTCGATATCGATCTCCTCCTCTGGGGGGATCTGGTGACGCACGACCCCGAGCTGACGCTCCCCCATCCGCGCCTGCGGGACCGCCGCTTCGTCCTCGAGCCGCTCGCCGCCCTCGCCCCCGACCTGCCCATACCGCCTGACGGACGCCTCGTCCGGGAGCTTCTGGAAGGGGTGCGGGAGCAGCGGGTGGAGATCGTCGGCCCGCTACGGCTGTAACGTGTGGGGTGATCTGTGGACGGTTCTGGCGATCCGGCTCGCCAGCACGGCCGCGCCATAGCCGTTGTCGATGTTCACCACACCGATCCCCGGGGCGCAGCCGTTCAGCATGGTGAGGAGAGGGGCGATCCCTCCGAAGCTCGCGCCATAACCGACGCTGGTCGGCACGGCCACGACCGGCGCCGGGACGAGGCTGGCGACGACAGTCGGCAGCGCGCCGTCCATGCCGGCCACCGCGACGACGACATCGGCACGGCGGATGGCCTGCAGGTTCCCCAGGAGCCGGTGGAGGCCGGCGATCCCCACGTCGTAACAGCGCTGGACCTCATGGCCGAACCACTCGGCGCAGACGGCCGCCTCCTCGGCGACCGGCAGGTCGGAGGTTCCCGCGGCGAGGATGGCGATCGCTCCGTCTCCGCGCCGCGGCGACTCGCCGCAGGTCAGGATGCGGGCTCTTTCGTGCCACACGGACTCGGGAAAGCGCTCGCGGAGCCGCTCCGCCGCCTCGGGCCGCAGCCGGGTCACCAGGGCGCGGCCGTGGGCGCCGAGCATGCGCTCGACGATCTTCTCCAGGTCGTCCGGAGTCTTCCCTTCGCCATAGACGGCTTCGGGGTGGCCGTTGCGCAGCTCGCGGTGAAAGTCGAGCTTGGCGAAGCCGAGGTCGGCGTAGGGAAGCTCGGCGAGCTCGCCGAGGGCCTGCTCGGGGGTGAGCTGTCCTTCGGAGACCGCCTGAAGGAGCTCGAGAATCTGTTGAGGAGTCACCGCGGAACAAGTCCCAGGTCGGCCCCGCCCCGGCGGTACCCGTGCGGATCGTAGGCGACCTGCTGGAAGCCGAGGGAGCGCAGGCGCGGCTCGATGTCGTCCCAGAGATGGACGAGGCGGGAGACCTCCTCCGGCGCCACCTCGACGCGGGCGGCTCCCCCCTCAGCGTCATCGTGCCGTACCCGGATCACCCGGAAGCCGTGCCTGGCGAGGATCTCCTCGGCCGCCTCGATGCGGCGCAGCTTGCCGAGGGTGACGAGCTGGCCGTGCGGGATGCGCGAAGAGAGGCAGGCGTTCGCCGGCCGGTCCCAGACGGAGAGCCCGAAAGCGCGGGCGATCTCCCGGGTCGCGGCCTTGTCCACGCCATGCGCGAGGAGCGGCGAGTAGACGCCGCGCTCGCGCACCGCCTGGAGCCCCGGCCGGTCCGGCCCGGGATCGGAGGCGTTGGTGCCGTCGCAGACCACGGCGAAGCCGCGCTCCTGGGCAAGCCGCACCATGGTGTCCATCCGCATCCCCTGGCAGACATAGCAGCGATGGCTCGGATTGGCGACGAACTCTGGATCGTCGAGCTCGCTGTAGGTGACGGTCTCATGGCGGATGCCGATCTCGGCCGCGAGCTTGCGAGCGGAGTCGAGCTCCGCCCCAGCCAGCGTCTCCGCCGCCGCGGTCACCGCCAGCGCCCGTTCCCCGAGAGCCCGATGCGCCAACGCCGCCACGACCCCCGAATCCACGCCGCCCGAGTAGGCCACGAGGGCCGATCCCCGGCCGGAAAGGTCAGAGACAATCGCGTCGATTCGGGACTTCAGGGCCGCATTCACCATGGGAGAGGGATCGTAGCACGCAGGGTGCCAGGGGCCGCTCTACCTTAACCGTCGGCTGGCCCGAATGCTACGGAAGACTTCCTCTCCGGGAATTCCCTCGACCTCACCAGATTCCATTTCCGCGTGCCGACGCAGAGCTTCTTCGATCCAGGCCTTCTCGACCTCCGCCGGATCCTCCGACAGAAACTCCAGGCTGAGAAGAAGGCGTCGAGCCAAGCGCGCGCGATGTTTTTCGTCGAGTTGCAGGGCTTCGGCTTCGATCAGCTCAGGGGAAAGTGCCATGATTAGTGCTTTCGATCGTGGATCGTAGCACTTTTTCCCCGTATCGGCTACCCCCGCCGCGGCAGGGGCCGGAGGATGATCGCGGTAATGAAGAAGATCGCGTAGACGCCCAGGCCCCAGAGGGGGACGAATGGCGCGGCTCTCTGGGCCTCGACGGTGGCCATGTCGCGGAGAAGGAAGAGGAAGCCGATCGGGCCGACGAAGTAGAAGAGGACGAAGCGGCGGGTGGGGTTGCGCTCCATGTCCCTCGTCCGGCCGATACAGAGAAGGCCGAACAGCCAGCCGAGGGACATGGCCGCGCCGTAGTAGGGGTAGAGGCCCAGGGGCAGGCTCCCGTCGAAACGGACCCACCCCGGGAAGATAGCGATCTCCAGAAGCCAGCACGCCAGGAACAGCGCGAGCAGGATGATCTCGAAGCGCTTCACGCCCTACTCGTAGTTCTCCACCGGTGGGCAGAGGCACATCAGGTTGCGGTCGCCCCAGACGTTGTCGACGCGGCCGACGTAGGTCCAGAACTTCCGCTCCCGCACCCAGGGCGCCGGGAAGGCCGCTTCCTCGCGGCTGTACGGCCGGTCCCACTCCGCCCCCGTGACTTCTTCGACCGTGTGCGGCGCGTTCTTCAGCGGGTTGTTCTGGCGGTCCGTCCGCCGCTCTTCGATCGCCCGGATCTCCCCGCGGATGCGGATCATGGCGTCGCAGAAGCGGTCGAGCTCCGCCTTGGACTCGCTCTCCGTGGGCTCGATCATCAGCGTGCCGGGCACCGGGAACGACATGGTCGGTGCGTGGAAGCCGTAGTCCATCAGGCGCTTGGCCACGTCTTCCGCCTCGATGCCCGCGCTCGCCTTGAACGGCCGCAGGTCGAGGATGAACTCGTGCGCCACCCGCCCGTGGGCTCCGCGGTAGAGCACCGGGTAGTGCTCGACCAGGCGCGCCGCCATGTAGTTGGCGTTCAGGATCGCCACCTCGGTGGCCCGGGTCAGCCCCGCGGCCCCCATCATGGCGATGTAGGCCCAGGAGATCGTGAGGATGCTCGCGCTCCCCCACGGCGCCGCCGCGACCGCCCCGATCCCCTCGTCCCCGCCCACCCGGATCACCGGATGCCCGGGAAGGAACGGCGCCAGGTGATCGGCCACGCAGATCGGACCCATGCCGGGACCGCCGCCGCCGTGCGGGATGCAGAACGTCTTGTGCAGGTTGAGATGGCAGACGTCGGCGCCGTAATCGCCCGGCCGGCAGAGACCGACTTGGGCGTTCATGTTGGCGCCGTCCAGGTAGACCTGCCCGCCGTTCGCGTGGACGACCTCGCAGATCTCGCGGATCTGCTCCTCGAACACGCCGTGCGTCGAGGGGTAGGTCACCATGAGCGCGGCCAGCCGGTCGCGGTGCTGCTCGGCCTTGGCCTTCAAGTCCGTGACCTCGACGTTGCCGTTGGCGTCGCAGGCCACCGCCACCACCTTCATTCCGGCCATGACCGCGGACGCCGGGTTCGTGCCGTGGGCGGAGACCGGGATCAGGCAGACGTTGCGCTGCGTATCGCCGCGGTGCTCGTGCCAGGCGCGGATCACCATGAGGCCGGTGTATTCGCCCTGCGAGCCCGCGTTCGGCTGCAGCGAGCAGGCCGCGAAGCCGGTGATCTCGCAGAGCCAGCGCTCCAGAGTGCGGAACAGCACGCCGTAGCCTTCCGCCTGCTCCGGCGGAGCGAACGGATGCATCTTGCCGAACCCGGCCCAGGAGAGCGGGATCATCTCGCTCGTGGCATTGAGCTTCATGGTGCACGAGCCGAGCGGGATCATCGAGGTGGTCAGCGACAGGTCGCGCCCCTCCAGCCGCCGGATGTAGCGCAGCATCTCGTGCTCCTGGTGATACCGGTGGAACACGGGATGGGTCAGGATGTCCGAGGTGCGGGCGTGCGGTTCTGGGATCTCCAGCTCCGTCGTAGCGGCCAGCTCCTCGACCGTGGCGTCGGGAACCTGGTCGATCGCACTCGCAAACACCTCGAGCAGGGTCTCGACCTCTTCGACCGTGGTGGCCTCGTCGAGCGACACGCCGACGGTCGAATCATCGAGCTTGCGCAGGTTGATCCGCCGCAGCCGCGCCGCGCTGACGATGTCGTCCGCCGGCCAGTAGGGGATTCCCACCCGCAAGGTGTCGAAGAATGGCTCGCCACCGACCTGATACCCGAGGCGGCGCAGGCCTTCGGCCAGGGCGGCGGTCAGCGCGTGGACCCGGCGGGCGATGCGGCGCAGCCCCTCCGGCCCGTGGTAGACCGCGTACATGCCGGCCATCACGGCGAGGAGCACCTGCGCGGTGCAGATGTTGCTCGTCGCCTTCTCGCGCCGGATGTGCTGCTCGCGGGTCTGCATGGCCATGCGGAGCGCGGTGCCTCCCCGGCGGTCGCGCGAGACGCCGATGACCCGGCCGGGGATCTGGCGCTTGTACTCGTCGCGGCAGGACATGAACGCCGCGTGCGGGCCGCCGTAGCCGAGCGGCACGCCGAAGCGCTGCGCCGACCCGACGGCGACGTCCGCGCCGAATTCACCAGGCGGACGCAGCAGCGTGAGAGCCAGCAGGTCGGTCGCGACCACGGCGATCCCCTTGGCATCGTGGATGCGCTGGATCAGCGACTCGTAGTCGACGATCCGCCCGTCCGTGGCCGGATACTGCAAGAGAACGCCATAGACGTCCTCCCCTACCTCATCATCCAGCTCCTCGGGCCGGCCGATGCGGACCTCGACGCCGATCGCTCCGGCGCGGGTCTTCACCACCTCGATGGTCTGCGGATGGCAATCGGCGGCGACCCAGAAGACGTTGCGGCCGTCGTCGGTCACCGCCTTCGCCATGTGCATGGCTTCGGCCGCGGCCGTGCCCTCGTCGAGCAGGGAGGCGTTGGCCATCGGCAGACCGGTCAGGTCGGCGACCATCGTCTGGAAGTTGAGGAGAGCCTCCAGCCGCCCCTGGGAGATCTCCGCCTGGTATGGCGTGTACTGCGTGTACCAGCCGGGGTTCTCCAGGACGTTGCGCTGGACCACTCCGGGGATGAGGCAGTCGGAGTAGCCCATGCCCAGGAAGGAGCGGAAGACCTGGTTGCGGTCCGCCAGGCGGCGCAGGGCGGCCAGGACCTCGCTCTCGCCGAGCTGCCGGTCGGCCGGGATCGACGAGAGGGTCAGAGGCCCGGACAGGCGGATCGAGGCGGGGACGGTCTCCCGCACCAGGTCCTCCAGCGCAGCGAGGCCGAGGGCTTCGAGCATCTCGCGGAGCTCGGCTTCGCCCGAGCCGATGTGGCGGCGGACGAAGGTGTCGGTCGGATCGAGGATGGCGCGCACCTCGGGCGGCACCGGCCGCGCTCCCCGCTCGGGGAACGGGTCCAGCGCTCCCGTCAAGGACGCGGAGGGGTTCTCAAGCTTCTCCACTCTTCACGTACTCCTCGTACTTCTCGGCGTTCATGAGGTCCTTCAGGTCCGATGCCGACGAGAAGCGGACCTTGATCAGCCAGCCCTCCTGATGAGGGTCTTCGTTGATCAGCTCCGGGTCGTCGACGACGGCCTCGTTGATCTCGAGCACCTCGCCGGCCACGGGCGTGTAGACCTCGGCCACGGCCTTGACGGATTCGATGGTGCCGACCTCGTCTCCGGCGTCGAAGACCTGGCCGACCTCGGGCAGCTCGACGAAGACCACCTCGCCGAGCTCCTGCTGCGCGAACTCGGTGATGCCGAGCACGCACACGTCATCCTGGACGCGGACCCACTCGTGCTCCCTCGAATAGAGATTTTCGCTCGGATACATTCCCTGGCGCTCCTCCCGTTGGCTTCTTCCGGCCCTGGTCTCCGCACAGAGATGCCGCTCGGTGGACCGGACGAAGCGGTTTCGCTACAGCGTGGGACTCCCTCTTTTATACCACCTCTCCCGCGATTCTTTTCTCTCTCACTTGGCGCGGCGGTAGAACGGCGTTTCGACGACCCGGGCGGCGAGCTGGCGGCCGCGCACGTCGAGGGTCAGCGGCGTGCCGGGAGCGGCCTTGTCCGGTGGCACGTAGGCCAGGCCCAGAGCCTTCTCGAAGGTCGGGCTCCAGGTGCCGCTGGTGACGGTGCCCACGGTCCCGCCCTCGGACACAACCGCATGCCCCTGGCGCGCGATTCCCCGCCCCTCGACCTCGAAGCCCACGAGCTTGCGCGGCGGGCCCTCCGTCTTCTGCGCCACCAGGGCGTCGCGCCCCAGGAAGTCCCCCTTGTCGAGCTTGACGATCCAGGCGAGCCCCGCCTCCCACGGCGTGGTGGTCTCGTCGATCTCGTGCCCGTAGAGGGCCATGGCCGCTTCCAGGCGGAGGGTGTCGCGCGCGCCCAGCCCCGCCGGGCTGGCCCCGGCCTCCACCAGGCGCCGCCAGAGAGCGGGCGCGTCCTCCGGATCGACGTACAGCTCGAAGCCGTCCTCGCCGGTGTAGCCGGTGCGCGAGATGAGCGCCGGCCGGCCGTCGACCTGCCCCTGCCGGAAGCCGTAGTAGCGCAGCTCGGAGGCGCCGGGGGACAGCGGCTCCAGGATCTCCTTCGCCTTCGGCCCCTGGAGGGCGATGAGCGCCCAGCGGTCGCTCTCGTTGACCACCTCGGCTTCCCCACCGGCCCGCGAGGCGATCCATTCGAAGTCGCGCGGCGCGTTCGAGGCGTTGACCACGACCAGGAAGTCGTCCGCGGCCAGCCGGTAGATCAGGAGGTCGTCGATGTAGGTCCCCCGGTCGGTGAGCAGGCCGCTGTAATGGGCCCGCCCGGGGGTCAGCTTGGACACGTCGTTCGGGGTCAGGCGCTGGAGGAAGGACTCGGCGCCCGCGCCGCGCACCCGGACCTCTCCCATGTGGGAGACGTCGAACAGGCCGGCGGCGTTGCGCACGGCCCGGTGTTCTTCGATGACGCCCGCGTACTGCACCGGCATCTCCCAGCCGGCGAACTCCACCAGCCGCGCCCCCGCTTCGACATGGCACGCGTGCAAGGGCGTGCGCTTGAGGTCTTCGGAACCCATGCTCGGCTCTCTCCTCCGGGGAAGGTGCGCGGGAGGCCTCCCGCGGCCGCGCCCAAACTATCACAGCGAGTAAAATTGGCGCGCAGGAAATCCGCGGCTCGCGGGTTTCACGGAGCGAAAGGAGATCCAGAACCATGATGCAGAAGATCAAGTCACTGCTGACCGCCACGGCCTTCCTCGCCGTTCTCGCCCTGCCGTTCCTCGCCGAGGCCAAGCCGCCGCAGAACGCCGAGGCGGTCCTGCGCAACCCGCGGGCCCTGGCGCGCTTCCTGAAGCTCACCCCCGAGCAGGTCGCGACCTTCAAGACCCTCCGCCAGGAGCTGCAAGCCGACGTGAAGCCGCTGCAGGATCAGCTCAAGCCGTTGCAGGATCAGCTCAAGACGCAGCTCGACGCCGCCGCGCCGGATGCCTGCGCCGCCGGCCAGACGGTCGTGGCGATCGACGGGATTCGCGATGACATCCGCGCCGCCTACGAGGAATTCGACCAGGCGTTTTCGGCGATTCTCACCCCCGAGCAGCTCGCGAAGTACGAGCACCTCAAGGAGGCCGCGGGGTTGTACAGCGAAGACGAGGAGTAGCGCCCATCCTCGGAGGCCTTGAGATCCGACCGATCGGATGGATCCGACCGATCCGTCCGATCGCTTTTCACCTCAGCTTCGATAAGATGAAGCGCGGAAGCGAGGTGCCCCCCATGCGACTGCTCCTGATCCGCCACGCCATCGCCGAGGAGCGGGAGGACTTTGCCCGCACCGGCAAGGACGACAGCCTCCGTCCCCTGACCGACGAGGGCCGCAAGAAGATGAAGCAGGCCGCGCGCGGGCTCTGCGGGCTGGTCCCCGAGATCGACCTGCTCGCCACCAGCCCGTTGACGCGCGCGGCCCAGACCGGGGCGATCCTCGACTCGGTCTACGACGGCCTCAAGGTCCAGGAGATCGAGGAGCTCTCCCCGGAGAGCACGCCGGCCGCCTTCCTCCTCTGGCTGCGCCAGCGCAAGGAAGGGACGATCGCGGCCGTCGGCCACGAGCCGAGCCTGGGGCAGATCTTTTCCTGGCTCCTGACCGGCACCGAGCGCCGCCTCCTCGCCTTCCGCAAGGGAGGCGCCTGTCTCCTGGAGCTTCCGGACGAGGTGGGCGCCGGCACGGCCACACTGCACTGGGCACTGACGCCCGCACAGCTCCGGCAGCTTTCCGACTGACCTGGACGCTATGGACCCGTCTCTGCTCGCCCGGGCTCCCGAGGAAGGAGCGCGCCTCCTCGCCCTCTCGTTTCTCGATCAGGCGGCGGCCGCCTTTCCTCGCCTGAAGGACCCGACCGACACCGAGGCGCTCCACGACTTCCGGGTCGCCTTGCGGCGGCTGCGGAGCTGTCTGCGCGCCTATCGTCCGCAACTGGACGACAGCCTGTCGAAGAAGCGGCGGCGCCGGCTGCGCGACCTTGCCCAGGCGACCGGCCCGGGGCGCGACACGGAAGTGCAGATCGAGTGGCTGCGCCCGCAGAGCCAGCACCTCGCCGCGTCGCACCGCGCCAGCCTCGCGTGGCTCCTGGCGCGCCTGGACGAACGGATGCGGAAGGCCCAGCACGCGCTGATCGACCAGTTGGACGACGAGTTTCCCGGTCTGGAGCAGAGCCTGCGCCGGAAGCTGACGGTCTATCGCACGGAGATCCACCTCGACCCGCAGGCCCGGCGTCCGACCTTCGGCGAAGCCACTGCCGCCATCCTCCGCGAGCAATCGCAGGAGCTGGAGACGCACCTGGCGCGCATCGAGGATGCGGACGACGAGACCGAAGCGCACGAAGCGCGGATCAGCGCCAAGCGCCTGCGCTATCTGCTGGAGCCGCTGCTCGACGATCTCCCGGCCGCCGCCCCGCTGGTCAAGCGGCTCAAGGCGCTCCAGGACGTTCTCGGCGAGCTCCACGACGCGCACGTCCTGGAGACCGGGCTGCACGATGCCGCGGCGACCGCCTCGTCCGACCGCGCGTTCAAGCTCTTCCAGCTCTCGGTCGAGCCGGCGCCGGACGAGAAGGTCCTGCGGGCCGAGCGCAGCCGCTCCGTCGAAAGCGGCCTGATCGCCCTCGGCCGCCTGAACCGCGCCCGCCGCGACCGCCTGTTCCAGAAGGTCGAGGAGGACTGGCTGCAAGGCCGGGCGGCGGAGTTTTTTGGGGAGCTGGGAGCGGTGACGGGTCTGGGGGGACAAGAAACGCCCTAACCGAACACCCGCTTCCACCACCGCTGGAGCGGCGGCACCCCGCTCTCCTCGGCCTGCTTTTCGAGACGGTCGAGCGGCACCGGCAGCAGGGCGAGCCTCCCTTTCTGGAGCTGGAGCAGCAGGAGATCCAGCTCGCGGGCGCGCTGGCGGGCGTCTCCGGAGAAGGCCTCTCCCAGGGACGTGCGGCCGTCGAGGCGGGCGTAGAAGTCGCGCGCCCGCGCCGGCATCCTCTTCTGCTCCTCCGCCGACGGCTCCCCGACCCAGACCGGGCAGCAGCGCTCCAGCAGGTCGAGCGGCACGGCCATGTGCTTGCGGGCGACCAGGATCTGATCCTCCGTGGCCTGCTCCAGCAGCAGGTCGTAGACGCTCATCTCGAAGGTGCCGGCCAAGGTCTCCTCCCCCACGTCCTGGATGTCCAGCACGGAGGCGATGCAGAGGCGGTAGACGCTCTCCAGGAAGCGGAAATACGAGCCGCGCACCTTGCGGTAGAGGTCGCCGACGGTCTGTCCGTCCACGGCGCGGGCGACCCGCCGGTCGAGCGGCGGCAGGTCGGTGCCGGGCCATTGCGCGCCGCGCCGGATCACCACGCCGTCGTGGATCAGCACGCGGCGGATGCGGTCCATCTCGTCGATCCAGCGGGTCCCCTCCAAGATGAGACCCATGGTGTCGATCGGCTCCGGCAGGAGATCCTCCTCCGGCAGCATCTCCTCCTGGAAATAGAAGAGGCCGCGCGGCCAGAGGAACATGTCCCAGATGGTGTCCTCGATCTGCTCGCGCAGCGTCCGCTGGATCACCTCGTCCGGCAGAATCCCCAGCTCGCGCAGAGCCGCGCCCAGCCGCACCTTCTGTTGGGTGCAGTGGGTCAGCGTCTGGAAGAGCTGCGGCTCGGTGAGGTGGCCATAGATCAGCAGGTGCTGCCCATAGAACTCGGCGGGATCGTCGGACAGGCAGCCGACCACGTCCCCCCGGTCGAGGTAGATGCGCTTCTCGCGCGCGCTGCGGCGGACGACCAGGGCCCCGGTGCGCCGCTCGTTCTTGGCCCACTGCAGGAGGTCGCTCATGGGGAAGGCGGCCAGCCGTCCAGAGAAGTCCATGCGGCGGATTCTACTCTCACCCCCGGGGAAGGGCTCCCTGCTATGCTCATGCGCCATGTATCGCTCCAGGTTCTTTGCCCTCTGCATCATCCTTTTGACCCCGACCGCCCTGCAGGCCGCCACCTTCCCGTGCAAACCGTGCGCGGGCGTGCGGCTCGATCCCATAGCTGCTCCCGCCTCTGAAGGTGCGGCGCCCGCGGAGACTCCGGAAGCCGCGGTGGCACCAACGACGCCAACGACTGCAACGACTGCAAGGACCCCGGCGGAGATCGCAACGCTGCTGTCCCAGGTGGCGCGGCTGGAGGTGGGGAGCCCTCTCTATGTGGCCTGGGAGGTCCCGCTCGACGGGACCGCCACGCCTTCGGCCGAGGACCTCCAGGCGCTGCGCCAGGCGGGCGCCACGCCATGGCTCTCCCTGGTGTTCCGGACCCCCGCTCCTCTCGCCCAGAATTCGGCCCGCCTGCAACCCGAGCTGCGCGCCGCGGCGGAGATCGCCGGCCGGGCCCCCAAAGGCACCTGGTTCCAGGTGATCTGGCGGCCTGAGGGGTCTGAGACGGCCGAGCCCGCCGCCGGCGAGTACGGGTTCCTCCTGAAGCGCGCCGCCGTGACCCTGACCGGCGCCCATGACGACGCCCAGGTGGCCACCCAGCCGCTCGCGGCGGACGTGGCGGCCCTCGAAGCCCTCTATGGCGAGGAGATCGCCGCCTACCTGGAGGCTCTCGTCCTCCGCCCCGCGCCGGAAGCGAGCCTGACCGCCGCCCTCGAAGCCGTGCAGCAGCGGCTCGATCCCGGCCGGGCCGTGGTGCTCGACGCCCTCGCCTTTCCGACTCCGGCGGCCGACGTGCTCGCCGAAGCGGCCCGGTCCGCGACCCGCGGCTTCGACATGACCCTGTTCCATGCCCCGGGTCTGCCGGCCGAGGCGGCCCGGCCGCTCGCGCTGCTCGCCCTCGAATTCTCCGGCGACCTCTCGTGGGATCCGAGCTCTTCGCCGGAAGGGGCTCCGGAGTCGTGGGCCTTCGTCCGCGGCAAGGACCTGGCGCTCCGCGTCATCCTCCGCGCGCCCGAGGGGGCGAGCGCCCTCGACCTCCACTTTTCCGATCCGGGCCTGCGCCGCCCGGCCCGCTTCCCGTACGAGCCGGGCCGGGTCGTGCCGCCCAGCGGCCGGGTGACCGCCAACGGGCTCGATCTGCGGATCGAGGGTCCCGGCCGGGTCGCGGTGCTCGGGCTGGAGCGGGCCACCGCGGAAGAGCGCGAGGGGGTCGCCGAGAAGGTGAACGTCGCCTCGCAGCGCGAGATGCCGGTCGAGGAGATCCTGCGCCGGCTCCAGGCGTTCGAGGACGCCCAGGACCGCAAGCTCGACCACTACAGCGCCACCAACACGACCCACCTGCGCTTCCAGCCGGCCGCCGGCTCGCAGACGTTCGAGGCGACCCTCCAGGGTCCCTTCTTCTTCAGCGACACCGGCACCGACTGGGCCTGGGAGACCCTCTTCGTCAACGGCGTCCGCTGGCGCAACAAGAAGCTCCCCGAGATCCCGCTCGTGCAGCCGGAAAAGGCCGCCGCCGTCCCCCTGCAGATCCACTTCACCCGCCAGTACCGCTACCGGCTGCGCGGCACCGACCGCGTCAACGGGCGCGACGCCTGGGTGGTGGACTTCGCCCCGGCCGGCCCGGGCGAGGCGGGGAAGCTCTACCAGGGGAGCGTGTGGATCGACCGCCAGATCTACGCCCGGCTGCGCACCCGCGCCGTCCAGAGCGGCCTGGAGGGCGAGGTCATCTCCAACGAAGAGACGATGGAGTACTCGCCGGTCGACGCCCAGGGCCAGCCGGCCCCGTGGTCGGCCGAGAGCTACGTCATGCCGCTGCGCATGGTGGCCCAGCAGATCCTCTCGGTGGTCAACGCCACGACCGTGGTCGAGCGCGAGACCCTGCTCTCCGACGTGCGGATCAACGCTGCCGACTTCGAGGAGAAGCGCGCCCAGATCGAACAGTCCGAAGTCACCATGGTGCGCGACACGGAGCGGGGGCTCCGCTATCTGGTGAAGGACGAGTCCGGCCAGCGGGTGGTCAAGGAGGGGTTCGACACCAGCAAGCTCTTCCTGCTCGGCGGCGTGTTCTATGACGACGCGCTGGATTTCCCTCTCCCCCTGGGCGGCATCAATTACTTCAACTTCGACTTCCGGGGAACGGGCAACCAGCTCAACGTCTTCTTCGCCGGCGCCCTGCTCACGGCCAACGTGGCCCAGCCCCGCCTGTTCGGCAGCAAGTTCGACTTCGGCGGCGACCTCTTCGCCATCGCCTTCCCCTTCGCCGACACCGTCTTCTCGCTGGACGAGGAGCTGAAGGAGCAGGAGGTGGAGAACCGGCCGGCGAGCCTCGGCCTCAAGCTCGGCCGGCCGCTCGGCAACTTCACCCGCCTCAGCCTGGAGTACGACGTGTTCTCCTCGCACTACGGGAGCACCGACAACACCGCCGACGAATTCGTCCTCCCGAGCGACAACCTGACGCACTCGGTGCAGCTCGGAGCGAGCTTCTCGCGCAGCGGCTACGGCCTGTCCGCCCGGGGGAGCTACAGCCGGCGCTCGGAATGGGACTTCTGGGGCTTGCCGGGCAATCCGGATTGGAGCGAGGAGACGAGGGACTTTCAGCGCTGGGAGGCGCGGGCGAGCAAGAACTGGTATCTCCCCCGCTTCCAGAAGGTCGGCGCCGAGATCGACTACGTCGGCGGCTCCGACCTGGACCGCTTCAGCAAGTATCAGTTCGGCTTCTTCGGCGGCACCCGCGTGCATGGCTACCAGTCGAACCGTGTGCGCGCCGAGGAGGCCTGGGCGGCCCACCTGACCTACGGCTTCGAGGTCGGCGAGCTGCTGCGGCTCGATGCCGTGGGCGACGTGGCCTGGGCGACCGACGAAGCGACCGGCCTGGACAACGAGCTGCTGGGCGGCGTGGGGCTCGCCGGCACGTTCATCGGCCCGTGGCAGACGGTGGTCAACCTGGACGTGGGCGTTCCTGTCACCGGACCGGACGACGGGTTCGTCCTGTACGTGGTGTTCCTGAAGTTGTTCCGGTAAAGCTCAGGAATGGGGACGCCGCGGCAGCCGCACCGTCACCAACGCCCCTCCCTCGGGGCGGTTGGCCGCGGCGATCTCTCCCTGGTGCTGCTCGACGATCCGCTGCACGATGGAGAGCCCCAGCCCGGTGCCGCCGCGGCGGCGGGTGAAGAACGGCTCGAAGACGTGGGGGAGGTCTTCGGGCTGGAATCCAGGGCCCGCGTCCTCGATCCGGAAGAGGATTCCTTCCGGCTCGCCCACCGCGGCGGGCTCGGCCCGGAACGCCACCCGTCCCCCCCGGGGTGAGTGCTGGATCGCATTCTCCAGGAGGTTCTGGAAGACCTGGACCATCCGCTTGCGGTCCAGGACGAGCGCGGGGAGCCCCTCCCCTCCGCTCAGCGCGACCTCGACCTCCGCCTGCGCGGCGAACGGCTCGCAGGCGGCAAGTGCCGCCTCCATCAGCTCACCGACCCGCGTGGGCTCCAGCAGCAGGCGCAGCGGCTTGCCATAGTCCAGGAGGTCCTGCATCAGCGCGCTCAACCGGTCGACCTCCCCCTGGAGGACCTCGACGTAGCGGCGGTATTCGGTGCGCCGCTTGAAGCGGGAGGTGAAGGCGGCCAGCGTGGCCGAGATCCCGAACAGCGGATTGCGCACCTCGTGCGCCACGCCTGCCACCAGCACCCCCATGGCGGACATGGTCTCGCTGCGGCGCAACGATTCCTGGAGGCGCACCAGGTCGGTGAGGTCGCGGGCGAGGGCCACGACCCCGCGCTGACCGTCCGGGCTGAGCACCGGGCTCAGGGAAAGGTCCCAGGTCCGTCCCTGCTCGTCCCCGACCTGGGCGGCCGCCCCTTCGCTCCCTCCGCCGGCCCGGCTCTCGATCTGGTCCAGCAGCAGAGCGATGGTGCGCCAGGGCTCGCCGTCGCGGACCTTGCCCACGGTGCGGCGGAGGACCTCGGAAAACGGGAGGCCGGCGAGGTCGCGGGCCGCCTCGTTGAGACGGACGATGCGGCCGTCGAGCTCCAGGAGCAGGACCGGATGGGGGATGGCGTCGAAGGTGATACGCCACTCGTAGGACGACTTGCTGATCTTTTGCCGGAGCTCTTCCTGCTCCAGGGCCACGGCCAGCACGTTGGCCACCGCCTCCAGGAATTCCAGATCCTCGGGTCCGAAGTCGCGGTCGGCCCGCGAGGCGGCGGAGAGCACGCCCCAGGGACGCTCGCGGCCGGGGATCGGAGCGGCGATCCCGCTGAGCCGCTCGCTGACGATCCCGCCACCGGTGAGCCGGACCGGCCGCAAGCAGCCGGACTCGTCGCTCGCCCATCCGAGACCGGCGCGCAGACGGAGACCGGATGGCCCGGAATCCACGATCTTGCACAGCTCGACGCCGAGGACCGCGGCGACGTGGCGCACCGCCTCGTCCATCAAGACCTCGATCTCCGTCCCCTCCAGGGCGTGACGTCCCAGGTCGGCGAGGGCCGACTGCTGCGAGGCACGGCGCCGGAGCTCCTCCTCGGTGGATTTGCGGCGGGTGACGTCGGAGAACGAGACGGCGACGGCGAACGGCTCCGCCTCTCCCGGGCGGCGGAGGGGACGGGAGTTGATCGAGATCCAGGCGCGGGTCCCATCCGGCTGCTCGATCCCCATGATCACCTGGGAGCAGGGCTGCCCCGTGAGCAGGGTGATGGCGGCCGGGTGGCTCTCGGGCTCGAAAGGGGTCCCGTCCGGCCGGATGGCCCGCCAGGCGGGATCGCGGGGACCCCGGCCGAGGATCTGCTCTTCCGTCAGGCCGAAGATCCGGCACGCGCTGGCATTGCAGCCGGAGACGGTACCGTCCGCCTCATAGAGGACGATCCCCTCTTCCAGAGCATCGAAGATCGCGCGCGACCGCTCGGCGCTTTCGACGAGGGCACTCTCGGCCGTCTTTCTGCCGTGCATCCGCTCTCCAATCACCTGTCAGCCGGTGGATGAAGGCATTATATAGCTCTGGAATGTCCGGGGGAAACGCGATGCAGAAAGAGAAGCCCGATCGGACCGATCCGACCGATCCGTCCGATTCAATTGAGCTCCCCATCACCGACGTCCTCGATCTCCACAGCTTTCGACCGGCGGAGGTGTCGGACCTGGTGCGGGACTACCTGGACGCGGCCTACGACCAAGGGCTCCGCCACCTGCGCATCATCCACGGCAAGGGGATCGGGGTGCAGCGGCAGACCGTCCGCACCCTCCTGGAGCGGGATCCTCGCGTCGAGGCGTTCGGCGACGCGCCGTTGGAGGCCGGGAGCTGGGGGGCGACGTGGGTAAAGCTGCGGTGAGCGTTCCGGCGACTCTGCTCCGCGCGCTCCGCCGGGGGCGGCAGTCGTTCGGCCGGCTGCTCGGCCGCCGTGGTCCGGACTTCGTCTACAGCCGGCGCTATCAGCTCGACCTCCAGGGCGCGGCGGTCGATCCGCTGCGCGGCGAGCGGATCTTGAGCTTTCTGGATGCGGCGGGCCTGCTCTCCTCCGAGGCCGTGCACTCAGCGCCGCCCGCCTCCTTCCGCCACCTCCGCCGCGTCCACACGGACGACTACCTGGACGCCTTGAACCGGCCCGGCTCGCTGACCTCCATCGTCGGCCTGTCGATCGGCGACGAGCAGACAGAGCGCATCCTGGAGACCCAGCGGGTCATGGCAGGCGGCACGCTCATCGCCACGGCCCTGGCCCTGGGATCGAAAGGGATCGCCGTCAACCTGGGCGGCGGCCTGCACCACGCCTTCGCCGCCAAGGGGGAGCGCTTCTGCGTCTTCAACGACGTGGCGGTGGCGATCTGCGAGCTGCGCGCGCGAGGCTTCGGCGGGCCGGTCCTGATCGTCGACCTCGACCTCCACGACGGCGACGGCACCCGCTCGATCTTCGCCGAGGACCCGACGGTCCACACCTTCTCCATCCACAACCTGACGACGTCCGACGAGCGGGGGCGGCGGGCGGTGGCCGCCACGGTCATCGAGCTGCTGGGTGAGGTTCGGGACGAGGTCTATCTCGACATCCTGCGCCGGCACCTGCCGCCGGTCTGCGACAGCGTCCGTCCGGATCTGGTCTTCTATCTCGCCGGCTGCGATCCGGCGGCGGACGATCATCTGGGCAACTGGAAGATCTCCCCGGATGGGATGCTCGAGCGCGACCTCTTTGTCCTCAACCTGGCGCGGGGCGGATCGCGCAAGCCGCCGATGGTGGTGGCGCTGGCGGGTGGGTACGGCCATGGCGCCTGGCGCTATTCGGCGCGCTTCTTCTCCGCCCTGCTGCGCCGCGGCCAGCCGCTGGAGCTGCCCGACTTCGAGGAGTCGACGCTGCTGCGCTACCGGCGGGTGGCCCAGGAGACCGCGCCGCACGAGCTGACCGGCGACGGGCTGACCGCAGACTGGGGGCTGACCGAGGAGGACATCCTGCCGATGACCGCGGGGCTCCACCGGCCGACCCGCTTTCTCGGCTTCTACTCGCGGCAGGGGCTGGAGCTCGCGCTGGAGCGCTCGGGCGTGCTCGACCGGCTGCGCAGCCGCGGCTTCGCCGAGCCGACGGTCGAGACGGAGCTGGGCAATCCGGCCGGGGACACGGTCCGCATCTACGGCGACCGCGACCACCAGGAGCTGCTCATCGAGGCGCGGCTGCTCATCGACCGCCGGGAGATCCCGGGGATGGCGCTGCTGCGCATCGAGTGGCTGCTGCTGCAGAACCCGCGTCTCCCATTCACCGTGGACCGCCCGCGGCTGCCGGGCCAGAAGCACCCGGGACTCGGGCTGGTGACCGACATCATCGCCCTCCTGGTCGTCGCCTGCGACCGCCTGCAGCTCGACGGCCTGCTGTTCGTGCCGTCCCACTTCCACACCGCCTCGCAAGGCCGCAAGCACCTGCGCTTCGTCCATCCCGAGCACGAAGGGTTGATCCGGGCGCTGGACCATGCGCTGGCCGGTTTGAACCTGGCCGAGGCGACCAACGCCGTGGCCGAGGGGCGGCTGGTCGACGCGCACACCGGGAAGCCGTTCGAGTGGCGCCCCATGCCCATGGTGCTCCCCGTCAGTGCGGCGCTCGGCGAGCACCTGAACGAGAGCGAGTATCAGAAGAAGGTCGAAGAGGCGGCGGCGAGCTATGAATTCAGGCTCGCGGCGGTATAGCGGAGCAGAAAAGCCGCCAGGGTCTCGCGCTCGACCCGAAGCCCGCCGAAGATAGTTAGCGCCTCGTTTGCCAGCGCCTCCGCTTCAGCAGGCCGGCCGGTCGCGAGGCAAACCAGGGCAAGCTCGAGGTTCAAGTGGGCGGCGTCATCAATTCGCCCCTGCTTTAGGTACGTCGACTGCAACTCCGAAAAACGCGCCTCCGCTTCGGCCATTTTTCCGCGTCCACTGGCCAGTTGCCCCTCCGCCCATTGCCGAGACAGCTCCGCGCCAGGGAGTTGGAACTGATCATAGAGATCGCGATTGTGCAGGAGCAGGCCTTCAGCCTCTAGAAATTTCTCTGCTTGGATCAGGCTCATGGCCAGATTGTGGTGGATTGCGAGGGCCAGTTGAGGATCGCTAAGGGCAGCGGGAAGCCCGCTCGCTTCACGCAGCAGTCGGATCGCTCGCTCCGGCTCGTAGTGCTCTGAGTAAACCACCGACCAAGTGAGCATCGCCTCGACAGCCCGACGCGACTCTCCTGCCCAGAGCCAGATCGAAAGAGCGCGTCGCAGCAGCCGCTCCGCCTCCCCGAAGCGGCACTGGACCCGGCAAAGAGTTGCTTTGAGGACCAGCATCTGGGCACGCTCCAAGGGGTCGCGCGTCCCTTGCCGCAGGTGCTCCTCGGCGCACGCGAATGCCCTCTCGGCGCCCAGCAGATCTCCAGAGATCCGCCGCGTGTTTGCAAGAAACGACCAGGAGCGGCCACGGATGTCCTCGATCAGCTCTGACCCGTAAACTCCGAGATCCAAGAAATCAGTCAGATGCAGCGCAAGAAGCGCCCATCCCTCGCCGCCCCTGGGATCTCCGGGGCTCATCTCGCGCGACCGGTCGAGGAGCAGCAAGCAAAGAGAAAAGCTGCGGAATCGGCGGGCATTGCGCACCAGCATCTCCCGCTGGCCCGGCGCATGGCGCACGAGCTCGGCCAGCAGGGCCGGCGCCTCCGCCCGCTCCCGGCTCGCCTGCCGGATGCGGGGCGCCAAGTCATACAAAACCCGGTCAATGATCCGGTCGTAGGCCAGCCCGAGCCTGGGAAACGGCCAAACGGTCGTCCCCGAGCCTTCCGCCTCCAGCGCGGCCCGGCAGGAAGCGCACTCGTGAGCGTGACGCAGAGCGCGGCGGCGGGACTCCGGGAGGAGACCCCACATTCCGCGAAGAGCGTCCGGTTTCGGATGAATCCTCGGCATCTCTAGACAACAAGTTCCCGCTGGTCGCCTGCCGGTGACAAATCCGTTCATGCAGCGAAACGGCGAGCGTCACGCTATCATCGGATGGGTTTCCAAATGAACAGCAGCGTCAGTCTACCTCTTTGGTTGGTCCTCCTGCTCGGCGCGCTCGCCGCCGTGGCGGTGCTCGACCGTTTCCTGGTCCCCAGCGTCCGCTGGTACTTGCGGCGGCAGGTCAACCAGGTCATCGAGGAGGTCAACACCCGGCTCGACCTCAAGATCCCCGCCTTCCACCGCACCAAGCGCCAGGTGCTCATCGATCGCCTGCTGTACGACCCCAAGGTCGTGGAGGCGGTCAACGAATACAGCCGCACCCAAGGAGTGCCGCGGGAGGTGGTCCTGGCGCGGGTCGAGACCTATGCGCGCGAGATCGTGCCGGCCTTCAACGCCTACTTCTATTTCCGGATCGGCTACTGGCTCTCACGCAACGTGGCGCGGCTGCTCTACCGGGTGCGCCTGGGGGCTTCGGACGAGCAGGGGCTCACCACGATCGAGCCCCACTCGACGGTGGTCTTCCTGATGAACCACCGGAGCAACATGGACTACATCCTGGTGGGGTACCTGGCGGCGAGCCGCACGACCCTGTCGTATGCCGTGGGCGAGTGGGCGCGCGTCTGGCCGCTTCAGACGCTGATCCGCTCCACCGGGGCCTACTTCGTGCGGCGCAATTCCGGGGACCCGCTCTACCGGCGGGTGCTGGAGCGCTACATCCACATGGCGACCTCGTCCGGCGTGCCGCAGGCGGTCTATCCGGAAGGGGGCCTCTCGCGGGACGGGCGCCTGCGCCAGCCCAAGCTCGGCGTCCTCGACTACATGCTGCGCGGCTTCGATCCCCAGGGAGAGCGGGACCTCGTCTTCATCCCGGTAGGGATCAACTACGACCGGGTCCTGGAGGACCGGACGCTGCTGCTGGACACCCTACCGGATGCTCAGCGCCCGGGGAAAGCAAAGGCGGCGCGGACGACCGTCGGCTTCGCGCTGCGTAACGTCGGGCTGATGCTGCGCAGCCGCTGGCACCGCTTCGGCTATGCCTGCGTGAGCTTCGGCACGCCGGTGTCGATGCGCCGCTGGATGACCGAGCGGGGTCTCGACTTCCGGCGGATGGAGCGGGAGGAGCGGGCGGAGCACCTGGCGGGGCTCGGCGCCGAGCTGATGAGCGCGGTGGGGCGGGTGATTCCGGTCGTGCCGGTGCCGCTGGTGGCCTCCGTCTTCGTGGAGCGGCCGGGCGACGCCCTGTCGGAGCTGGAGCTCAAGGCCGAGGTCCACCGCCGGATGCGCGAGCTCGAAGCCGCGGGAGCCCACGTCTACGTCCCGCGGCGCGACCGCGACTACGCCATCGTCGCGGGCCTCCGCATGCTCACCCTCCGCCACCTGGTCGAGGAAAGCGAAGGCCTCTACCGCGCCCGGCCCGACGAGATGCCCCTCCTGCGCTACTACGCCGGCTCCATCGCCCACCTGCCCCGCGAAGCCGGCCGGGCGGCGGCGGGGGGGTAGGGAGAAAACCATGGACGAGGATTGGCTGGATATTTGGCAAAGCGAGGGAGAGGACGAGGATCGGGAGTGGTACACAGGGGCCGCTATCGCTCTCGAACGCTCCTATGCAGAGGATGAACCCGAATACCCTCTGGAGTTGATCAAGGAGTGGAATCCCGATTACCGGCAGTTCTAGCTAGCTAGTAGAGCGTCACTCCAGGACTGAGTGGTGGAGCCAGCTCCGTAGACCTCACCCCCTGGCCCCCTCTCCCATCGCCCCTCCACCGGCCGGGAGAGGGGGAATCCCTGCGAACCCTCGTGACATGTTCAGGTTCAGCCTTTTCCGGGCGGTGGCGCCCCCTCTCCCGGAGGAAGGGGGGGCGATGGGAGAGGGGGTCGGGGGGTGAGGTCTCGGCGGCACCATCGACCACTTCTGGTTGGACAGCGTACTAGAAGATGGAGGCCTGCCCCTTCGATACAATGGAGCCCATCGCGCTCCGGAAACACTCCCGCCGCGCAGCCGTAATTAGAGATCGGAATGGCACGCGCACGCACCCAGAACCTCTTCGACCGGCTCAACAGCTTCGTCCGCGACTACACGGCGGGGATGAACAGCCGCGACCTGCAGCGGCTGTTCCAACGCGATGCGGCGAACGCCTATGCCGTGCTCACCCGGGATCAAGCCCAGGCGCCCGAGCCCAAGAAGGGGCTCAGGCGGTTGCTCCACCGCACCCGGCTCGCCTTCCTCGGCCTCTCCTACAAGCTCAGCCCGGCGCGGCGCCTGGTGTTCGTCCTGGCGCTCGTCTTCCTGCTCATCGGCTTCACCCGAGACCTCGAGGTCGCCGTCGGCAATGAGCAGGTCCAGATCCTCATCGACTTCTCGCCGTTCTGGTTCACCCTGAGCTTTCTCGCCCTGGTCTATCTGCTCGCCCTCGAGCTGGTGGACCGCATCCGCGTGCGCGACGAGCTCGAGGTGGCCCGCGAGCTTCAGGCCGCCTTGCTGCCGCAGGAGATGCCGGTCGTCCCCGGCTGGTCGTTCGCCCACTCCTACCGCACCGCCAACGAGGTCGGCGGCGACTACTACGACCTGATGCCGCTGCCGGACGGCCGCGTCGCCCTGGTCGTGGGCGACGCCTCCGGGCACGGCATGGCGGCCGGGCTCGTGATGGCGATCGCCAACGCCACCCTGAAGACGGCTCTCGACCTCGATCCGGCGCCGGAGCAGGTGGCCGCCCTGCTCAACCGCGCGATCTACCGGATCGGCAACAAGCGGACGTTCATGAGCATCTTCTATGGCGTCCTCGATCCGGGAACGGGCTCCCTGGACTTCGTCTGCGCCGGGCACCCCTTCCCGTTCGTCCGGCGGCAGGACGGCCAAGTCGAGGAGCTGGGCTGCGGCGGGCTCCCCCTGGGCATGCGCGAGACTCTCCCCCTGGTCACCGGGACGGCCGAGCTGCAGCCAGGCGATCTTCTGGTCTTCTATACGGACGGCCTCGCGGAAGCGGTGGACGCCTCCGGCCGCTCCTTCAGCTACGAGCGGATCGCCGGGCTCCTGCGGGACGGAGGCGCGCCCTGGTCGATCCACGACCGGATCCTCGCCGACTTCGACCACCACATCGGCGACGAGCCGCTGCGGGATGACCTGACGCTGCTGGTGATGTCGCGGCTGCCGCCGGTGCCGATGGCGGAGATGGTGGCGAAGATCGCGGCGGTGGTGGCTGCGGAGTAGGGCTTAGAACCACCGCCCCAGCAGCCGCTTCCAGCTGAACCGTCGCCCCACCCCGTAGGCCTGCTCGTAGCCGGGGAGGCCGAATTCTTCCAGGATCGCCCGGGTGTGCTCGCCGTGGCCGGGGACGCGGGGAGCGGCCTGGGGGCGCTCGCCGTCGAGGCGGGCCGGGAAGGCGAGGCGCGGCAGGGTGTCCGGGCCTGTGAAGAGGATGCCCCGCGCCTGGGTCTGCGGATGCTCGCGCGCTTCGGATGTGGAGAGGACCATCTCGGCCGGGACGTCCTCCCGCTTCATCAGCTCGAGCCACTCGGCCCGCGTCCGGCTGCGGATCAGGGCCGCGACCTTGCGGTGGATGCGGCGCGACGGGCTGTACTGCTTGCGGATCAGGTCCTTGCGCCCGGCCGCCTCGCAGAAGCGGCGCCAGAAGTGGGGCTCCAGCGCGGCGAGTGCCAGTACGTCCCCCTCGGCGGTCTTATAGAGGTCGTAGCAGGGGAGCGCTCCGGTCAGCGGCAGTCTCTCACCCACTTTTTTCTTCGTATCCCCGGCCTCGGCGGCCCAGGCGGTCAGGTTGGCGTGCACTCCGGCGTCGAACAGCGCGGCGTCCACGTGGCTCCCCCGTCCGGTCCTCTCCCTCTCCAGGAGCGCGGCGAGCACCGCGGTCACCGCGCTCCACGCGCCGACCAGATCGGCGAGCGGCGCGGCGGGCATGGCGGCGGTGGAGGCGAGGGCTCCGGCGATGGCGAGATATGTGAGGTCATGGCCGGCCCGCGCGGCATACGGACCGTCCGTCCCCCAGCCGGAGATCGAGCAGACGACGAGGCGCGGCCAGCGCTCGCGCAGCCGTTCCGGCGGAAAGCCGAGGCGCGCCAGGGTCCCGGGGCGGAAGCTCTCGACGAGCACGTCCGCCCGGTCGAGCAGCGCCTCCAGGACGGTGCGCCCCGACCTCTCCTTGAGATCGAGAGCCACGCTCTCGACCCCGGCGAGCAGGATGCCCGCCAGGGCACCCGTCCCCCCGAGCCGCGGCGGAGCCATCCGCACCGGGTCCCCGAGCTTCGGCTCCTCCACCTTGATCACCCGGGCTCCGAGGTCGGCCAGGAGGCGGGTCGTCAGGGGGCCGGGGAGGAGGCGCGAGAGGTCGACGACGAGGCGGCCGGCGAGGGGAGAGGAGCTCACTCCCGCTCGACGACCATCGCGAAGCCGACCCCGCCGGCCGCGCAGACGGTGACCAGGCCCAGGTTCCGGCCGCGGCGGCGCAGCTCGTAGAGAAGCTGCGTCACCACGCGGGCGCCCGTGGCGCCGAACGGATGGCCGATGGCGATCGAGCCGCCGGTGACGTTGAACCGCTCGAAGTCGACGACTCCCAGCGGCTCGTTCCGGCCCAGCTCGTCCTGCGCGAACTTCTTCGAGGCGAACGCCTTCAGGTTGGACAGGATCTGCGAGGCGAAGGCCTCGTGCATCTCCACCAGGTCGATGTCCGACAGCTTGAGCCCGGCGGCATCCAGGGCGGCCGGCGCGGCGTAGGCCGGTCCTTGCAGGAGCTGGTCCCCCGGATTGAGCGCGGTGAACGAGTAGGACCGGAGATAGCCCAACGGCTCATAGCCGAGAGCCTTCGCCCGCTCCTCGCTCATCAGGAGGACGGCCGAGCCGCCGTCGGTCAGCGGGCTCGAATTGCCGGCGGTGAGACTGCCATAGCGGCGGTCGAACACCGGCTTGAGCTTCGCCAGGACCTCCGCGGACGAATCGGCCCGGATGCCGTTGTCCTGCGTCACCGCCTTGTCGTAGCGCGGCGGCGGGAAGGCCGGCGCGATCTGAGAAGTCAGGCGGCCGTCCTCGGTAGCTGCGGCAGCCCGCTGGTGCGACAGGAGCGCGATCTCGTCCTGGGCGCGCCGCGAGATGTCGTTCTCCTTGGCCATCTTCTCCGCCGACTCGCCCATCGACATCCCGGTGGTGTACTCGGCGATCGCCGGCGCCACCGGCGCCAGGTCCGCCGGACGGAGCTTGCTGATCGCCGTGGCGCGCTGCGGCAGGGTCTTGGCCTTGTTGAGCTCCATGAAGACGCCCGCCGCCTTGCGCGAGAACTGGATCGGCACGTTGGACAACGACTCGGCCCCGCCGGCGAGGACGATGTCGCACTCTCCCGCGAGGATCGCGTTGGCTCCGAAGGTGATGGCGCGCGTGGAGGAGGCGCAGGCGAGGTTGAGCGTCACTCCCGGGATGCGCATCGGCATGGAGGTGCGGAACACCACCTCGCGTCCCAGGTTGGGAGCGTGCAGCGCCGGCACCACGACGCCGAAGACCGAGAGGTCGATGATCGTGGGATCGATCCCCGTGCGCGCCAGCAGCTCCGAGGCGGCGACGCTCGCAAGATCGATCACGTCCATGTTCTGGAAGTCGGTGCCCGACTTGATGAAAGGGGTCCGGCAGCCGTCGATGATCGCCACCCGGCCGCGCGGCCCCTTGAGATCGCGGCGCTCGCTGGTCTTGACGGAGATGGGACGGCCCGAGCCCCCGGTCCAGACGGTGTCGGCCCGTTCGGTGACCTCTTCCAGAGCCGAAGCCGTGTTGACCGGGCGCAACGGCGCCGGCGGCCGGGTCTCCTGGGTCTGAAGGTTTTCTGCCATGGGTCTCTCTCCTCTCTCCCGGCTTATATACCACGTTCTTGCCGCTCTGCGGCAAAGCCGATCCGCCCCACCCGAACACCGCGCTCTCCCCAGAACGCCGTCTCCTCCGGCGGCAGCTCCCCTTCCGTGACCAGCACCGCGCTCAGCCGGCCGAACGGCAGGCGGCGCCGGCGGCGGAAGATCTTGAAGCCGGCCTCGTCCCGCTCGGCGGCTGCCCGCAGCCGAACCAGGTCGGCCGCCGTGCCGGCGAAGACCGTGGGACGCGCCCAGACGGCGGTCGGCACGTAGCTCATCGGCTCGGGCTCCAGCAAGAGGGCGGCCCCGGCGACGGTGGCCCAGGCGAGCAGGGCGCGCTCGGCCGGATCTCCGGCGAAGCCTCCGAGGACCAGGACGTGGCGCCGCCCCGCGGCGAGCTCCGGGATCTCCCGGCCGACGCGTTTCGCCGCGGCGATCAGGTCACCCTGCAAAAGAACAGCCTTCCGCACGACCGCCCCACCGCAGGCCAAGCGTTCGGGTGGGGGCTGAGCGGCCCCGGCGCGCTCCGCCTCCTCCCAGGACGGGAGCACCACGCTCTCCCCATCCACCTCCACCTCCACCCGTCCTTGCCGTCCTTGCAGTCCTTGCCGTCCTTGCAGTCCTTGTCGTCCTTGTTCCCTTTCGGGAACCGCGACCAGCCCCGCCGCCTGCACCGCCAGATCGAGCAGAACGCAGTGTGGGCAGGGAGTGTAGAGAAAGGTCGCGCGAGTCCCGGGAGCGAACCGGGTGAGAGAAGCGGCCCAGGCGGCGGTGACGGCGGCGGCCCGGCGCCAGGAGATCCAGAGCCAGGCCCAGCCCTCCTGGCGGAACAGCCAGGGAGCCTCGGGATCGCGGGCGGCGTATCGGAAGAGCTCGGCGGGGGCGGCGGGCGGGGCGGTCAGACCGCGGCCTTCTTCAGCACCCGGGTCATCTTCTGCTCGATGACCGGGCGCATCATGCTGGCCGGAGGACCCAGCTTCGCGCGGCCCACCAGCTGTCCGTTTTCCAGGAGGATGGACCCCTTGGCCCCCGGTCCCCAAAGCTCCATCGCGTCCCCTTCCCAGCGCCACTTGAGCATTCCTCCCGGAAACTCCTCTTGGAGAGCCGCGTCCAGGACCTGGCGCAGCTCCTCAGAGCTCTTGGCGGTCGGCACTTCGATCGTCAGCTCGCTCATGGGCGGGAACGCTACCACAAGGCCGCCCGCCCGGCCGGATGTAAGATGTGTACATCCGGGTCAGCGTTGCGCTCTCCGGGAGTTTTGCCGCGGCCGGCCTTGTTGCACCGCCTGAAGCCATGTTCGCACGACGTTGAGGCACACCTGATGAGACAAGGACTCCGCCGCCGATTCTCCTGGAGCCAGACCACTCTCCTGGTCCTGCTGACGGCCTTCGCCACCCTCCCCCGTCCCGCGGCGGCCCAGCCCCCGTCCCACGCCCAATCAGGCATCGCCGACCCCGATCTCTTCGCCAAGAGCCTCCAGGCGGCCGCGGAGGCGGCGGAGGTCTATGGCGAGTACGACAACCCCGCGGAGCAGGCGCGGGTCAACCGGATCGGCTACGAGCTCGCCCAACAATCGGAGTTCCAGAAGTTCCCCTTCACGTTCTCCCTGGTGGACATGCCGGTCCCCAACGCCTTCGCCCTCCCGGGCGGCCAGATCTTCGTCACCCGCGGGCTGCTCGACCTCGGCCTCGACGACGACATGCTGGCCGCCGTGCTCGGCCACGAGATCGGTCACGTGACCCTGGAGCACTACAAGCGGATGCAGCGCAAGTCGACGCTCCTCAACGTCCTGGGTAACCTCGCCGTGGTCGGCGTCATGCTCGGCGACCGCGGCAACCGGACCGAGGACGGCGTCCCTTACGATCCGCGGGTGGGCTACGGCCCCAGCCGGATTCAAGGAGCCGCGGCGGCGAGCCTGATCCTGAGCGAGCTGTTGCTGCGCAGCTACAGCCGCGACCACGAGGACGAATCGGACGCCGAGGGGCAGCGCCTGTCCGCCATGGCCGGCTACGATCCCGCCGGGGCCCAGAAGGTCTGGGAGAAGATGAACAGCCGGGCGCCGCAGCTCCGCGAGTACGGCTACTGGCAGACCCATCCGTTCCCCGAGGAACGCGTCCGGGCGGCGCAGGCGCGCAAAGGGACCTGGAAGGTCCAGAAGAGCACGTCCGCCGACGACTACCGGCTGCGCACCCAGGCGACGCTCATGACCTGGATGGAGCGCAACCGTCCGGCCGAGAAGGAGACGAGCTACGTCAAAGGCGTCTCGCTGGCCGCCTGGCCACAGGGCAAGGTGGCGGAGAACCTCCGCCTGGAGAAGCTCCACTCCCTTCGCGAAGCCGAGATGACCCGGCCGCTCCTGTCGCGCGACTTCGGCGCTCTCGTCCGGCACTACCGCGACGAGGCGGCGGCAGTCCGCGCGACCGACGCCAAGAGCGACCTCATCGCCACGCTGGAGACGGAGATCGGCGAGCTCGAGAAGCAGCGCAAGGAGTCGTATCCGCGGGCCGTGGAGGTCCTGGGCGGAGGAATCTACGAGACCTCGTTCCTGGAGAGCTTCCTGAGCAACTATCCCGAGGCGGCCCAGGCTCCCGAGGTGGGGCTCGCCCTGGGCGACGCCTACAGCCGCCTGGGCAACCAGACCGAGGCCGTGTCGCGTTACCTGGCCGCCTGGGAGACAGCGCCCGAGAGCCCCGAAGGGAAGCGGGCGCGCGCCGGGCTGCGCATGCTGGCGCCGAACCTCAAGGAGCTGTCGGCCCTGCAGCAGCTCGCGCAGCAGAACCGCGATCCGGAGATCAAGAAGATCGCCGGCGAGCGCCTGTCCGCCATGGCCAGGAGCTACGACGACCTGGCGAACGGCGCCGAGTACCTGCGCCGCTATCCCGAAGGCGGGCAGGCCCCCGAGGTCCTGGGCCGCCTGAACGTGCTCGCCGACAACCTCTATGCCGAGGTGGTGCTCTACCAGGGCGTGGGCGATGCGGTGAAGGCCATGGACCGGATCAACAAGATCCTCACCCATGCCCCGCTCTCCCCCGCCGCCGAGAAGCTGCGCGACCGGGCGGTGCTGTCGGCCGAGAAGGCAGGGTAGATCATCTCAGCTCAATGAACTTTCTCACCCGGAGGCTGGCGCTCCTCGGGCACAGCCTCCAACGCCCTCTCCTGCGCCGCCGCCTGGGCCGGGTCGTCCTCGAAGAGGTGGACGGCCTTCCGCTGATCGTGCTCCCCGAGGTGTTCAATCCGGCGCTCTTCCGCACGGGGACCGTCCTCGCGCGCACCGTCGCCTCGTCTCCCTGGGCCGCGCCGCGGCGCGAGGGCTCTCGAACCTTGGACCTGGGGACCGGCTCGGGCGTAGGCGCGGTGTTCGCCGCCCGCCGCGGGCACCGGGTCGTGGCCGTCGATCTCAATCCCGAGGCAGTGCGCTGCGCGCGATTGAACGCGCTCCTGCATCGTCTGGAGGACCGGATCGAGGTCCGTGAAGGGGATCTGTTCACGCCGGTGGCGGGAGAGAGCTTCGACCTGATCCTGTTCAATCCGCCGTTCTTCCGGGGCGTCCCGAAGAGCCGGTTCGACCTCGCCTGGCGCGGAACGGACGTGCTGGAGCGCTTCGCCGCAGGACTGCCCGCCGCGCTGGCCCCGGGCGGCGTGGCCCTTCTCCTCCTCTCGACCGACGGCGACGGCCCCGCGCTCCTCGACGCACTCGGGCGCCAGGGGCTCACGCACGAGCCGGCGGCCCGGCGGGATTTCGGGAACGAGGTGGTGACGGTCTACGCGGTGCGGCGGGGGGAGTGAGCTAGCTCCGGTCGCCCCGAGCCCGCACCTCGACCTGAAAGCAGTGGACGAGGCGCGGCGAGCCCACGAAGAAGACGAGCTCGTAGCGGCCGGGACGGCCCAGGCGGGCCACGGTCTCGTAGGTGCCCGGCCGAGCCGTCTCCCGCAAAGGCTCCGGCGCGCCGGTGGCCACGATCGCCTTCGCCTCGTCGAGGCACCTCTCCGGATCGAGACCTGACCCTTCCGGGGCCGCGGCCAGCCAGGCGACCGGATCGAGGCCGTCCAACGGCTGGCCCGTGGTCACGTCGGCGACGTGGATTCGGACCGCCACGCGATCCTTCTCCCGGAGCGCGCCATCCTCCCGCTTCGCCACCGGCTCCAGATCCACCTGGAGAGAGATGCCCTCCCGCACGACCCGCTGCAGCCAGGGGATCCCCGGAAAGGCGGAGCGGACGTCTTCCAGGGCAAAGCCGGGGGCTGCCACCAGCGCGAGAGCGGTTAGAGTGAGGACACGACGGAGAGAACGACGGACAAACAACTGCGACAACGACATCCTGGACCTCGATTGAGCGGGGCACAGGATAGCAGAAATCCGACGGATCCGACCGATCGGACCGATCCGTCAGATCATTGGAGGTCTCACGACAGCTCGGGCTGCGGCCAGAGCCATTCGCCGAGGGTCTTCTCGATCGGCAGACCATAGGCGTCCCGCCGCAGGCGCCAGCGGGCGAGGGCGCGGACCGGCCGGCTCCAGGGACTCCCCGGCACCCAGGCGATCCGCTGGTAGAACTTGAAGCGCTCGACCCGGCGGTGCACCTCGGGGCTCACCCAGGGTCCCGCGGAGCCGATGAAGTCGAAGCGCGCCCATTCGTCCAGCGTGCACGGCAGGGTATAGCCGTCGCGCACCGCCTCGTCCGTCAACGGCGAGCCGGGGTAGGGCTTGAAGTAGAAGACCGGCGTCTCGAAGTCCGGCGACATCGACCGCAGACGCTTCGCCACGTCAAGGGACGCCCGGACGCTCTCCTCGGTCTCGTCCGGAAAGCCCACGATGAACGGGAAGATCACCTTGACGCCGTGGCGCCGGCACTTCTCGGCGCTGACGAAGACCTGTTCCAGCTTGATGTCCTTCTGAATGCGGTCCATCATCTCCTGCGAGCCCGCCTCGACGCCGATGATCACCCGCCGCAGGCCGGAGCGCCGGCAGGTCGCCAGGACCTCCTCGGAGAGGCGCTCCCCCTGGTCGGCCCGCATGGTGGCGGCCCAGGTGGTGCGCACGCCGCGCCGCAGGATCTCCTCGGCCACGGCGGCCACCCGCGGTGCGTAGGTGAAATAGGTCTCGTCCTGGAACGACAGGTCGTCGAAGCCGTAGCGCCGCCAGAGCGCCTCGATCTCCTCGCCCATCCGCTCCGGCGCCAGCCCGACCCACTTACGGTTGTAGACGAACGGATCGGCGCAGAAGGTGCAGCGGAAGGCGCACCCCTGGGAGGAGATGTAGTCGAGCTGCCGCTTGCCCTTGAGCGTGTAATAACGCTCGACCGGCAGCAGCCGGTAGTCGTGCGGGCGGAGGCGGTTGAGATCGAGGAGCGGACGCGCCGGGTTTTGACGGATCGCGCCGTCGACCGTGCGGTAGGAGCAGCCCAGGCACCCGTCGAGCTCAAGGACGCTCTCCCCCGCCGCCAGCCGGTCGCAGATCTCGTGGAACGTGACCTCGCCCTGCGCCTGGATGGTCACGTCCACACTCGGCTCCTCCAGGCACTCGCGGCCGAACAGCGACGGGTGCCAGCCGCCCCAGACGACCGGCAGATCGGGCCGCCGCGCCTTGGCCGCGCGGGAGATCCGCACCGCATCGTCGATCGGGCCGCCGGTCAAGACGCTCACGCCGAGACAGACGGAGCCATCCAATTCATTGAGCACCGTCCCCTCGGGATCGCTCTCCAACCGGCCGTCGATGATCACCACCTCATACCGCTCCGGGTCGAGATGGGAGCCCACGGCGAGGAGAGCGAGCGGCATCGTGTAGAAGACCGCCCGCGGGTTGTAGAGCACGACTTTGATCCGGCTCATGGAGCGCTCTCCCGCAAAGCCAGCGAGCAGACGCAGCGGCGGCAGATCTCGTTCCGCGCCATGTCGAGCCCCTGGCGCCAGGCCACGGCCTCCGGGCTGTTGAGCACCGCCCCCAGGCTTCCCGCCGTCCGCAGGTTCCCCAAAGCCGGCTGAAAGAAGCACGGGCGCACCATGCCGTCCGCCTCGACCACGGCGGAGACCCACGGCGCGTTGCACTCGACCGGAGCGAAATCCCCTTGGCCGAGGAGCGCCGCAAAGTGCTGGAGGAGGCGTCGGCGGAGCTTCTCCGGGCTCTCCGCGATGAACCCATCCGCGAAGTCGGCCGCATGCTCATGCTCCAAAGCATCAATCTCGGCGGCCAGGAGCGGCAGCTCCTCCGCCGTCAGGGCCACCGCGGCCGCCTGCTCCACATCCCACCCCCCCGGCCGGTTGAACGCCTCGCTGGTCACGTCGGCGGCGAGGAAGCTGATCCGGTCGAGCCCCAGCTCGCGGGCCGCCCGCACCGTGGCGCGAAGCTCCTGGAAGTTCTCCCGCTGCACCGTGCACCGGCCGGAGACGGCCACCCGCGGATCGGCGGAGCGCACCGCGGCCACCCCCTCTGCCAGCTTCTCGAAGGCGCGAGCCACGTTGCGGATGCGGTCATGGACCACCCGCGGGCCATCCAGGCTGACGATCACGTCGTCGCACCAGCGGACCAGCTTGTCCGCGTCCCGCCGCAACAAAAGCCCGGTCGAGAGCAGCGTGATCCCGATCCCCGCCTCCCGGAAAGGCGCGCAGAGAGCATCGAGATCCGAATGAAGCAAAGCCTCACCGCCGGACAGCACGATCCGCCGCACCCCCAGTTTCTGCCACTCCGGAAGCCACCCCTCCACGTCCTGCCTGGAAAGCTCACCTTTGCCCCGTGCCCGCCAGATGTCGCACATGAGACAGCGACAGTTGCAGCGGCTGTGGGGATAGAGAATCAGGATCGGCAGCCGCTCGACCGGGTCCACCCGCGGCAGCGCGTCCGCCGCGGCAACGCCGGCTATCTCCGGACGCGGAGCGGGAGCAAGCGTCGTCATGTCGCCCGTCTCTCCATCTCGATGAGATAGTGGTCGGCCAGCCACGGGAGAGGCGGCATCCGTTCGAGGCGGCGCTCCCAGCGCGACAAGGCCGCCAGCAGGCGAGGATGGCGACGGATCCATTCCTCCGTGTAGGTCGGAGGCAGGAACGCGCCGACGGCGCCGGTCCGCAAAGTCCGGAAGCCGGGCGCGAAGGCCCGCCGCAGCGCGCGGATCGACGGATAGCGGACGGTCATCCCGCGCCAGGCCAGGCCCCCCGGCCGCAGCCGCCGGAAGGCCTTCTTCGGATCTCCCTGTCCCAGGTACCAGATCCACTCCCAAGGCACGAGAGGCCCCATCACGCAGAGGAGCACAGGAGCGCCCGGGCGCAGCCGCCGCGCCAGGGCGCGGGCGACGGCGCCCAGGTCAGCGAAGCAGTTGGGCCCGCCGAAATCGGAAAAGGCGCCGTTAAAGGGACCGGGGAGAGCGTCCGCCGCTGCCGCCAGCTCCTCCGCCGCGAGCTGGTGGAACACGATCGAGCCGTCGAGCTCTGCCGAAGCGACCTTGCGGCGGGCCTCTTCGAGCATTCCCGGCGAGGGGTCGGTCGCGGTGACCCGCACTCCCCGCCGCGCTAGATGAACGGCGTCCTCCCCCGTACCGCAGGCCAGCTCCAGCACCCGGTCACCGGGAGAGAACCGGGCGTCCAGACGGCGCCAGACGGCCTCGCGGAGATGGGTGCCCAGCGGAGTGGTGGTGAAGTAGGCGTCGTACTCGGCCGCCAGCGCGTCGAAGGGGCCCTCACCCCCCTGGCCCCCCTCTCCCATCGCCCCCCCTTCCACCGGGAGAGGGGGGGACGACTGCGGAGCGGATAGACATTCCGGGTCCGCCGTGGAGACGGCACCGTTCCCCCAGCCGTCCTTTCGCTCCTCGGAAGCTCCAGATACGTTCCCCCCTCTCCCGGTCGGTGGGGGGGTGATGGGAGAGGGGGGCCAGGGGGGTGAGGTCATGCCTCCACCTCCCCCGCCAACCCCATCATCGCCACCCGAGCCGCCCGCCCCGCCTCCCGCTCGACCGCAGCCGCCGCGGGGTCCCCCTCCTCCAATCGGAAGGCATTCACCTCGCCGCGCAGCCAGCGGTCCGCCTGCTTGTAGTAGCCCCGCGAGTGGCGGCCCCGGACTTTGTAGTCGCGGTCCGTCGCGCCTTCCCAATCAAGCTCGGACACCACCCGGTCCGCCACGTCCTGGTAATACCCCGTGTTCTTGATTGGATAGGCGACCGTGGTGAAGAAGACGTCCGGGTTGGCCTTCTTCACGTGCTCGATGGTCGCCTCGATGTCCTCCTCCGTCTCCCCGTCGTACCCCCACATGAGGAACATGCCCACCTGCATCCCGTGACGCTGCGCCGCCTTGGTGGCCCACTGCACCTGCTCGGCGGTCACGCCGCGCTCCATGGCGTCCAGGATGCGCTGGCTGCCGCTCTCCGAGCCGATCCAGATGCGGTAGCACCCCATCTCCGCGAGCGTCGCCAGCACCTCCTCGCGCATCATGCGGTCGGCCCGCGAAATCGTCTCGAACGGGAGGCGCAGGCCGCGCCGCTTCAGCTCGGCGCCGTAGTCGAACAGCCAACGGTGGCTGATCGTGAAGACGTCGTCCGCATACCAGAGCTGGTCCGGCCGCCAGCGGTCGCGGATGTGCTCGACCTCGTCGGCCACGTCCATCCAGCTCCGCCGCCGGTGGCTGAAACCGAACACCGCGTGCGAGCACCAGCGGCATTTATACGGACAGCCGCGGGCGGTGATCAGATTGACGCTCCCCATCCCATGGTGCGTCCGCCAGACCTCCACGTACCGCTCGAGGTCGATCCGCTCGCGGTCCGGCCAGGGAAGGGAGTCGAGATCGGGGATCTGCGCCCGCTCGGGATTGTGGACCACGGCGCCGTCCTCATCCCGGAACACCGTGCCCGCCAAGCCGTGCAGCCGGTGCGGCCCGGAGCGGGCGAGAGCCGGCAGGAGCTCCGCCAGAGTCTCCTCCCCCTCACCGATCACCACCACGTCCGCGCTCCGCCCCAGATACTCCTCCGGATAGCCTGCCGACTCCGGCCCACCGAGGACGACCGTCCAACCCTGCGCCTTGGCCGCGGCCGTCAGGTCGAGCACCGGCCGGCGGGTCATGAGATTCGTATAGATCCCCACAACTCCCGGACCCTGCGCAAAGCGAGCCAGCAGCTCGGCCCGCCGGGAGAAGGTTGTATCGAAGATTTCGACGTCGAAACCGGCGCGGCGCAGGAAGGACGAGATCGAAAGGAGCCCCAGGGGAGGATAGGGCTTCATGATCTCCCGCTCTTTCTCGTCCTCCGCGAGGAAGTAGCCGTGGGTGAGCAGGAGATCCGGCATCGTGCGAGGCCCCTCAATTCCGGTGCGTGTTTGCCAAGTGGCTCAAGCTAACACGCGCGGGGGACGGGGGCAATGCTGGGGGTCAGCCTCGCAGGCGGGCCAGTTCTTCCTCAAGCCTCCGGGCGCGCTCCTCGGCCGCAGCAGCTCGCTCCTCCGCTTCCCTGCGGGCCGTGTCCACCTCCTGGAGAACCCCAGCCATTTCCTCTTCCCACAAGAGCTTCTCTCCGCTCGCCGTATCCACCAGCCGCAACCGCTCTCCTTCGGGGCGAGCGGTCAGGCCTGTGGTCTGCAGAGCGAGGGAGCCGTCGCTGTTCGGAGGGATGGGCCGGTAGCGGCCCTGGTCGAGACGGTACCCCTGGAGCCGCGGCTTCAGGTACTCCGCATATGGATCGAACAAAACGAGCTCGGAAACGCCGAGCCGCTCATAGAGGTCCTTCTTGCGCCCCGTGTCTTCGCGGCAGGTCGAGCGGGAAGTGATCTCGAAGACCAGGGCTGGCGGGACTCCCTCCTCCCAAAGGAGCCAGGTGTCCCGATCGTGCTTGCTCTTGACGCCCCGAGCCAACATCACATCCGGAGACACCGACTTGTCCGGTCTCCCTTTCAGGTAGTAGAGCAGGAGGTTGCCGCCCGCCCACACGTCCGCCGTATCGGCGTAGCGCCGTTCCAGTCCTCCGATCAGGTTGGACATCACCTTGCGGTGAATCGTCGTCTCGGCCATCGGCTGGCCGTCGGAGGTGGGGTACTCGATCTCTTTCTCGAGCGGCAACGCGCACATACGTGCCTCCCCTCGTTGGATGATCCCGACGGGTCGCGTCATCAGATCACCGGGAGGTGTTTTGACGCAACCCCTGGCGCTTATGGTACCACGCCGAGCGAGGGTCCCGAGGGGGGCAGTAGCCCCCCTCGGGGCTCCCCCCTCCGATTCGATGGTCCAGAGATTCAGAGGTCAGAGGGTTCAGAGATCAGAGGAGAATGGAACCAACACCAACCGGAATCCTACAAGCCTGTCGCGGTGCCTCGGGTAGTACCAGCTGCGATAGGCGCAGCGCACGTCCCCGGTGTCATTGTAGAAGGCGCCCCCACGCAACACCCGGAGGACTTCAGATGATGCTTCGAGATCCTCCCGGCCATCTCCTGCTTTGTAGGGATACCTGTAGGAGACTTCGCCCACATCTTTTCCCCAAAGACTCCGCGTCCATTCCCACACATTCCCACTCATCTCTTCGCAGCCAAACGGGCTCGCCCCCAAGGGAAAGCAGCCAACCGTGCTCGGCTCCGAGATCCCCGTTTCGCCATAGTTGGCCTTCTCCGGGTCGGCACCCTTTCCCCACGGGTATTCTCGGCCGTCCTTCCCGCGCGATGCTTTCTCCCACTCCGCCTCCGAGGGTAACGTCACCTTCCAGCCCCCCTCCAGCCAACCCCACCCGCCGAGGCACTCCTGCAACCATGCGCAATACGCCAGGGCGTCATGAAAGGACACGATCGCGACCGGGTGATTCGCGACGCCCCCGAGGCTCGCAGGATGCGCTTTGTAGCCCGTGCTCTCCGTGAAGGCACGGTATTGGGCGACAGTCACCGGATAGCGGGAGATGAAATAGCGCGGAAGCTCCACCTCGTGCCGAGGGGACTCAGCCGTAGGACCATTGTCACTCCCCATGACGAACTTCCCCGCCGGCACCTCGACGAACCCCAGAAGCGGCTCTCGCGGCAGATACCCGCACTCCGGATCGAAACGTGGATCGCCCAGCCGGGCCAACGTCTTGCCCGCCAGTGCCCGCTCCCTCGCCGGGAGGAGATCGGTCGTCAACAGGTGGACGTGCCAGCCTTGGAGGCGTTCCAGCTTCTTCCGGTCCGTCTCGTCGAGATTCTCCAGATCCGCCGCCTCGGCGATCACCTGGCCGGCCAGATGGGCTCCCCACACATCTTCCGGTCCCATGCTCTCGGCCGGCTCGACAGGGCACAGCCGCTCCGCCAGAGACCACGTCGCAAACGGAGCGCCTCGCGCCGCTTTGGCTCCCGCCAGGAGCACGACCTCGCGCCAGCGCTCCGGCTCCCGGCGGCCGAGCTCCGCAAGCTCTCGAGGAAACCCTTTCGCCGTCAGGTGGCAAGCCGCCAGGTACTCCTGGAAGGTCCGATGGGGAAAGGCGTAGACCTCAACACCCCGCGGCACGAGAAGGCCCGCCCGCTGGCTGAGATACTCCACGAGCTCGGCCGGATTGGTCCCCGGCTTCCGTCCCAGCCGCATCAGACGCAGGACCAGCTCCCCCTCGGGGACGTCGGCCGTGCCGGCCAGATCCCCGCACGCGTGCACCTCGAAAGCCAACTCTTCCAGCACTTGGCGCACCTGGTCCTTGCCGACGTCCAGATATTGCGCCAGGCTCGGCTGCATCAGCCGCGTCGTCCCGTCAGGGTCCCGGATGATTCGCTGGCTCTCCCACAAGTTCAGGAGAAGCTCTACGGCGTCGGCATAGAGCTGCTCGCGCTTTTCCGGGAGGCTCCCCCCGCGCCACGTGTGGAGGCTCGCCATCAGCGTCAGCAGCAGCGGCCTCTCAGCCAACCCCTGAAGCCGGTCGCTACCCAGCACGGCCTGCGTCAGAAGCTGAGCCCGGCCTCGGGCCTCCTCGAAGCCGAGCCTTCCCGTGGCCGCCACCTGGTCGTACCAGCGCTCCACGAAAGTCTCGATCTGGGCCTCGCTGAACGGCGCCAGCTCCGCCTCGGCGAACCGGTCGAGGCGCCAGTCCTGGCTGCGGTACGCGTAGGTGCGGCTCGTCACGAGCACCCGGCACTTCCCGAAGCTGCGGACGAACTCCTCCACCGCCTGCCGAAGCCGGTCGCGCCGGCTCTCGGCCTCGGGCACCTCATCCAGGCCGTCGAAGAGGAGGAGTCCCCCCTTCTCCTGAAGCTCCTTGAACAGGAAGCGGGCGAAGCCGTCGAGACAGTCCTTGTCGAATCCCTCCTCCAGAAACGTCTGCAGGTGGCGCGCCGTCACTCGCTCCCCAGCCGGCGGCAGGCCACGCGCCGCGAAGTCGCGCAAGACCACGCGCACCGGCAGCAGAGGACCGTGTTCCCAGGGCTGAGGCTCCGGTTTATCTTCGGGATCGCCCACTCCTTCCTGCGGCAGAGGCGCCCGCAGAAGATCGAGGTTGATCTGGGAATGGCCGAGGATCTCGCCCGCATGGCAGAGCGCCACGAAATGGACGAACGTGCTCTTGCCGCTGCCCGGATCTCCCAGAAGGACGAGGCGCCCATGGCGATTGAGCTGCTCCAGCGCCGACAACCGTCGCCACGCATACCGGCGATCAGCGTCCTCGGCTGAGGTCAGCGTCCACAGCCCCGTGTAAATGGCATCGAGGCTCAACCGAGCCTCCGCCTCGCCACGCGCCGCCGCCGGATCGATGCCGGTCAGGGAAAGCACGCCGACCTGCTCTATGAGACGCGACAGGTAGGCGCGGCGGAGGGCGGCGGGATCGGTGCGGTCGGGGGACGTGGCAGCGGTGAGGGGGGAGGAGTTGTGAAGATGAATACCGCCGTGGACGTCTCCTCCCACCGCAACCCCTTGATTCCCTGTGCTCACTTGCCGGGTTATCGCGATCTCGGTCCGCGCGGCCTCGGCCAGAGACGCGAGAAGAGCCGCGAGATCCGGATCGGCCATGAGGATCTTGACGAGCTGACGCCGGAGGGCCGCCTGGCGATCCGCATCGGCCGGGTCTTCCGCGAGGTCGTCGACAGCCTCCTTCGCGGCCTCCTTTTCCTCGACCTTCCCGCGGAGGCGGCCCCAGATCTCCTTGACTTTGCCGGAGACGGCCGCACCGGCCTGTTTGCCTACCTCTTCGACGGCTTTGCCGGCCGCTTTGTCTCCCGCGGCGACGAGGGTGGGGAGGGCCTGGGACAGGAGGAGGACGAGAGCCTCGGCGAGGATCTGGGGATCTGGCATGGCTGGGTTTCAAGAATATCCGAAAGCGGGTGGACTGCCGCTATCCCCGACGGTTTGCCGCCAACCGCTCAAGGTAGCCGTTACACCGCCGGGATAGTGGCTCCACGCGCCGCGTAAGGCTTAACCCGGCCGGATAGTGGCTATCCTGCCGGGGATAACGGCTACGCGCTCCGGATAACCGTTGCCGGGCTTCGGATAACCGTTGCCGGGCTCCGGGTAACGGTTGCCGCGTCCCGGATAACGGTTGCCGGGCTCCGGATCACGGTTATCCCGATCCGGATAACGGTGATCCCGGCTCGGATAACGGCTGCCGCGCCCCGGGTAACGGTTATCCCGGCCGGTTAACGCTGATACCGGCGGGATAGCGGCTACGCGGCGGGAATGGCGGTTGGGCCGGCGAGGACGCCGGGAGCGCGCACCTCAATTCCACGGCTTGCTCAAGTCCGGCGCCTCCAGCGGCCCATACGTCCGGGTCACGCAGGTCGGCGCGGCACTCCGGCACGTCGCCTCCAGGCGGCCCAGCTCCAGCCAGTCCTCAGCGAGACGGCCGAGCTCTGCTTGGAAGCCGTTGGAGGTCTCGCCTCGGCGCAGCTTGTGGCGCACGTCGAGATCGCGGTGCACGACTTGGCGGAGCTTGCGGTAGAAGGGGGTCTGATAGGTCCCCTGGAACATCATGGCGAGGTCGTTGCTGTCCGCCCAGTGCGTCTTGTCCCCCAGCTCGGCGGCGACCATGTCGTGGAAGCGGGTGCCGGGGAGAGGGTAGGAGACGCTGACGCCGATGTCGTCGGGCAGGGTCTCGCGCATCAGGCGGACAGTCTCCAGAATGTCCTCGAACGTCTCGCCGGGATAGCCGAACTGGAGGAACCAGCAGGCGCGGATGCCGGCGGCGCGCAGGCGAAGCGTCGCCTCGACCGTCTCCTCGACGCGAAGCCCCTTGTCCATCGCGTCGAGGATCTTCTGGCTGCCGCTCTCGGCGCCGAGCCAGGCTTCGACGCAGCCGGCGCG